>JABGWJ010000159.1 GCA_018645565.1 bacterium | reverse complement strand
TGATAAAACTATCTTTTTTATCCATTACTAATAACAAGGCTTCTAGATGACGAAGCATTTTATCCATTCGCCAATCCTTTGCCATCTCAACAACTGACCTTTTTAAATCTCCCTCATATTCATCAAGCTTCTGCTCAAATTTTTCAAAAAGCGTTAAAGCATCTGCAGCTGCGCCAGCAAAACCACCAACGACTCCGCCTTTTGAACTGTCAAATTTTCTTACTTTCACAGCTTTCTGTTTCATTGCCATATCTCCAAAAGTAACCTGCCCATCTCCTGCAATAGCAACTTTTCTTTTTGAGCGCACACCTAATATGGTAGTTGACCTTATTTTTTGGTTTTTCATTTTACAGATCCAAGATACTTTAAGAAATCTCCCTCAGTGCTTAAAACCAAAATAGTTTCTTTATCTAAAGTCTCTCCATATATCTCCATAGTTCTCATAAAACGATAAAATGCAGGGTCTTTATTGTAGGCGGCTGCGTATATATTAGCAGCCTTTGCATCTGCCTTACCTTTGATTTCTTGAGAACGCCTGTAAGCATCTGAAGTAATTTCTTTGAGGTCTCTATCTTTTTGACCGCTAATTCTAGCTGACTCTCCTGCACCCTGAGAACGAAACTCTTCTGCAATCCGCTTACGCTCTGAAACCATACGTTCGTATACTTTCTTCCGCACTTCGGGTACATAATTAATTCGCTTAAACTGGAAATCTAGAATTTCTATACCTAGCTCGCTTGTACTTGATTTAGCGATCTCTAGTATTTCTCTAGTCAACTCATCTCTTCCACTTTTTATTAAAGTTTTTTCTTTACTCGACTGATCATTAGTATCTTCATTATTTACTATATAGTCTCTGTTTGTGGTCCTAACTAGCTCAATCAAATCGTGTTTTGCAATTGCATTTTGAGTAGCGCCTTCAAGGACAGAACCAATCCGGTTCTTAGCTCTAGATTCATCAGATAAACTTTTTGCATACTGCAAAGGGTCTGAAATCCTCCAACGAGCATAAGTATTAATATTAATAAAACGCTTATCTCTAGTGGAGACCTGTTTCGGTTCTCCATCCCAAGCTAAGAACCTTTTATCAAAATAATTTGCTGTCTCTAAAAATGGAGTTTTTATTTTCAAACCAGGGGTTGTTATTGGATCTCCAACTGGTTTACCAAACTGAGTAATTACGACCTGCTCGCTTTCATTTACAATATAAAAAGCTCCCCCGAAAATGAGTACTGCAGCAAAAATACCCACTGCAACGATTATGCTAATTAACTTTCCCATTATTTGCTCTCCTGACCAAGTGGAAGAAGAGGCAAGACACCTTCTAATTCCTTATCTAAGATTATTTTTTGTTTTACATTTGGATATACCTTTGCCATTGTTTCAAGATAAATCCTATCCTTTGTCACCTCTGGTGACTTTTTATATGCTTTTAAAAGATTACTATAAAGCGAAGCATCACCCTTTGCTCTATTTATACGGTCCATTGAGTAACCTTCAGCTTGTTGAACAGTTTGCTCTGCTTCACCTCTAGCTCTAGGGATAATACGATTGTAATCTCCCAAAGCTTGATTAATCATTTTCTCTTTTTCTTGCTCTGCAGTATTTACCTCATTGAAAGCATCCTGCACCTGTTTTGGAGGCAGTACTTTCTGAAGCAGAATTCTATTAATTTTTATTCCATTTTCATATTGGTCACACATCTCTTGAAGCTTTACTTCCATTTTTGCCGCAATCTCTTGGCGACCAGCGGTAAGAACTTCGTTAACACTCCTATCGCCAATAACTTCACGCATAACAGCTTCATTCATATCGCGAAATGTTGCAATTGGGTCTTTCACTTTAAATAAAAACTTGCTTGGCTCAACTATCCTATATTGCGTTTTCCATGGAACAACAGCAACATTCAAGTCACCCGTTAGCATAAGAGACTCCTCTTCAATTTCAGAACGATTAACTCTTCTGTCGGATCCTGTCGTCCCACGCTGCCCAAACTCCATCTCTAGCTCTCTTTTTGTAGGAATTTTTATAACTGTTTGAATTGGAGCCGGCCATTTTAAATGAATACCCGATTGTACTAACCCTGAATATTCACCCAAAGTCAACAAGACGCCTTCCTCTTCTAATTCAACCCGATAAACTGAACTCCAAACCGCGAATAATGCGACTAAAAGTAGCCCAATTGATAATCCGCTCTTTGGAAATTTATCAGGAATAGTAAACTCTTGGTCACCAACGATTATTTTTCTTGCCATGTCAACATCTCCTCTGTTTATATTTCTTTTCTAAGTCTTGCTACGGGAACACCTAGCTGGTCTCGATATTTTGCTACAGTCCTTCTTGCAAGCTTGTAACCTTTATCCTTTAATAACTGAACTAAAGTATCATCATTAAATGGAATCTTTTTATTTTCTGAATTAATTATATTTTGTAACTCTTTTTTAATTACAAATGTTCCAAGAATTTTTCCATTCTCAAGCTCTATTGCATCTGTAAAATAATGTTTTAACTCAAATACTCC
>JABGWJ010000158.1 GCA_018645565.1 bacterium | reverse complement strand
AATGTGCATATATCCTCAAATCTCTAAAAGTATTATCATTAACCCTTTTTATTCTATAAAAAGAAGATAAACCGGTTTGATTTATTTCAGTATTACTAACTATTCCAAGCCGAACAAAATTAGTCCAAACAATATTTTTTTGTTCTGGATTATGAGCGAAAAGGTATGATAATGCAAAGAAAAAGAATCTCTTTTTAATCATTGTTTAATTCTTTTACCAGACTGCATCATAATTAGTGCTAGGCTAGTAAATAATATTGTTAACAATATTGCCATCCAAAGACTTGTGCTAACTGGGGAATCACTTTTTTCTAAAATTGTATATCTAATGCCATTTATCATATAATAAATAGGATTTAGAAAACTAAGGCTTTGAGCCCAGCTTGGGAGCATATTAATCGAGTAAAAAACTCCACCTAAAAAGCTTAAAGGCGTTAGAAAAAAGTTCTGGATCATTGCAAGTTGGTCCCAGCTTTCTGCAATCTGCCCCATTACTAATCCCATACTAGAGAATGCCCATGATACTAGAAATATGAAAAGTAAAGTTCCTGCAATATCATGTACTGGCAAATCAATTAGAACTACACCTACTATCAAGACTAAGATTCCATTAACCATGCCTCTCACAGTACCTCCAATAATATAAGCAAGTGCAATTTCAAAGCCAGAAAGAGGAGCAGTCAAAAGATCTGGAAGCTGTTGTAAAAGTTTCATTTGTAACATTGAAGATGAGGTGTTAGATGAGGCATTTGTAAGGGTATTCATCATAATTAAACCAGGTAAAATAAACATGGTATATGATATGCCTTGAATTTCAGATATTCTTTGTTCTAAGGTAAATCCAAATATTAAAATATATAAAACAGAAGAAATCAATCCTGGGATGACTGTCTGGCGATAAACAGAAAAAAATCTGCCTACTTCTCTACTTGTTAATGTGTATAACCCAACCCAGTTAATCATAACAAATTTTGATTTTATTCATTGATACTCTTACCTGTCAAATTCAAAAAAACATCTTCTAATGAAGAAGTTTCAGTTTTGATACTATAGATAGCAATATCTTTTGAAGACAGTTCTTGAATTATTTTTGGTATAGCTAATTCTGGATTTTTAACACTGAAATGAACTCTTGAATCTTCAACAGTATATTCTTGATCTAAAGAAGAAATTTTTAAATTATTAATATTAGTGTTTTTTGATAATTGAACAGTAACACCCGATTTACCTAGTTCTTCTGTTAGTTGTTTTGGAGACCCTTCTTTTAAAATTTTCCCTTCGTCAATGATTGATACATTTTCGCAAAGTAATTCAGCCTCCTCAATGTAATGAGTTGTTAGGAGTATAGTCTTTCCTTTGCTATGAAGTTCTCTAAGGTAGTTCCAGAGCTCATGACGGAGTTCTACATCCACACCAGCAGTAGGCTCATCAAGGATTAGGATATCTGGATCATGCACTAATGCTTTTGCGATTTGAAACCGTCTTTTCATACCTCCTGATAATTGGCGAAGTTTAGAATCTTTCTTTTTTTCTAAACCAAGTTTATTTAGAAGTTCATCAATTTTTGATTTAGCATCAATCCGGTTAATTCCATAATAACCAGCTTGGAAGTATAATAGTTTTTCAATACTGAAAAACCAGTCCAACGATAGTTCCTGCGCTGCAATCCCTATTTTAGATCTTGTCTCACGATAATCAACGACTGTATCTTTTCCAAAAACAAGACAATTACCGCTATCCTTAAAAACTAAGCCAGTAAGAATATTGATTGTCGTAGTTTTTCCTGCCCCATTTGGGCCCAGTAATCCAAAAAATTCCCCATCAGAAATGTTTACATTTACGCCATTTAGTGCATGGACATTTTTGTAGGATTTTTTAAGATTACTAATCTGTATGGCAAATTCGCTCATAAAGGATTATTAAAATCCAATTTCTGAATCAAAAGGACTTGGAAAATCAAAACCTTCTGATCCAGGGAAGTGAGCTATAGAAACAATGAACCCCCATGGAATCAATATAGATGCTTCCACTTTTTGAGTAGCATTTTTTTTTGTTGAGATCGCTTTTGGAATTTTAAAATGAGGCTGGTAAATCCAGAGTCCGTGTCCATCATAACCTTTTACGCGAGCAAAAATTTTGTCACTTTCAATCCCGATTTTTTGAAGTGGCTCATGCCCTTCTAATATTATGAGTATTATATCGCCAACTACTTCTTCAATGTTCATCATATTCACTCCATAAATTAATGTATTATAGCTTAATAGTAATTATACAAAATTAGTATTTAACTATTTTTTAATAGTTCTATAAATTTTTCTTCAGATAATATAGTTATGGACATATTTTTTGCTTTTTCAACTTTTGAACCTGCATTTTTACCAGCAACTAAATGGGTCGTGTTCTTTGTTAGAGCGCTCTTTGTATCTCCTCCGGCATCTTCAACGCTTTTTTTCGCATCATTTCTATTCATTAGCTCAAGCGTTCCTGTAAATACAAAAATTGTTTCGCTTAGATGGTTTGAAAGACTTTTTTTAGGTTTGATGATTCGGACACCGCTAGATAAGCAATTTTTAACCGAGGATTTATTTTCATCATTTTTCCAGAAAGAGACTATTGATTTAGCTACTATTTCACCAATTTCATCTAAATTGATTAATTCTTCTTCTGTTGATTCTATAAAATTATTTAAGTCTCCCTCATATTTTTTTTCTAATATTTTAGCCGTGTGCTCTCCAACATTTCGAATGCCTAGGGCATATACAAATCGAGAAAACGATGTATTTTTTGAAGCATTAATTGATTCAATTATATTTTGTGCAGATTTTTTACCTAGGCCTTCAAGTTTTGATAATTTTTCTTTATCAATTGTAAAAATTTCATCAATCCTTTTAATTAACTGGCTATCAATTAGTTGTTCAATAATTTTTACACCGAGTCCCTCAATATTCATTGCCAACTTTGAGCAGAAATGTTGGATTCTTCCTTTGAGTTTTGCGGCGCAACTAGGATTTAGGCACCTTGTTATCGCTTCATCTTTTAATTTTACTGATGGTTGAGAACATGTTGGGCACGATGAGTCGATTTGAAATTTTGGGGAGTTTTCATTTTCACGACTTACTACCTTTACAATTTTTGGGATAACGTCCCCAGACCTTTCAATTAGAACGCTATCACCAATCCTAATATCTTTTCTATTTATTTCATCTTGATTATGCAAAGTAATATTAGTGACGGTTACACCTGATACATAAACAGGTTTTACTTTCGCAACGGGAGTCAAAGCGCCAGTTCTACCCACTTGCACAGATATATTAATTATTTTACTAGTTACTTGTTGAGCCTTAAACTTCCCAGCGATGGCCCAGCGTGGTGACCTACTTCTTGAACCTGCTTTCTCCCGCTCAATATATTTATTGAGTTTAAAAACAGTACCATCAATTTCATAATTAAGATTATTTCGATTTAATTCTAGAGCATTATGATAGTTTATTATACTTTTAGTTCCAGTAACTTTTTTTATCATTTTGTTTACAGGTAGGCCAAGGCTTTTAATATGAATTAAAAAATCCTCATGAGTTTGATAGTCTTTTCCTTTAATGACACCTGGTTCATAACAATTTAGAGATAATGGTCTTTTAGAAGTTATCTTCGCATCTAGTTGCCTCAAACTTCCTGCAGCGGCATTTCTAGGGTTTGCAAAAACTTGTAAGCCTTGCTCTATTTGATATTTATTTAAATCGTTAAATTCATTTTTTTTTATGAAGACTTCGCCTCGGACTTCTAATAAACTTGGAAAATCAGAGCCTAAAAGTTTCAAGGGCATAGATTTAATTGTTCGAAGGTTTTGAGTTATGTCTTCACCCTCAAAACCATTACCTCGTGTTAAACCCTTTATGAAAATACCATTTTGGTATATTAATTCGACACCAATACCATCTAGCTTAGGTTCTGCCATATATTCGATTTTTGATTCTGTCTCTAACAGTTTTTTAATTCTGTCGTTGAATAAAGATAGTTCTTCATTATCCATCGCATTTGAAAGAGAAAGCATTGGTGTGCGGTGTGCTACAGTTTCAAACCCTGCTAGTGGTTTTGCACCAACTCTCTGAGTTGGTGAGTCTTTATCTATTAAAGTAGGGTTTTCGTCCTCTAATTTTTGTAGTTTTTTAAATAGGTCATCCCATTCTTTGTCGGAAATAATTGGATTATCTAAAACGTAATAGTGATAATTATGCTTTTCTAAAGAAAGTTTTAGTTCATTCAATTTATCTAGAATAGTCTTCATTGGTTCAATCGTTTTTTTTGCTCGTAATATTGTACTGGATCAATGAAGTTTTTTTGAATGGGCACTAAAATATTTTCTTTATTTACCGGCGCTCCATAGATTTTACCATCTGTCGTTCGCACAGCAAAAAAATAATCGATTGAGTTGCCAGGAAAATCTTTTATGTTAACCTTATATTTATAAAGCCCACTTTCTCCATCAAGAAGAATTTCTCTATATGTTTTCATGCTATCAGTTTTGAAAAATAGGAGCACAGATATAATTATTGATTCGCTTAACTCCGTCACTAGCGACAATTCAAATGGGCGTCCAATAAAAAGTGGTTCAGGTGGACTATGAAAAAGCTTTATGTCTTTAATGTATTCAAGGTGAATTTCATTTCTTATTTGGTCATTTGGGCTTTGTGAAAATAAATGTTGTAAAGAAATCAAGTATATAATAAGCGCTAATTTTTTTAGCATAATTTCCCATCAATACTGTGGTAATTCATTTTCAGTTTGTCAATTTGTTTTTCTTTTAAATTGTACACTGTACATGTGTCATAAGGGTTTGCATAAATGTGAAGGGTTATGACAGGTTTATTACTACAGTTTTCTATTGAATGAATATCTGCTGGTCCATCTAGATAGCCTTCTGATGCAGTAATTTTTTCTTCAAGACTGAGTTTTAAGGGAGCTAAAGATTTAATTGAGTAGTTACTAATTTTTAAGTTCCCGTTAATCACTTTAAACCAGCATTTTTCTCCCTCGTGCCCATGTATAGGCGCCATTTGATTCGGTAGCCAGCATAATAAGATTATTTCAAAATCATCATTTCTAAATATTCTATTTCTTGTATACATAGATTTACTAAAGTGAGAATATTTTTTTATGATATTTTCTTGAATCTCACTATTCAAAATAGTTGATGAAACGTCTTTTACTGGGAAGTCATAAAGACTATGTTTTTTTAGTTGGCTAATTAATGATTTCATTACTCTTTTCCATATTAAAAGTAGACCAATTTTCTATTTTTCTTTGCGTAATGCTATTACTTAAACAATCTTTCATCCAAGCACTTTTAGTTATTTCACTTTTGATAAAATATTTGATGGAACAACTAGCATCGCTTTCATAACTAGAAGGCACATCTAATTCGTTGTTATGAGCAAGTATGATGAATTTAGAAATTGTCTTCTTTGAATATTGTCCAACTTCGGATAGTGCATTCATTGCTTCAAAAATATAGTTTATATTGTTAGAGTTCAATTCAATTTCTAGTTGAAGAACGATTCCTTCTTTATTTTCATAAAAATGTATTCCAAGTACCTCTAAAGTAGACGTATTTGAGCTATACTTATTATCGAGAATCGTTTTAATTTGTTTTTCACTATATATGGGCTTTATATCTGCTGCATATGTAGAACAGAGTAGTATTAATATTGTTAAAATAACGTTCATTTTTTTTGTTTACTTATTAATATTATACCAAACAGTAAAAGTAAACATACGAAAAGAACGGATGTTTTCTGAATTTTTTTCTTTGAGGTTACCACAGAACTAGCATGTAAATCATAGTTATCAGCCAATAATGAATCTAATCCGAATTTCCAAATTAAGGTGTCTGAATTCATTGACATCGCATTGCCGGAGATTGCTTCACCCGGTAATAATAATTTTATTATAAAGTTATCATCTTTTAATCCCAGAGAAGATTTTAAGCGATCTTCATGCGCTTTCATTTTTTTCGATAAAGAGTTTGAAAACTTTTGACTTACTTTGAATGGTCTCAATGTATTGTGAATGAAAACAGTTCTATTATCTTGAATATTTTTCAATTCATCAAAAGTTGAAACTCTAGAGAATGAATTTTTAAAGTGATTAACCAATCTAGGTCTATTT
>JABGWJ010000006.1 GCA_018645565.1 bacterium | reverse complement strand
TCTATTTTTTTAAAACAGCGCAAATATATGTCATAGAGCCGCTTGAAAAGGCATTATATATTTCTGTTCCTTTAATACCTGCATATGTTTTAAATATTTTTCTAAAGTAAAGTGGTACACTTTCGTCAATATGCTGTTCACGATAACTAGAAAGATTATCTAGACCGCTTATAATGTTATCCGTGATATCTACCCTATCAATAAATTGTAAATCTGAACTGCTGAATAGATCATAAAGTTCTTGAATGCTACTCTTTATACGAAAATCGCAAAAAAGAAAAAATCCACCAGGTTTTAAAACTCTATAAGACTCGCTAAGAAATTTTTTCATATCTCCATAACAATGAGAAGATTCTACATTGATTAAAATGTCATATGAATTATCAGCAAAGGGTATATTTTCTGAATCTCCAACAATGAAATCAAGATTTGGGATACTATAAATTTTTGAACATAATTCAATAGCATCCTTTGAAATATCAATACCAGTAACAGACGAAGGGTGTAAATATCTAGCAATAAAAGATGCGCCGCCACCTCGACCAGAACCAACTTCTAAAATGTTTTTGTCTTTTACATCTGCCTGATTTGCGACAAAAGAGTATAATTGAATCGGGTAACGTTCGATTTCATCTTCTTCTTGTAAATTCAGTTCAAGGCCTGGAGAATGAAAGCCATAATTCATTAATTTTAGGTTCGTGTTTTTAGCGTTCCTTGCAAATACATTGTACCACTTTTCCCAAAACCATTTTTTAGAAGATGGTGAAAGTTTAAGTATGATTAATATAATAGACTTTAACACGTGTCAATAAGGTATAGAGCGCTTAAGATAAAAAGCTATCTTTTTATCAATTATTCATTTTACCAATTAAATAGTTTCCATTTATCTTTGGTTATCACTTCTTCTAATAGCGGATGGACGATGTTACTCCAAAGATCATATCCTTCTGTGCTCAGATGTAGGCTATCGCTTATAAATAGATTTGATTTAGGCCTTCCATTATCATTAATCATTGGACTGGCAGTATCTATATAATATTGATTAGGAGACTTTTTAATATATTCATTTACGAGACTGTTTGCTTTTTTCATATTATCCCAATACTTCCACCTTGATGGACTTGGCTTGATTGGAATGAAGATAATAGAACAATTAGGAATGCTATCATCAACAAGTCCAACAAATTTCTGATAGTCCCTAAGGAAGCGATTTGGTGTTTTATTAGCTGCAATATCATTATCGCCAGCATAAAGAAAAATAATTTTTGGTTTATATTTCAAAACAATTAAATCAAAATAATGATTAATGTCAGATAAATGAGCTCCGCCAAAACCACGATTAATAATATTGTAATCAAAATACTGCTTTGTTGGCCAAAGCCTAATGCTAGAACTACCAACAAATAATACACCTTCTTTGAAGAAGGAGTTTTTTTTATCCCACTCAACAAATTGCTCAATAGATAATTCTCTTCCAACCTTTGAAGGATAAAACCTCTCAGGGTTTGGATCTAATTGCGCTGTTAAGTTATCAAAAAAAATAAATATAAAAAAAAGGGCTACTCTTCTCATTATTTCAACACTTTTAAATCATGCTAAAAACATTAATAAGAACAATAGCCCTGCACATAGGTTAATTCACTAAAAATCTACTAAATAATTTTGGTGGATTTTTCTAGGCTGAATAGCCTAAAATGTGGAAGAAGTCCGAAATGAATGGACCTTCACTATAATTAATCTATACGGGATATATCAGCTGCTTGTTTGCCTCTATCTCCATCAGTTGCATTAAACTCTACTCTGTCTTCATCACGTACTTGCTGACCATCAACGAGCATTGATTCATGAAAAAAGTAGTCTGTACCGTTGTCACCGGTAACAAAACCGTATCTTTTTTCTCTATTATAGAATTTTACTTTACCTGTTTCCATGTTTTTCCTCTTTAGTTATTATTGTAATGTATTTCTTTTTTGACACTTATGTAATAAAAATTTTTATTTTTTCTTTCCAGTCATTTCCCATTTAATGAGTTCAACGGGTATGTTTCCAGCATCATTATAAAACTTTAAAAAAGACTTTATGTTAAACTGTTCATCCTCATTTTCTAATTTTTTTGACAATGATTTAACCAATCTTTCTATTAGGTATTTACCTGTGATATAGCAAGTGCCATACCCAGGCTGCCTAAGATATAAATGTTGTTCAAACTGTAAAAGATGCGGCTCTCGCTCCATCCATCCGCGAGGCGTCCATTTTACATGAACGTGACCTGCTTCTTCCATGGTCATCATATTTGCGTGAGCATAGAGCGACCCCAAGCCTCTCGCAGCTCTCTGAGCTAACATAATCCATACAATTTCTTTTGATCTAGGACTGTCTTCATATAATCCTAATTGCATAAACATTTCTTCAACTCCTGTTGCAATACCTTCACTTTTAGAATCAAAAATATTGTATAATAAAGGACCTCTTCTAATTGGACTTTTGTGAGGATTATCTCTTACTTCCGCAAGATCGAACCAATGATAAAAGTGCGTGTATAAAGGAACAGGATCATAATGCATTCCAATGTAAAAGAAATTCCTTTCATCTTCAGGAACGAATTCACCCATATGCGCCCTTAAAGCTGGCTCCATATTCTCTTTTATCTCCATAATGTCATGATCAGATAGAAATCGCATAAGACGCTTAACACCATCTTCTTTCATTTTATCAAATTCATCTTTTGTTTTGGCTGATACCATTTGTGGCAAATTTCTGTTCAAATGCTCTTGCATTTTTAAAGAACTCCATGCTCGATCAAGTTCTCGTTTTAATAAAGAGACCTCTTCATCCCAGGAAAGAGGGACTAGGTGAACATTTTGTTGATACCAGGTGTAATTTTCCTTTCCAATGCCTGAAGGGCCATCTTTAATCGATTTCTTTGATATTAACCAATCAATGAAATCAGAATTTGCTTTTAATGCTCCAGCGATTGGTTTTTTTAAAATTTTATTAAACTGTTTCCCATTCTCTTTTTCGATTTGCCTCTTTATTTTAAGTATGCTCTCCTGCTGATCCTTAAAATTTTCTATTCCTGCAATCCATAGATCCTTAGCATTTCCAGTAAGATTTCCTCTTGCTTGAAATAAAAGATTAGGAATGATTTCCAGTTCTGAGGCCATATCTTTAGCTCTGTCATCAGTAAGTGGGAATTCATATTGCCAAAATTCTAAGAGAGCGTGATTTACTGGACCTTCGTGAGCAGGTACGTCACTTTCATACATCCAAATAGTTTGATAAAAAGCAGGGTCACGAACCCACGGTTTCAAAACTCGCATATTAAAATCATAACCATTCATTTCAGCATTGACCACACTCCAATCAACTCTATGATGGATCGACCAGTTTGTGGTATCCATTTTTTCAAGCTCCTTACGAAGTAAGTTGAACTCTTTTTCACGATGATTAAACATTTTTGATGTGTAATCTGGAGCACCACTCGTCAATGGAGGTCTTTCAAATTCTCTCCACTTGTTAAATAAATCTACAAGCTGCTGGTAATTTTTAGGTTGGTTTTTTTGTTCTGCTTTCAATGGATCACTAAATGTAATAAATATTAATAATCCGAATATAAGTACTTTAAAAATATTTTCCCTTATTACTCTCGACATAATTAAAGTATAAATATCATTTAGAAACCATCTGCATCTCATACCATTTTGTGATAGTGGTAAAATCTTCATATACTTCTGAAGGGTAATTATAACTGTTCGAGTCAGCCCTTAAGACAAACAATGCGTACTCATCATCTTCTGTATTTCCAATGCTATTATAATCAATGTTTGAGACTACTTCTGTTGTCCACATTGCTTTTAATTCTGGTTGGTAAAGTTCGTTAGGATTAAAATTATTTAATTTTTGGAGATCATCTAGGTTAGCGTATGCATTTTCAATTCCAGCAATCAACCCAAGAGACCTATTATTTATGCATTTAAATTTTATGTATGGGTAAAGCCACTTACCGCTTTTCCCACCATCATCATGTCCCTGACAAGAACCATACGTTGTAACTCCCTCAAGATTATTAATAAAATTTACAAGAGGTCTAATTTCTACGTCCACATCAATCATCAATAATTTACCAATGGAAACCACTTTCTTTTAGCCATTTCTGTCCTCCTGAATGAGCTAATCGAGCAGCTTTCCTGTAAGAATCTAGTGCGACGTCAAAATTATTATTTTTTTGGTATACGATTCCAAGGTTGTAGTGAGCGCTAGCATAATCAGGCTTGTGCAAAATAGCGTTACGATATGCCTTAATTGCTAGAGGATAATTTTGAATTTCTTTGTAGGCATTTCCGAGATTATTAAAAGCATGTGCATCTGCTGGTCTCAACTCAATTGTTTTCTTATAATATATTATTGCCTTATTATAATTTTTTGTTAAAAGTGCATTATTGCCCTTGTGAAATGCATCAGAGGCTCTCAGTAAAGAGGTTTCGTTTTTATGTTCTACTAATAAGCGGTCTCTCTCGATAATACTTTCAGATAATTTATTCTCTAATTTACTTATTCGACCAACAGCATTTTTTGCAATTAGTTTTGTCCTATGTAATTCTTTTGTAATAGCTTCTAACCTTAACTCATATTCGTCGTGTATAGTAGAAGCACAACTACAAATAAATAGACATGATATAATTATATAATGGTTCATAAAATTAAAAATACAGGAATTGGTTTGAATACTAAGGCAGGTGGAGAAAAAATATAATACTAAAACATATTAATAAAATATATTTAATTAAAAAAAGCAGGTCAGTACGCTTACTTTTTACAAAAATTCAAAAATCGATGTAAAAAGTAAGCGATAAAGAAATAAAGATGATTATACTACTATTACCTTAATCCAAATTAAAAGGGCAAATCGTCATCCTCAATTGGATTTGGCGTTGGCTCTTGCTGCGACGGTACAGGACTCATTTGTGGATCCTGCGCAGAGGGTTGTGGAGAATTTTGTCGCTGGTATTCACTTTTGTAAGCATAATGAGTAGCGCCTTTTTCTGATACTTCTCTTCTTTTTGCTATGACGATATTGACCCAGCCATTTTCATCTACATGTTCTTGTAACTCGCTTACTTTAAAAGCAGCATTTATTAAACTACCGCCATTATCAAAAGTCTTTTCTCTAAGGGAACATTGATTTATATAAACTCTATCTTGAGACATTTTCACCTCTTTTGTAAATATTTTTTATTAAAAACGAAACAAAACATACGTATCATATACGTTTGGCCAAAATTAAAAGAGTTAAAAAATATATTTTTCTATTTGATACATAAATTATTTTAAGACAGGGTACATATCATAGTTTTGATCATCAAAATATTTAATTCTGTTTGGCATAGATAACTCAATTTTTTGTTTCAAACTTGATGAGATTCTATCGGCCCTAAATCTTACAGCGAAATAAGGAAGATAGCTTTCAGCAATATCTTCACGAGATGGATGATCTTGAGCGTATGAAGAAATAAACCCACAATCTTTTTCTTGAGCGATTAGCCATAAACTATCCTTTGAATGATATTGGTCAAGCGAGGTATGGGCTGCTTCATGTATAAGCGTTTCTTCAAGAATACCTTGATCTTCATAATTTTTCACCGAATAGTCTGTATGAATTAGTAGATTATTATTACCGCCACCAAAAGGAAAGTCTCCTCGATGAATCCAGACTGTTTTGACATCCTTTCTAAGTTCAGTTGGCAACTGTCCAATAACAGGAGCAAATTTTTCAGCCTGAATCATTGCCTTTTGATAAGAACCAAATTCAGGATTTACTTGAATTTCAATTTGAATACTATCATCATAAATAGCTGGAAATAAATATGGCTGAATAGTAATCCAATCAGCTACTCTTCTATCGAACATCACTCTTTCTTTTCTTCCATTATAGGATAATCTGACAAAAGTAGAAATATCTTCTGGCGTGACTATTTCGCTATCAATAAATATAGTACCATTAAAAGGAGGCTCTTTAAGCTCTTCGCATTGATAATCTTTGGTCAAGTTAGTAGAACTATTTGACTGACAACAAAATTGTACTAGACAAATAAAACCAACTAAAACTACGTTTTTAATTAAATCATTAAGCATTCTGTATTATTTTTATAAAAAAAGCTGAGACCACTTTTTGCAAATATTTTCAAAGTTTATCGCCATATTTGCGGGACTTGAGCTTGGCAATGAGACATATTTAATATTTGGGTTTAGTTTGAAAAATTTATAAAACATTTGTTCGGATTTTTTCCCATTAAAACCTATTATTCTTATTGAAGGATTGGTTTTTGTTAACAAATCAATATTATTTGGTCTTTCATCTTTAATATTACTATCAAGACTTCCTTTTCGAATCGCGCTCTTGGCTACATCCCAGAGGCCAATTTTTAATGAATTTAAAAAAACCTTTTTATCATTATAATTTATTGGTGTTTCCTTTTCTTTTAAGTAAGAAAGAATACTCCATATTCTGTTCCTTGAGTGACCATAATATTGATTTAATTCAATAGATTTTCTTCCAGGTAATGATCCAAGAATTAAAATTTCTGTGTTTTGAAAAATTAATGGTTCAAAAGATAAATTGAAGTCAGGTGTTTCGATCATATTTATTTTGTAATTATATAATTAGATGCGTTCAAACCTGAGCATATTGCACCTTCGATGCTTCCATTAACAGTATTCTGTCCAGAAACAATAATACCGTCGTCGTAAAAAGAATTCCGTTGTTTAAAGAAATCTTTATTTTGATTGATTGTGGCTCTTTTTATATCAAAGCGCTTTACCAGGTCATAGTTTGATTCTGAACCACCAAAATAGTTCGACAATCTCTTTTTAATCGCATTAAACGGTATATCTAAAGTAGAATAATCGCCAAGAATCGATATAGAAAGAAGATTATTTGATGCGCAATAAGAAGGACTGACTTTATTTAAAATTGCAATATTATTGATCAAGTCATCCTTTGGAAACAAATGTATATATTTTCCATTTACTATATCAATATCAGTTTCAAAATATAAATTACATACAGAATTATATTCTGCAGATTTTATTTTAATTAACTTCTCACTACCTCCTGTAAAAACAATATTATCCGCTTTTATATTAATATTATTACTGAAAGATAAGACCTTACTATCGCCAACTTTAATTAGTGCATGATCAAATAAAATATTTTTTTCATTTATATTATTCGAGATTGAATCAGGTATTTTTTGCATGCCATTTTTCGGAATACAAGCCATCCCCTTACTAAAATTTGAGAAAACGTATTTAAAAAATTTTGAAGAAGTATTTAAATCTTTTTCTAAAAATATACCAGAGAAGAAAGGGTAAAAAAAGAGTTCTATAAATTTCTCAGAAAATTTTCGCTGTTTTAAATAATCTAGCGTCGTGACGTCAGAAGAAATGTCATTCTCGATTCTGTAATTCGATAATTCAAATATCAGGAGTAAAACTTTAAGTTTGTCTGAAAAGCTCGATAGCGAAGAAAAAAGACTGCTAAATAAATTTTTAGGATCTCTAAATGGATCTGAGACCATATGAAACTTTGTCCCATCATGTATTATGGATCCCGGCTTAAATAATTGCAAATCGATATTTTTTAAATCTAAAAATCGGCTAGACTCTTTATACGCAGTATTATAGACCTGAAAACCAACATCAAATATGTAATCATTCTCATAAATAGATCCTACCCTACCACCAACTCGGTTCGTTTTTTCTACAATCAAATATTCTTTTTTGTGTTTTTCTAAGATAGATGCGCAAGCCAGGCCTGAAACTCCAGCACCAATAATAACTGTTTCTACTCTGTCCATTTTTATATGTATTTTGAAATCATTAGATGTGCAATATTAATTAACATAGATAATTGATTAATATTATTTATTACTAGCTTTATAAATAAAATATTGAAGAAATAATCGAACTATGAAACGAAAAGACAAAGCAATTATTATTGGTGAAACACTTGAAGAACTTTACCCTACCACCCCAATTCCTCTTGATCATAGTAGCGCATACACTCTTTTAGTTGCCGTTATGTTATCCGCTCAGACAACAGATAAAAAAGTAAATGAGGTCACTCCGGTTCTTTTTGAGGTTGCTGATACACCTGAAAAAATGTCAAAACTAGATGTAGATACAATCCAAAATATCATCAAAGAGATTGGATTAGCTCCGACTAAAGCAAAAAATCTTCATAAAATGGCCTTTCAACTAATTGAAGGTGGTGGCGTAAAAGAAGACTGGACATACCTTGAAAGCCTTGCAGGAGTTGGTCATAAGACTGCCAGCGTGGTAATGTCTCAGTGGTTTAATGTTCCTGCTTTCCCTGTTGATACCCACATACATCGCCTTGCTGCTAGATGGGGTTTGTCAAATGGGAAGAATGTAGAAAAAACCGAATTAGACCTAAAAAAGTTGTGGCCTGAAAAAGTATGGAACAGAAGACACTTGCAAATTATATTTTTTGGAAGAGAACATTGCCCTGCCAGAGGTCACAATCTAAATGAGTGTTTAATTTGCTCTTGGGCGGCATCAAAGAATCGCATTTTAATGGAAATGATAAATAAAAAATAGTATCAATTATTTATTTTATATCTGAGAATTTCTCGAACGAAGGAAAACGCCCCAAACGATGAGTCTTAATATTGCTGAAAAAATCATCACAAAATGAATTACATTATCTATATAGGTAATACTAACAAGGTTTATCTCTTCCCGAGTTAAAATTCCACCTATTAGTCCACCAATAAAAATAGATAATCCTCTGAAAAATATTCTTTTAGAAGTTACTTTAATCATTTTTTTATTTTCCATGTGCTCATAAAGACGATTATCAAGAGCAAGCGCTCTCCCACTGAACATTAAAGAAGCCATGGACGCGATAACAATAGCACCTGGCAAGGATAATTCTTTTGGCAAATAAAATAAACCGACCCAAAATAAAGGAAAAATGGCGATCCAAAAACTTGTGAAGCGTATAGCATTGTAGGATCCAGTGCTATCAATTCTTTTACCCCAATAACGCATACTAAAAAGACCAAGTATTTGACTAACATTTATCAGAATAGCTAGTTCAATATAATTGAACTGAAGATCCCTTAACCAATAAACCATCATTAAGGGGCCAGATACGTGGAAAGAAAATTCAGAAAGAGAGTCATAGGTTATGAAACGTTTTAATTTTCCAGTCAATGTACCTGCACTATCATCAACTTTACTTTCTTCATCATCAACAGTATCTTCAGGCTCATATTGTCTTTTTAGATAAAAAATACATCCAAAATTTGCTATTATGCCGATACAAAAAATCAATGCGAAACCATTAAATAGATTTGAGTCTTTAAATGAATTTAAAATAGCACCTGCTAAAAGAGATGATATAAGCATAAAAATTCTTACAACTTGTGAGCGGTTACCGAAATAACGACCTCTTAATCTTCCTGGAACAAGATAACCCATCCAAGAAGTCCATGGGGACATCTGTGACATAGCCAATGCATAGTAAGCACAAATAAAACAGAGCAGTAAAAAATAATTACCAGAAGAATATCCAGCAAAAAAAATCAAAGGGATTGTAATAGTTTGAATCGATTTTAATATGATCAAAAGCTTTTTTCTTGATCTCAAAATATCATAAAACCAGCCTGTCATATTTTGAAATAATGCTCCGAAAAATATAGGAAAAGTCGACAAAATTGAAATCTCAAAACTAGTGTATTTTAAATATTCAAAGAACGCGCCGAAGTAGGTTTCAACAGCACCATACATTACCGCCCACCAGGAACCTTCAACTGTTGAAATTTTAAGCGATGAACGTATTGCTTGTGAGTGCCTTTTTCTTCTTTGAACCATACGTCCTTTTACAATAAGATTTTTTTTTAGCCTGTTGTTTGCATTGCAGCAGCAATGTGATTAATGCTGAGAAATATAGCATTGTCTAATTCCACATTTTTTTCATTAACAGACCTGTATCTATCTAACAATTCTGATTGAGCACAGTTTAAAATATCTGTAAAAGGATTTCGAAATCTAATCGAACTGTCTATTATCTTATTTCGCTCAAGTAACGTATCATATCCTGTTATTTTTTTGTATGCATTTAACAATAAGTTAAACTCACTTTCAACCGCATTATGAAATGAAATTTCTTCTTTTGATTTCGAATATAATAATGATATTTCTAGTCTTGACCTTGCCATTTCAAAAGACATATTATCAAGCAACTGCCTAAAAAATTTTGATTGCATAAAATAAGATTTCATTTCTTCAAGGTTCTTCTCGTCTTTTACGGCCTTATCAAGTGCCGTTCCCATACCGAACCAGCCGCTTAAATTATATCGTATTTGAGTCCATGAAAAAACCCAAGGTATTGCTCTAAGATCATCAAACCCGAGGACACTCTCCTCCATTTTCTTCCTCGATGCTGGACGTGAAGTAATTGGAATTTTGCTAATATGATTTATTGGTGTTGCCTTAAGTAAAAAATGCCAACATCTTTCGCTAATAATCTTTTTTCTATACGTGTTATAAGATTCATCTAAAATTTCTTGCAGTATATCGACCTGATCATCTTTGGACTCACTACTTTTACTTAAAGCAATTATCTGCGCACTCACTATTTGTTCTAAGTGTCTTTTTGCAATACTAGAAGAACCATATCTATAATTAATCACCTCACCTTGTTCAGTAAAGCGAATCTTTCCATTCTGACACTCATTCGGAAGACTTAGAATAGCTTTATTGCTTTTGCCTCCCCCTCTACTAATTGAGCCACCGCGACCATGAAAAATTCTAAAATCAATATCCTTATTCTTCATCACGTTAGAAATTGCAATCTGACTTTCATTCAAACAAAAGTTTGCCATTCCAAAACCGCCATCTTTATTACTATCCGAATACCCAAGCATTATTTCTTGAAAATTGTCTCTATTTTCTAAATGTAATCTGTAAGTACTATCTTCGATCAATTCGCTTAACAAAAGGGGTGCATTTTTTAAATCAGATATTGTTTCATACAGCGGTATAATATTTAAATGCGATGTAATTTTATTCAAATCGGATGTGACTAATCCGGCTAGTTTTGCTAAAAAAAGAACTTCAAGAATATCACTTTTTGAGTGTGTCATGCTCACGATATAAGAGGAAATTATTTTTTGATCAATTTCGAAGGCGTCTTTAATCATTTCAAAAGTACTAAGGACTTCCTTAACAAGGATAGAGGCGCTTCCTTTAATTGAATTTATGCCTTCATTATCAAGTTTAATAAATTCATTAAGAAGTTCACATTTCTTTTGCTCTTCGATCTTTTTATAATGAGTACCAGGTTTTATCAATTCCATTATTTCAGCGATTGCTTTCTCATGCATGTCAGAGTGTTGACGTATATCAATACTTAAATAATATAGACCAAAGACTTTTGATCGCACTAAAAGACCTTTCATTAACCCATTTAATAGCATACCACCATCGTGAACACTATTTAAAAAATCAGCAATCATTTCTAGATCAAGACGAAATTCAGTTGAAGAATAAGAGGACTTAAAATCATTATTTATTGATTCTTTAAGTTTTTCTAATTTTTTACAAATACATAATATTTTCAACCTCAAAGGTTCGTATTTATAGCGAGTTATTATGCTTTCATCTAGTTTGATAAGATGTAAGTCTTCTTTGATCGATTTAGATAAGATACTGTGGTCAATGCTTTCTTCGACATGAATACTTAGGTCATCAAATAATATATTTAAATCATTTAAATATTTTTTAATTATTAAGCTAATTTGGTTTTTCATAGCATCTTTTGTCACTTGACTATTTACGTTCGGGTTACCATCTCTGTCACCACCAACCCAACTATGAAAAGATAATACATTTTCCAATTCAACCTTTTCTCCGTAGTATTCTGAAAAAGAAAATTCAAGATCATTCAATAAATCAGGAACAGCATCCCAAAGTGCTTCAATGGTACTATTAATTGTATTATTTATTTCATCTTGAACTGAAATACTGTGAGATCGTATATCATCAGTCAACATTATTAATCCACATAATCTTTTTGCTTCGTTCTCATAACGAGCTAGCTCACTAGCACTTAGGTCTTCATTTAAAATCAAATCAATTATTTGAAGAAGTTTTTTTTGTTTGTTTATTATTGATTGTCTTCGAGTTTCTGTAGGATGAGCTGTAAAAGTAGGATGAATGGACACACTTCGCACAATATCCATTGCTTCTTTAAAATCAACCGAGTTTTCTTTTAAGTATTTTATAGAAGCAGGGATTGAGTCTATTTTGGGGTTATTTTTATTTGAAACTTTGTCTCTATCATTATTAATAGATATGATTTCATTTAACTCAGCTTGGTTTAAAAGATGAAAATATGTGCCTATAAACTTCATACCTCTTCCCAATTCATCGACAGACCAAGATTTAAATTTTTCAACGATTTCGTATCGCGCTATTTTAATTTTTTCGCCAGCAGAAATCATTGTGCTCATACATTCAATTAATTGATCATGCTTTTCTTTGTTTAAGCCACTAGAAGCATCTTCTAATAGAGTTATAATGTAGGTAGACTTATCTATCATGCTTTTTGAAAGATGACAAGCACTTGCAAAGCTTTTTATTTGATTATTTAACACGAGAGAATTTAAAGGTCTTTATCAAAATTTATAAATCGTAATTACCTTTTTTCCATAGAAAAATAGAATAAGCTCTTAAGCCAACGCTGATTAAAACTATTAGGACAATCATAGGTGTTAATTCAACAATAAAAAGACCGTAGTAATGCTGATATAATATGCTAAGAGTTAGGCCCAACGCTATACCAAAAAGCATTGTAATAAAGTGAGATAACTGAGCTAATATTTTAAATGATTTTTTCATATTTTTATTTTTGTTTTCGTAAATAAGAATGGATGTTTATAATTTTTTAAAAAAGTTAATCTTTATTGATTTTTTTGTCACTATAGCTTTTAGCAATAGTGATAAAAAGCCAAGCACAAATGAGAAATGGCACCACATTATCGTTTTCATAAGGGATAAGTGCTATAACCCCTATAACCGCAATGACGAGACTGAAGTCAGCGAATAGTTCATTTTTAACAAACAATTTTTTTAGTCTATTCATTATTCTAAATATGAAAGTTTCGCATACTGAAATGAAACACAATAAAAATTCATAAGAATTTATTTAATATAGAAAGTTAAGTTTACTCATATTTAATTTTTTAATTATTAATTAAGGAGTTTTAAATGAAATCATATTTTCAAGGTATAATCACCGGTAGCGTAGCGATAGCATCAATTTTGGTATTTATGGGCCAAACTACTATTGATAAACAAATAAAAGATCAATTGAAAGAACTAGAGTCATTACAATCTGAAATAGATATACTTGGAAAGTCTATGTCGAAGTCTTTTAATGAAGACCCTAATATAAATTTAAGCTCAAATGATAATGTTGCTATTATCCAATTAAATAAAAAATTTGATAGATTAGATCAAAAACTGGTTTCTATTTTTCAAAAATTAGAATCAAAAATAGAAGGGACAATTGTATCGATAGAAGATAATAATGGAATACTTCAGGATATATATACCGATGGGTTACCATGCAGCAAATAGAAAATTAGATTTTCTTTTTAAATATCTACTTTAACAGAACCATTTTTTTAGAAATAGCACTTTTATCAAACTGAATTGTATAGATATAAACTCCTCCAGCTACTAATTCATTTTTAATATTTGTCCCATTCCAAGTGATAGAATTAAATCCAGCGTTTTGACTTCTATCTATTAGCGTCGTGACGAGTCTCCCCAACATATCATGTATGGTAACCTTTACCTTTCCTTTTGAGGAAAGGTTGTAACTAATGTTAGTTACCGGGTTAAAAGGGTTTGGGAAATTACTAAAGAGCTTAATATTCTTTGGCATAACCGGTTTGTCATTAAGAGCTAAAAACCTATCTGTGCTTATCTTCGCTCTAATATTGGCATTTCCGTATGATGATAAAACGTCACTAAAATTGATTCCATCCGTGGAATAATACGAATTACCTGC
>JABGWJ010000157.1 GCA_018645565.1 bacterium | reverse complement strand
CAGGTTGCGCTTCAATAAAAGCAAGCGTTAAGCCATCTTCTGCGACTAAAGCATTCACTTTACGATCATCACAACTCAAAGATGAAAAAACTAAAATAATTGAAAAACTAACTAAAATATATTTAAATGTATTTATTATCATATCAGGCTCCTTTTATTCTTCGTCTGATTCAATTTGTTCTGGTAACGAAGAAGTGTCATTCCAAATTCCCTCGTATGTAGACGTATTTTCTAATTCCACCGCTCCGAGCTCTGAGTTCTTTGCAGTACCATCTTCACTTTTTCCAAGTAGGTTTTTTTCAAATGATCTCATTCGATTGGTTTTCATGATACCAGTATAGTTGTCGACTACAATCCTAGGTGTTATCTGTATAATCAAATCCGTTTTCCTTTCAACAAGGTTTTTACTCGTGAATATTTTTTCACCAAACCAAGGAATCTTGTGCAATATTGGAACTTTGTATAAGGTTTGTTTTCTATCATTGCTTAACAAACCACCAATAATAATACTTTCACCATCCTTAACTCTAATAGTAGTTGATGATTTTCTACTTTTTACACGCGGAATATTATTGTCAGGACCAATAAATTCAAAAATTGTAGAAACTTCTGGCTCAACTTTAACGGTGATAAAACCATCAGTGTTTACAGTAGGATTAATCTCTAGTTTAATACCAACTTCTTCTCTTTGCACTTGGACCTGACCGCCCACACCCCCAGAACTAAGAATATATGGAACAATATCAACGAGCTTAATAGAAGCCTCTCTACCGTTAAGTGTTGTAAGCCTTGAATCAGCTAAGACTTCTGCTTGATTTGCTTTCATTAACATATCTAGAGTTATATCAAAAGCTGTCATTTGCCGACTAAAATATCTAGGCAAGATTTGACTGCCATCATTCAAATCTGATTTAAGCGGGTCAAAAGGCATTGTTGTTGGCCTTTGACCAATAGTCTGATCATCTGGGACCACAGATCCACCTGTTGTCTCATCTAAAGCATTCTCTGCTAAAATGGTCGTAAACTTTGAAAGTCTTGACCAATCAATGCCAAGTTGCTCTTCATTGTCTGCCGCAACTTCAATTAAACGAGTTTCTAACATAATTTGAATAGCAGGAATGTCGATTTGCTTGACGACCTCTTGAATCTCTGCGATTTTTTTAGGAGAAGCATTTACCAAAAGTTTATTCCCTGATATATCGACCTGAATTTGATCAGATATATCCTGCAGCATAGACTTTATTTCCTGAGCAGAAGCATATTTTAATTCAATAACATAAGATGTAACCCCGACCTCTTCCTTTAATTTTTTTGGATCAGCAATTAAAAATGAATTACCAACAACTTCGTAACTCAATCCAACTGCGCGAACAACCAAATTAATCGCCTGTTCTATAGGAACGTCATCTAAATGAATAGATATCTTTTCTTGCCTGTTTACATTGGGATCAGTGACAATATTGTAACCACTTTCTTTTGCAAGTATTGCAAGAATACTCGGTAAATGAGCATCCTCTGCGTGGACTGTAACCAAATTAAGATCTTTTGTTTTCTCTGGACTTCCGCCTAAAGCGCCAGATTCTTGACCAAAAACCGTCAAAATGGATAATGATGTGTAAATGATAAATTTTCTTAAGGACTGCATATTACTGTTCACCTTTCATTAAATCTTACCTCGTTTAAAATCTTCCGCACTAATTTCTAGAGCATTTTGTCTGTCAGTTCCTGGAGCAGGGTAAGAAAAGATTTTATTTTCTCTTTTAATAATCACCTGCTTTTCATCAATATGAACAACTGTTCCTAAGCTTGGAATATTTTCACCATTAGTGGCATTATAAATATTCCCTCTATAATTCAATTGGGCCTGAAACTTATTCTGACTTTGGTATATCATCGCTATTCTTAAAGCACTACGACTTCTTCTACTGCTCGGCCCGCTACCATCAGCTAAGGTTAGGACATTTGTAAGTCGCATAGGCTGTTTTTCTAATGAAAATTGATAATATCCTCTTTGCTCTAAGCGTTCTTCTAAATATTCAATTACATTTTCTAAATCTTTATCAGTTCCAAAAGTTCTAGAAGATTTAGCTATAATTTTTCGGTATTTTTTATTTTTGGGATACAAACTAAATCCACCAGCGACAATCGAAAGAATTGCAAATGTTATTAAAAGCTTCCAAATAGTAAGTGATCGTTCACTCATAATTAACCTTTTGACCTAGATTTTACTAATGTGATTGTAGCAAGGTTAAGCTCAAACACCTGCTCTAACAAATCGTCTTCTGAAACATTCGTCTTAACTCGTTCAATACCATTTTTGACCTCATACTCATTTAAAGTTATTAGTCTAGGCGATCGCTCAATTTCTGCTAAAAACTTTCCAAACTCATCATAACTACACTCAATCGTAATAACATATGGAGATTTGTAATAATCTCCTTTACTTACCCTATCCTTAGGCTTTATGCCCAATAGCTGTATATCTAGATCGTCTAAAATATCAGTTAGTGTATTTAAAAAAGGCAGACTAGCATCTTCAGCTAATGAGTCTTGTTGAGACAACGCTAGGTTTTCCTGGAAAAGAGTGTAAACTCGATCAAGCTTACTTGCGAGGATTTGGGCACTGATTAAGTTTTCATTTAGCTCAGTTTCTTCTTGTTCTAAGAGTTTTATTTTAAATGGCTTTTCACCAATAAAAAATGAAGAACTGACCCAATAGGTAAAAGTCAAAATAATTATCGCACCAAATAAAATGATATTTCTTTTTTCCGCCATATTATGAATATACCTTACTACCACCTTTTTTGATTGAGGCAATCACTTCAAAACGAATAATATTTTGTCCACGAATATTTACCTTTTGATGACCAACATATTTAATCCGAGAAAAATTCTCTGAAAATTCTTTATTACTTCTCAATGTTTGGACATATTCATCTATAATTTCGAAATCTTTTCTATCTTCAAAAGTTAAAGCGATTCCTTTAATCGTTAATTTGTCCCTTTTAAACTTCATTCCAGTTATTGCCATATCATCAGGAGTCATTTTGCCTAATAATTCCATATTCTTCGCCCAGAGGAATCTATCTTGCTCTAGGTCAGCAAAGGACATAATATCATTCTTGGATAAATTTTTACCTTTAGATTGCAGCTGCTTAATTTGATTTTCTAGTTGAACAATTTGATTTTTCTTTTTATCAATTACTGAGTTATATCCAAACCCAATCATAAATACTCTAATATTGATAAATACTAAACTAAATATCAAAATTCCAAAAACAACCCATCTAGTACGTTCAAGAACCCTTTCCTTAAGAACCTCTGAACTCTCAGCTTTATTTAAATTAATTTTAATATAGGTTTTCATTATTCCATACCTGCTCGAATACATAATCCCATAGCAAGAACATATTGGCTGGGGGTTTCCTGATTCAAAGAGTCAGCACCATCAAAACCATCGAATGGATTCAAAATATCACAATCTATATTTAGTTTTGAGCTTATTAGTCCGGCTAGACCTGGCGTTCCGGCCGCTCCTCCTGTCAATAATATTTTCAAGAAAAAGCTCTGCCCAGTTTGCTTAGCATAAAACCTTAAACTTCTTCGAAGATCTTCAATAAGATTATCATAAACCGATCTTTCCGCAACACCCAGAGTAGTCTTATCTTCATTTGCTTCATTTTTTATAATTGAAGCAACACCCTCTTTAAAAAGAATATCTTGAGCCTCCGTATAGCTAATATCTTTTTTGTCAACAATTTCTTTAACAAACTGATGACCACCAATAGGCAAATCCCTAGTAAAATATTGCTGCCCGTTACCCCAAACAATTAGACTCGATGACAAAGCTCCTATGTCTAAAATAACGGCTAAACCTTCAGATGGCATATCTTTTAAATACGTAAATGAATTTGTAATTGCGATTGGATCCGCATCTATCACACCTGGCTTTAAACCGCTTTCTTTTAGCAAATCAATATGAGACGTTAATACTCCTTTTGTACAAGCAACGAGACTTACATCTATCTTATCAACTTCTTTTTCATTTGAACCTAATATTTGATAATCGATTACGGCATCAGTTCCGTCCATAGGAATGTGCTTTCTTGCTTCAAACGTCATCGCAGATTCCAACTCCTCTGCTGGCATTTCCATTGTAGTAATTTGCTTAACACTTGCAGATGCACCGCTAATACCTGTTGCAATTAATTTAATTTTTTTTGGATTCAAATTTTGCTGTTTTAACAATTCTTTTATAGCCATAACCCAATGGTGTGTATCAATCTTATCTGGATCAAAAGCTTGATTAGGTTCAGGTACTAACCTTTGACCAGCATCTAATAACTTATAACCGTCTTTAGTCTTGTTCATTGCAACAATTTTGATATATTGCCTTCCAATATCTAATCCAACTAACACTAGCCGTCTCCTTTCAACGTATTAACTATCATCGCCTAGCTCACCATAGGATGCCATCTTGAGTATTACGTTATTATTCACATCAACCTGATCTGGATAATAAGGAGGAGGATTCATGCGCAAATTCCAATCATAATGAAAATTTTTATCATAACCCACGCCAGGAGACACATTGTATGGTCCAGGGTAATTTCTTAGCAAATATCCTCTTTTTTGCTGCACAATAGAACCCCATAAGTGGATAACCCCGCGCTTATCATTCGTGTTTGTATAGAGACCATTACTTTCTTGAGATCTAAAATTATTTCTATGACCCCCTCTGCCATCAGCAATATAACCATACGACAAATTATCATTCCAATCATGGTATGCAGTAAGGGTATTTTGCCAATAATGAGAAATAAATCCACCATAAAGCGCCATTATTGAAGCATTAATTTTAATATCAGAATCATAAAGCTGTCCTCTGGCACCATTAGGTCGAGTGTTTGCAACGATTACACTGCCGCCAGCAACTAGACCCATAACATTTTGAGTACCTCCATCATCTGGATGAACAATAGCTCCATTGGCATATGAATCAGCATAGACTAAATCGTCGATAAGCCAGATATTTCCCCACACCCGGTCTACAATACTTTGATTATCATGTCGTCTATATTCCGTATAATCATCGGTAACAATAGTATACTGCCCTCCTACTTGCCCCCGAACTAACACTTGACCACCTTTAACATAGATAACTGATGGGCCAGAATAGGGATAAAATAGTCGCTGCATATAAACATAATCACTATTGTAGATTTGATCAGGGCAAGAAAAGATATCACAATTCAAACCATTCAAACCGCCTGCGTTCCAATAGTCAAAATCAAAATGATGTCTTCCACCAGGAGGACAATACTCTGAACCATCATCTTCATGATCATGGTAATATTTAAAATCGTTCCATTCAACATCTTCAGCTAAACCTGAAGAAGCACTCGTATTTACCAACGTGATAGCTTCTCCATCAGTAAAACCTTCTCCTGAAGCAGAAACGAAGTTAATTGATTCGGAATTTATTTGAATCATTACACGGTCTTCACCAATTGGAATTGGGTCGTTTATCACTGCAAATGAAACAGATTTAGAAATATCCGGATTTGCCATCCTCAAAACATCACCAGCGCTAATGGAACTAATAAGGGTTGCTCTAATATTTTCTCCAGATGCATCCAACGCACTGAGGATGATGAAAGTACCTTGATAACCCACTCCAGGTATAAAGGCGTTATCTGGACCAAAATGAACGCCAGAAACATTCACATTTAATGCTGTACTTAATCCGTCCCAGATATAATCAAACTCATTTGGCGGTCCACCAATGGGTGGAATGTTGTACCACCATTGAGATGCCCAAAAACCACTTGGAGTAAAGTTAATTTCTGTCATTACCAAAGTATCTTTTTTACCAGTTCGAAAAAGCATATTATCAGCATCAAACACATAGTCAGCATTTGCCCTAACTAGCTGAGCAGAGTTTTCAGGTGGAAATGTAATCGTGGCTATAGTGTCAAGTATGTTAACTGATTCACCATCAATATTTTGCTCAAAGACACCTTCATCGCAGGCGCCCCACGAACCTATGCCACCACCGTTATCAACTGCTTCATTCGTAATTGTAACAGAGCCTGAGAATTCAGGACATCCATAACTACTAAAGACCATGTCTCCATTTGTATGAACCCTGCCTTCGAGTTGATCATTTGTACCGAAGTTCACGGTCCCAGTATTCCCAGGGCCAATAGGCTTTTCTTCATTTGTAAAATACATAAAATCTTCAAAGCCTTGAGCCTGCATTGTCATGAATACTGTACGTTCAATAGGGTCTACTTTATCCCCGAAACTAGTAATAGGAGTCGCTTCACCAGTTGAGTATACGTAATATAATTTTCTGGTAGAATTTTGCTCTAATTCTGTTCGAGCATAGATGTTTTTATACTTACCAATAGGAGAACCATACTCATTTTTACCATAATTTTTTCCTTCAGGGTATAATAATGTATCTTCAGTAACCAGTTGAGGTAAAATCACAACGCCGACCTCATTTAACCCCGCCTCAGCAGCGTAAAGAGCACGGTGTTCAGCATATCTATACTCTTCTAAAACAGATAAATTAAATGAACTTTTAAGATACGCAGCGGTAAAGACCATGCTCACCAAAGTAAACAACATTGCTAGTGGAGCAGCACTCCCTCTATTATGAAATCTGAGACTGGTCATTTGTAAGTTTTTTCATAATAAAGGATTGCCCTAAAAATACCCCTCTGTGAAAGTAATGATCTTCGGAAGTAGTCTGACCATTCGTAAATACGTCTTGATCCATTGACAAGGTTAACTCAAGGTGTAAATAAGACTGCTTAAAAGCTGTTAAACCAGGCCTAGAGCTTGGCTCACTATTTACAACAAAATCTTTTATCCAAATACTCCTTTGTCCATTACTCCTAAATGCTCCAAAATTAGGAAATTTTAGAGTTCCATCTAATGGAACAGCATAATTGAACTGAACTCCATTAGTTTGATGACAGGATATAACCATCGATGGTGTAAGGTCATTATAGAACTTAAATAGTTTTAATCTTGAGAAGCCATTGAGACCATCAACTTCGACTTTTTGTGCCTGGTTCAGCTCTTTGACCACTTCTCGCATCACATTGCTTCCATATTGTCTTAAATCTTGTCTGACATGGTCAGATTGATAATGCAATAAAACGCCTTGAGTCCCCATAGTCATTCCCAAGGCAATAATACTAGTGACTACAACAACCGCTGTCATCTCAATTAATGTCATACCCTTTGATGTTTTTGATAAAATCATTATCCAATATCGAAGACAGCCATTACTGTAGACAGCCTTCTTTCCTTTTCAACCTTATCGCTCCACCTATTAGCTGGCGTCTGCATGTAATCTTTCCATTTTATCCAACAGTCAAGCTGATATCTTCTAAAATCTGTTGGCCCATGCTGTGTTGTAGCATCAAGCTTATTAATATCATAATACAAGGTTGCTTTTATTTTATAGCTAGATTGAGCATTTCCAAAAAGATAAATTTGATCACCTTGTAAATCACCACTCCACTCAGAAGAAGATAAAACACCATCAGCAATTCTTCCTTTCCAGTATTCCATATGATTTAAAAGCTCTTCTGTTGCGCGCTCTTTTACTTCAAGAGCATGAAGCTCTCCTCTAGCATGAACTGCACCCATAAGAATACCTAAAGCAGCAATTGAAATGATTACAACTGCTGTCATGACTTCGATAAAACCTATTCCACTGCTTGTTTTTCTAATCATTATTACAAAACATTTTGTTTAAAAAGCTTAGGATTATCAGCAATATCCATTGCAACCTTACGCTCAATTTTTCCTTGCGTTACCAGTCGCTGTAAATCCTGATCTAAAGTTTGCATACCCTCAACACCACCAGATTGAATCACTGAAGTTATTTGAAAGACCCTATCTTCTCTAATAAGATTTCTAATTGCTGTACTTGATATCATAACCTCACAAGCTGGCACCCTACCTTTACCATCCTTAGTAGGCAATAGTTTTTGAGAAATAACAGCCTCTAGAGATTCAGATAACATCGATCTAATTTGATCTTTTTGTCCAGATGGATAAATATCAATAATTCTATCAATTGACTTTACTGCACTTGAGGTATGAAGAGTAGAAAGAACAAGATGACCAGTTTCTGCTGCCGTCAAGGCTAATGAAATAGTATCTAGATCTCTCATCTCACCAACTAATATGACATCAGGGTCTTCCCTTAAAGCGGCTCTAAGAGCATTTGAAAAACTGTGCGTACTCGCGCCTAGCTCCCTCTGATTAATCAAACTTTCTTTCGTGTGATGATAGTATTCTACAGGGTCCTCAATAGTTATAATATGACAGGCCTTGTTTCTATTAATATGGTCAACCATTGCCGCAAGAGTAGTGCTTTTGCCAGAACCAGTTGGCCCAGTCAAAAGAACAAGTCCCCTGTCAATCATAGCTAAGTCTTGCATAAATGGAGGTATACCCAGTTCGTCACAACTTTTAATGCTGTCAGGGATAGTTCTAAACACAGCGGCGAGACCATTTATTTGATTGAAAAAATTAACTCTGAACCGACCCTTTCCTTCAAGCTTGGCCGAGAAATCTATTTCTTTTTGTTCTTTGAATATTGCCATTTGGTCTTTATCCATTACCTCAGGCAACATTTTTTCAATATCATCTTGGAGCAGAACATCGAGATTTAAAGGCTTCATTGTTCCATTAATACGTACCATGGGAATCGAACCAACACTCAAGTGCAAGTCAGATGCCCCGCTGTCAATACTGTACGATAATAATTGATTAAGGTCCATGACTACTGATTGTCTTCTGGTGAACCATACCCCTTAAATTTCCCAGTTAGAGCATCAAAAGATACGACTTTTCCAGCGCCACCCGTCATCTCCTCAGTGCTTGTAGCACTTAATCTATCTGGTAATTGCAATTCAAAAGTCCATTTAAGCTTTGTAGATCTATCTAAATCAAGTTGTCCGGATCTCTCTAATTGTTCAACGTCACCAGGCCATTCGCCCTTAGTCTGATAATACATTTTTGCTGCATTATGGACATTTGACATTACCGTCCTCGCTTCCGAAGCATATGAGCTCTGGACGTAATCAAGATAGATTGGAAGCGCTATTGCAGCTAAAATCGCAACAATAACAACTACAACCATAATTTCTATCATCGTAAAGCCAGACCGCACTTTTTTTAATACTTTCATAAGAACTCCTTTAATTAAAATTAATTATCTATAAACTAACAACAGATTAAGATAAGGATAAGAAACCTACAAATTTGCACAGATCAATATAATAACGAGTCATAGAGGAAAAACACTCACAAATATCTTTTATTTATTTAATAAGAACTGTTTTAAAATGCTTAGAATATGATTCGCTCGTAAAGTGAATTAAGTATATACCAGAAGGCACTAAGGAACCGAAGTCGTCATAACCATGCCATTTTACTTGATAGGAACCCTTATCTTTTAAGTTATCATTTAATATTGTTCTAACTTTCCGCCCAAGCAAATCAATAACAACTAAATCAACTGAAGACTCCTTTGGTAAATTAAAATTTATAGTAGTGGCAGAATTAAAAGGATTTGGATAGCTTGGAAATAGCTTGAACTCATCAAGTATAAATTCATCCCCGTTTGAACTTAGAGATCCAGACATATTGTATATAACACCGTTAAAATCTATTTCTTCAACACTTAATAGAGTATCAGCTCCGTCCCTATTTGAAAATAAATCTACAACAAAAGGTTTGTAATTATTCCAATCAGCACTTTCAAAAATAGCATATTCACCATAATCACCTGAAAAGATAGCCCGGTCAATTCCTCCCCTGCCGTCAAAATAATCATTGTATCCTTTACCAGTAAATTGATTGGACCCCGAATTTCCAAAAACAATATTATTAAAATCGTTGCCAATAATTTCAACATCATTTTCGCCTGAAATACTAACATTTTGAAGATACCTAGATCTATTTGTGTAAGACAGGCTGGGGTCGAAAGTCATGCTAAAAGACCCTTCAAAAGTATAAGGAAGGTCAACATTATAACGAAAGCTTTCTCCAAAAAACTCTCTAACTAGATCCGCTCCGAGTGAATCGCCATCAACCATTTGTTCACGATTGGTAAAGTGATATTCTTGTCCACCTGCCCAACCATTTTGTGCAGGGTCATGAGCCCAAAGACCAAAATAAACTTCCATCGCTAAGGCAAAATACTCGTCATCATAATCCTCAATTAGAATATCAGAAAGAGGAACGTAAAAACCATTTTCAATAGCGTTATTCATAGCCTGATCAATTGCTAACTGCATTGAAGGAAGAGCGTTAACTATTCCATAATAGTGAACAAAATGTAATACTTCTTCATATGTAGCATCTCTTTTAGTGCTATTCATGTAATCATTCGTTCCTTCATAAAAAATTTCTGTACCAAGAATATCTTGACCTTTCGCTCCACTATTAAACAGTAATTGAACATTCGGGTTTTCATATTCACTTTCATCGCTTAATAGCGCTAAAAACGCATTACTCATTGAAACAGCATTAATTACAGCTGTTTTGTTTGCACCCCATCCTGAACCCGCAACATCAATTAAAAACTCTTTTAGAATTTTTTTAACATGGAGGATTTGACTGGTTGAGATTCCTTCTTGGGCTAATATAGGAATTACAGCACCTTCTGAAACTTCTAAATGAGTATATTTTTCAAATACTGCTGAGATTCTCGTATCTACATTATCTGGAAGATCAACTATTCCCAATGTATCTTGATTTATATCAATAAATGGTAAGATTATGGAATTATCCTCACCGGAGATTTCTAATTCTATAGGCACTGTTTGAGACTCAACTTGATCTGATGAAACTGTTAATGAGCTATAATAACTACCTACCTCCATGCCATTTGTATTTACCATGAGATTAATATTAAAAGATTGCCCACCAGCTAGCAGTCCATTCATTTCTCCAGTCTGGGTGCCAACCGTTAGCCACTCAGATTGACTAGCTTTCGATACAAATATACTTTGTTGACTAGCTAAAATATCTTCATTAAAGGAAATTAATGAACCATTGCTACCATTTTCGTCTTGAAAACCAATTGTTGCCGAACTAGAACTACCAATGATTTCATTATAGTTAAGTTGAAAAGTGCCATTTTGATGCAATACTACTTGAAAATCAAACTCACCAGCGACAGCATTATTTTGCCAAGTAACAACATTATCATACCAAATCACAAAGTAATCATTTTCAGTATCATTGTAATAATAGACATTACCAGCAGATGATGTATTCCCGTTATCATTAATAGGGTTTAAATCATCCCACATAGCCATTATTGCTGGTTTCGGCGCTTCTCCATTAGGTATACTGATGTTTGACCAACTTGGGCTATCTCCACCAAAACCTATCCAACCATTTGGATTAATTAAAACTTCAGAATATTCACTATCAAAAAATGGGAAATTAAATCCTATCGATACCGGGTTTGGCGAATCATCATTATTAGTGAACTGTATCTGTGTACCAAAATTTTCAATATCTATCCAACTAAAATCTAAAGAAGTATCAGCAGATGATGACGACCAGTAATAACCACCGCCATCGGGACCACTACTGGGATTCGAAAAAGGTAAGTTTGCAGAATTTAATTCAAACATTAGCAATGTCTCTATATCGCCGCCATTTACCAAAGCAATATTCTGAGATTGAAATTCGCTAGGTGCCAAATTAAAAGAGATGTTTTCTTGGCTTAGTTCAATTGTTGGAGACCCCATTGAAACTGTAAAAGAAATCGTTTCTCCACCTGTTCCAACATTTAATAAATTCAAACCTCCACTCGCTCCAACACCATTATTGTATAAATATGGCTCAGGATTAGAAAAATCATTTATTTCAGTGTGCGACCATGAAGCGTTATAGGGCGCAGAAACAAAACTCCCTTGCGATGTAAGCGTTCCTCCCGGCCTGTAAAGATATATTTCATCTGGCGGACCTTGAGCGTTTCCATTTCCAGCTTCCGTGTTAATACGGTACACCAGCAAACCATCTCTAGAGCCAGGCGTATTGGAGTCATAGCGACCTTCTTTCACTCTGTACTCAACAACATAATACTCTGCTTCACTGTTCGGTGATGCAATTTTGTAAGCCACGTTGTCTTGCTGTTGAAGCGGATTTAACGTGTATCTACCTGAAGAACTGATTTCAGGAATTTCTGGCAACCAATCTCCATACTTCCATTTTAAAAATGCGCCCATATATTGAGGAGGGTTTGATGTACTTTCCATAATATCCCAACCCCCAACAGCATCTGGAGCGTCTCCTCCATCATAATGATATAGGTCTGGAGCACCTAGCACATGGAAGAACTCGTGACATAAAACGCCGGCAGTAAAATAAGAACTTTCTGTCAACTCAAATGTGTAGTCATATACTCTGGCGCCATTAATATAAACATCATATGAAAACAATGCCCAGCGATGAGGCCATAAAAGCTCAGACCACCCATCAACATTACCATTAATACTAAAAGATAAAGCATCAACATACCCATCATTATTTGCATCGATATTTAAATCTTCAGGAACAGAGTTCTGTATTCCTACTACTGCATCTCTAAGCAAAGAATGCTCCCGAGTTGCTCTCTCATCATCCGTTTGATAACCTTCTGTATTTGTTGCAGAGTAAGGACTGTAATATCCCCGGTTTCTACTATCAGTGTAAGATGTGTTTGAACCCAGAATACTTGGGGGATAATGGTAAGTATCAACAGTTAGCGCCCCATAAGAAACCTCATAAAAATAATCCTTTATTGAAGCTTCTGTCGTTGAGTTAAAAGGAACATCATAATAATCTCGATTGAATGGAAAATTTGGATCATCAGCAAACTTTATAAAAACATTTAACTGTGATAAATTACCGGAAGTAGGCGCATCACGACCATTTCTGTAAGACATGCTTTGCTCATAATATTCTTTTTTTTCTAAATATCTCTCTTTACTAATATTTAATCCGGGTATTAAGTCTGTTCGCGCTGGATCAACCAGCCCTACCTTGTATTCTGAGGCAATAATGTCATCGATAATCTTTTCAGCATAATAAAAATCACCATCATTAGGGTTTAAAACTATCGTGTAACCATCTTTATCATGCAACCTATGGGCATACTGATCTCCAGAAGCAAACAATTCAAATTCTTGGCCATTAGACTGTTTTATTTTTTGAGGAATATTTTCAAGCCACGTAGCATTTGATTGAGATAAAAAAATAATTAAATAAATAAATTTTTTAATTTGAGACACTCAGTATTTATTCAAATATCTTAAATAAACGCTATTTAAGTAAAATCATTTTTGTTGAGGCCACAATTTCGTTATTTAATATTAATTTGCAGAAATACAAGCCCGAACTCATTTCATTACCATTTTGACTAATACCATCCCATTGAAATGAAAACTCTCCCGAATTTAAAATGCCTTTAAAAACCTCTTTAACAAATGCGCCATTTGAATCGTAAACATTAATTAAGACGTCGCCTGTGCTATTTATAACGACTGGAATATTTGTTATCGGATTAAAAGGATTTGGATAATTAGGTTTTAATTTGATGGAATTAGGGATATAATTTGACATCAGTTCAAGTGAAGCGGTACTGACACTGAGTTTGTGAATAGTTGTACTATCACTGGAGATATATTCAAGAGACATTCTTCCCGGAGTGTGATCTAAGATTTTATATGCCAGGTTTTGAGTACCGATTATCCCAAGTGGTGTATTGAATCTTCTCGAAAAAATTATAATATTATTATCTTTATCATAAGAAAAGTGATGATCAGTCCAATCTAGATAGCCGTTGTAAATAAAATAAGAATTAGAGACATAAACTAAACTCGTATCTTCAACATCATTTGTTCGAATGTTAATGTAAACCTGTCTATCCTGATAATTTGACGAGGGGCTATTGAGCGACTCATAACCTTCCCAATTACCAGCAAAATCACCAAGATCAGATGCACTGATGAAAACAGTCATCATAATAAGACAAAATATTTTCTTTTTAAAATTAAACAACTTCATAATAATTAGAGCTAAATATAACAATAATCCACTCTTTATAAGCAGAAAGTTAGATTTTTTTTAAAATTGTTTAAAAAAAACAAAAAATTACTTAATAATTAATAATACCTTACTTGGATAGAACCATTTTCATACTTACAACCTTATCACCATTTGACAATCTGTAAAGGTAAACACCTGATGCAACTCTATTATTATTTTTATCAGAGCCATCCCATTCTAGCGCATGATCACCGCTTGACATATAACCATTGACTAATTCCTTAACAAGCGTACCATTTATCGAAAATATTGATAGATTGACTATATTTGCTTTTGCGATGGTGTAACTAATAGTTGTTTTTGGGTTAAAAGGATTTGGATAATTTTGATAAAGCTTATAATCCATAGGCAATAAATTATCAATTAGACTAAGTTGTTGGCTACAGGTTTGTTCAATTGCACCAATAAAACTTGAAGATTCGCTTGCGACAAGACAACTTGAGTTTTCTTGGAGTGCAAAATCGCCATTAGGGACATTACAAAAGAGTGGATCAGCATCAAAGTTTCCAAGCCCCCAGTTTAAAATTACATTTGGGTTTTCAGAAAGATAGTTTTCTCCTCCATAAAAATCTGAAAAATCTAAGGAAATCATACTAGACTGATTACCAGCGGCTACATATAAACTGTTCTCTCCATTCTCCCAGACTATTGAATTTTTTATTGTCAAAGCAGTTTCTCTTAAATTAAATGCAGCGCCATAATTAGAGACATTTCCAGCAATAGTAGTATTTTGGACATCTAATAAACCATTGTAAGAAACCAAGGCTCCGCCAAAATCTAAACCTGAATTTTCAAAAATAGCACATTCACTAACAAAAAAACTATTACCACTTTGATAGACAGCACCTCCTTCAATTAACGCATAATTTCGTTTCAAATTTGACATTTCTATATCAAAGTTTGAATCTTCAGAATAAATCCCAGCACCCCAATATGCTAGATTACTATCGAGCGATGAACTAACAATATTAACTGAAGAACCAGTTGCATAAATACCTCCACCAAAATTAGCGCCGTTATTAAAAACAGTAATATCAACCAGCTCAACATCAGACTGATTTATATACAAACCACCACCTACTTCAGCAGTGTTATTTTCAACAAAAATTCCTGAAAGTTTTGGACTCGAGTTCTCTATGTATAGACCCCCACCTATTTGACTCTGTCCTCCAGAAAAAGTCATATTTTTAATTTCAACATTAGCCGCATCCTGTCCTACTAGTTCAATACATGAGCCGCCTAAAGGCCCAACAGAAATTATCGTCTGCGAAGCGATAGTATCGTTACCTAACTCTTCAGATCTAGATTCAAAAACTATTTGCTTTGATAAAAAGTCAAATGATTCAATATATTCACCAGTAAACAATCTTACTGTGTCCCCGTCAGCAGAAACATCGATTGCTTTTTGTATTGATGAAAAAGGAGTTT
>JABGWJ010000156.1 GCA_018645565.1 bacterium | reverse complement strand
CCATTTTAGATGGTAGAGAACACTGGGTTATGGTATTAAATGCAAAAGTAAAAGGGCTATCTTATCCAAAAAGAAGATCTTGGGTTGATAAAGAATATCTATTACCAAAGAAAGAAGAACTCTATGCTAAGAGCGGGAAACTTCTTAAAACTGCATCGCTTAAGGGTATTAAAAAGATAGATGGACGGTGGTTTCCTTCAAAATTTGTATACAAGGACGAATTAAAAAGAAATAGTAAAGGGACAGAATGGATAATAGATAATATCCAATTTAATAAAAAAATTCCTGATTCTAGATTTTCAAAAGCCCTACTTCGAAAGTAACACAACCATCTCAATATGCGGGGTATGTGGAAACATATCTACCATGACTGCGTTTTTAATGTTATATCCGTTATCGGAAAGTATTTGGACATCTCTTGCTTGAGTTGTTGGATTACAAGAAACATAAATGATTTTATCAGCTTTTAATTTATGTAAATAACCAGACATATCTGGATGCATCCCTGCGCGCGGCGGGTCAACTATAACAATATCTGGCTTAGGAACCCTCCTTGGTAACTGCCTAGACTTAAAAAAAGTATCTAAATTCGCCTTTAAAAAGTGAGCGTTATCAATTCCATTAATAACAGAATTTTTTTCTGCGTTCTCAAGAGAAGATCTAATTACTTCAAACCCATAAACTTCTTTCACATGCCCCGCTAGATATAATGCAATGCTGCCGGTTCCGCAATAAAGGTCATAAACAATCTCATCCCCTTTAAGATCGGCTGCTTTTTTAATTTCCTCATAAAGAACTTCACCTTGATACGAATTAGTCTGGAAAAATGAATTGGCTGATATTTCAAATTTTAATTCTCCAATTTTTTCTTCAATATATTGATTACCATAAATTAAATTTTCGAATTCACCGTACGCTACATCTGCTTTGCGAGTATTAACATTATTAACCATGGACGTTATTTCTGGAACATCTTTCAGCAATGTATCAATCAATGGGGATAATTTATTTATATCGTCATATGCAGTAACTATATTTACCATTAACTGATCGGTTTTGACTCCAAACCTCAACATTAAATATCTAAGAAAGCCCACATTTGTTTTTGGGTCATATGGTTTTAATTCTCGATTGTTAAGGCATACGTCTTTGGCAATAGAAAGTATTTTATTCCCTAATTCTGGCTGAATATGACATTCATCAACATCTAAAATTTTATCATACCTGCCCGGTATGTGCAGACCTAAAGCAAATGAACTATCTACACCCTCAGGTTCAGATTCAAGAATCCATCGATGAGGAGAAAACGTAAATTCCATTTTATTCCGGTAATTATAGATTTGTTTAGCCCCCTTAATATCATCTAATTTAAAATCTGAAAAACCACCTAAACGCTGAAAGGCATCCTCCACTTGCTTCTCTTTCTCTTTCAACTGTTGATCATAAGAAAGGCTCTGAAGCTTGCTACAAATCCAATAGTGACTGCACTTTGATTCAGCTACAAAAGGAGAATCATCAATGATTTTTGTAACCCTTGCCTCAGCAAAACCCTTTTTCTTTTTATAAATAAAAGCATTAACACGTTGACCTGGAATTCCATTTTTAACAAAAACAACAAAATCATCTATTTTTGCTAATCCCATCCCACCAAATGCTAGAGATTCAACTTTCAGCTCTATCTCTGATCCTTTTTTAATTAATACTGGCTCACTCATTTTTTAACCTTTAATTTACTTGCTATATACAACTAAAATTAGTCTCTAAATCAAACTCTTAATTTGCAAGACAAGTTCTTCAGCTTCTTTTTTTATTGGCGCTTCAGCATATATCCTTATAATAGGCTCGGTATTTGATGCTCTCAAGTGAACCCATTTTTCTTGCCACGTAATTTTTAATCCGTCAATTGTATTTTTTTTACCCTCTTTAAAATAATTATTTACTTTTGATAAAAAGTCATCAATCTTAATACCATCAACATTTACTTTATCTTTCACTATTTCGAATTGAGGTAGTGAATTATATATTTCACTAAGCGGATAGGTAGACTGAGCAACTCGGTTCAAAACCATTGTCACTGCTACTAACGAATCTCTACCTAGATGACATTCTCTTAAGATTACACCGCCATTACCTTCGCCTCCTAAGTTTGAATCTAATTCATTCATTTTGTTAACAACATTAATCTCACCGACTGCAGATCTTTCAACTTTACAATTATTCTTTAAAGCAAGCTTATCTAATGCTATGGAAGTAGAAAGATTTGATACAAAAATATCACTTTCAACTCCAAGGGTATTGATATAGCCATCTACAGAAAGGACCAGAGTATACTCCTCTCCTAACGGGCGACCTTTTTCATCTACAACAGCCAACCTATCTGCATCTGGATCAACCGCAAAACCAAGGTCAGCGTTATTCTCTAATACTTGTTTTGAAAGTTCACTTAAATTGACAGGCAAAGGCTCCGTTCCTCTTTTAAAAACGCCACTTGGTTCGCAATCTAGCTTCACTACTTCACAACCCAATAAGTTTAACATTTCTGGAAGCGCATTAGCCCCTGCACCATTAACGGCATCAATTACAACTTTGAATTTTCTGCCTCTGATAGTATCTAGATTAATGCATTTTAATTCAGAGCATTTAATCGTATGCTTATAAATTGCGTTCTTTTCTTCCCATAACATTCCTCTTTCCTCTGAATATTTTCTAATAGAAGAAACATTATCAGCTAGATAAAATAATTTTTCACAATCTTCTTGGTGAAAAAATGTACTATCACTTCTTAAAAACTTTATCCCATTCCACTCAATAGGATTGTGGCTAGCAGTAATAATAAACCCGCCTACTGCCTCGCTGGTATGAACCATAAATTGAACTGTAGGAGTGGGGACAATGCCACAATAAATAACTGTCCGACCAAGCCTAATTAATTCATCAATCATAATTTCAGTAATCTCTTCACCAGAAGGTCTACTATCTCTACCTGCATAAATAACACCAGGATCAAGAAAATCATGAAGGGCGTTTGCATATTTGGTAATTTCTTCATTCTTTAAGTCTTCATTTACAAGACCTCTTATTCCAGATATACTTCGAATTAACATAGTTGATTCCTATAAATAAAATTTTAATTTTTAAAAGATAGAAGATTAATACTAACTATTCCCATAAAAAAAGGGCCCAAAAAAACGAGCCCTTAATAATCTAATAACTAATATGAGTTATTGTATTTAGCGACTACGACGTGTATCCGTTGTGCGCTTTTTTCTACGTCTAGCACCTCTTGGATTATTCCTCAACGCCTCAATTCTGGCATTCCTAGCCATTCTGCGAGTAGCTTTTTTTCTAGCTTCTCTATTCTCATCACTAGGTTTTATATAAAATGCTCTTCCACGAAGCTCTCTTAGGATTCCCGCTCTTTCCCATTTCTTTTTAAAACGTCTTAAAGCTCTTTCAAGAGGTTCTTTATCTCTAACTTGTATTTCTACCACTTTTTTCACCTCCTAAAGTGTAAGTGTGGCATATTAAATTTGCTGGCAATCTTAATTGTGTATGATCACATAATCAAGTATTAAACTAACATTACAAATTCTTCTATGGATAAGGTCTCCGGCCTCCTAGAAAAATTAATTTTCTCTTTTACATTCTCTGAGACATCCCAACCTTTAAGCGAATTTTTTAACATTTTTCTTCTTTGGTTAAAAGCCATTCTAACAACATTATTAAATTTTACATATTTTTCATCCTCTACTAATGCAATTTTTTTCTTCGTGAACCTAATAAATGCTGAATTTACTTTTGGCCTAGGGATGAAGACTGTTGGTGGAATAGAGAAACAATATTCAACATCTAGATAAGCACCAACGACTACTGTCAATCTACCGTACTGTTTTGTAGATGCCTTTGCTACCAATCTTTGGGCTACTTCTTTTTGTACCATAATAAAGGCGTCTTCCCAAAAATCTAATTGTTCAATTAACCAAAAAATAATTTGTGAAGTAATATTATAAGGAATATTGCCAACAACTCGCACAGGATTAATGATATCTAAATCATTAATATTAGTTTTTAGGATATCATCATGAATGATTTTTAATGAACTCAAGCTTTTATTATCATACAATTTATCAATTAGAAATGGATCCACTTCCACTGATATCATATCTTTTACATCTGGTAGAAGTACCTGAGTTAATGCGCCATCTCCTGGGCCAATTTCAATAATATTATCGATACTAGCTGGTTTTATTGTATGATGTATTTTATTTATAATATTTGGATCAACTAGAAAATTTTGGCCCCACTTTTTTCTAAATGAGTGTTTTGATTTTCTCATCAAAATAAAAACAAGTTAGGAAAAATTAAAAATAGCTTTTGCATTCGTCGTTGTTATCTGAGCAACCTCATTTATACTCAAATTGTGTAACCTTGCTAATAAATCGGCAACAAATCGAGCCCTCCCAGGTTCATTAGTCTTCCCTCTATGAGGGGCAGGACTGAGAAAAGGTGAATCTGTTTCAACTAATAAACGATCAATTGGGAGTCGTTTTGCGACATCAGGGAGATGGCTGTTTTTAAATGTCAAATTGCCAGAAAATGAAATGTAAAACCCCATGTCTATTAATTTTTTTGCTACATCATATGTGCTGGAAAAACAATGTGCGACACCATAAACATTTGGAAACTCTGATAATATGTTAATAATGTCGTCATCTGAATCTCGATTATGGAAAACTATTGGTTTATTAATTTTTTGAGCGAGCTCCAACTGTTCAGCAAATATTTTTTTTTGAACTCTGATATCTGATAGCTCTTTGAAATAATCTAAACCTATCTCACCGACAGCTAATACTTTCTTGTCCTTTAACAGATTGTAAAGCTCATCAATATAATTTTCTGCTACTTCCTCAGCATCATGTGGATGCACACCAGCAGTTGAAAAAATTTTTTCATAATTAAGAGCTAAATTATGACTTTCTTTAGAATCTTCAATATTAGTACCAACACATATAAACTTTGTTACCCCTAAATCAGCCGCTCTTTTTAATACATTGCTTAAATCTTCTTTAAGTTCGTCAAAAAAAAGGTGACAATGTGTGTCAATTAACATTGTTTGTGTCTGCCACTATTCTTGGAAATAAGGGTGTTAGTTTTCCTAGTTTTTTCCCGGGTTTTAGCCCACCCCAAGATCTATCAGAGTTATCGGTATTTAAAACAGCAAGCAACTCTTTTGTCCTCTCAGGCATTATCGGAGATAATAAAACAGATACAATTCTTAGAGATTCCGCTCCAGTATAAAGGATTGTTCCTGCTAAGGTTTTGTCTTCTTTAACTGCTTTCCATGGGGTACTGTGCTCAAAATATTTATTTATTTTACGAACAAGTTGAAGAGCTTCTTCTATCGCATCATTAATTGCCATTTTCACCATCAAACTATCGAAGTTTTTTACAACACTGGATGAAAATTTAATAATTTTTAATTCTTCAGATGACAACTCTGCTGCTGCTGGCATGACACCTTCATAGTTTTTATTTATCAACGTTGATATACGACTTAATAAATTCCCAAAGTCATTTGCCAAGTCACTGTTATACCTATTTATAAATGATTCTGAGGTAAAACTTGCATCCTGGCCTAAAACCATTTCTCTCATTAAGTAGTACCGAACAGGATCAACCCCATAATCTTCAATTAAATTTATTGGGTCTACAACATTCCCTGTAGACTTACTCATTTTTTCATCTCTCATTAACCACCAACCATGGGCAAAAATGGTTTTTGGAAGCTCAATACCAGCTGACATTAAAATTGTTGGCCAATACACTGCATGAGTAGTTAATATGTCTTTTCCTATCAAATGCATGTCAGCAGGCCAGCGTTTTTCAAATATTTCATCATTTTGATTATATCCAGCTGCAGTAATATAATTTATTAAAGCATCAAACCAAACATAGGTAACGTAATCTTTATCAAAAGGTAAATCGATACCCCAATTAAGCCTTGACTTAGGTCTCGATATGCATAGGTCATTGAGAGGCTGTTGAAGGAAGCCCAGTATTTCGTTTTTTCTATGTTCAGGCTGAATAAATTCAGGATTAGTGTTTATATGATTGATAAGTGCATTCTGATATTTACTCATTTTAAAAAAATAATTTTTCTCTTTTAATTTTTTAATATCGCGAAATTGTCCGTTCTCTGCTTCTTTTTCAGTAATGAACCTCTCCTCAGATATAGAATAGAGACCTTCATATTCATCTATATAAATATCACCTGCATCATTTACTATATTTAATATTTCCCTTACTACTTTCTTATGCCTTTTTTCAGTCGTTCTGATAAAATCATTATTAGATATATGAAGCTTATCCCAAAGCGAGGTAAATCTTTTTGTCATTTCATTACAATGATCAATAGGATCAATACCTCGTAGTTTGGCAGCATCCTGAACTTTTTGGCCATGCTCATCCAAACCAGTTAGAAAAAAAGAATCATTCCCAACTTGTTTTTGATATCTGTTTAAAACATCAGCAAGAATGGTTGTATAAGCGTGACCAATATGCGGGATATCGTTTACATAGTATATTGGAGTTGTTATGTAAAATTGTTCACTCATAGACAAATTTTTGAATATCCAACAACATGTTTAACAAAATAAGTGGCATATATAAATTTTGGCGTGCATGCTTTTTTACATCTTCGATACATAAAATAACTTCAAAAATATTTGCCTTAGGGAATTTTTTATTAAATGAAATCATTCTTGAGTGCAGACCGGTATTTTCAAAACCACTGCTTAATCCTTGTTTTAATTTATTCGCTCCACGCATCCATATTATAATGAGGTTTAAATGATGATTAAAATCTAGAGGATTTGTGACAAAAAGACGAGAATAATGAGATGTAAAGTTTCGCCATTTTTCAGAGTCTTTGCTAACTACCGTTGTTGTTAATTTTTCAATTTGATTAATTAATTTGTCTACTGGCTGTTTGGAAAGTGTACGTGCTCGATGAATATTACCCCGGCAAATCGTCACAAAAAACCCAGCGTCTGACTCACTCTTATTATTTGTAATTAGCCATTCATAAACATATTTGTCAGATAAGGTTGGGATATCGATAGTTTGGCATCTTGAAATAATTGTCTCAAATAGCATTTTTTTATGATCAGTCACTAAAATAATCGTAGTACTATCTGGAGGCTCTTCTAATAACTTTAATAAAGCATTCCCTGATTCACCTTGTCCAGAACATAACAATTCACAATCAAAAATAACTACGACATTTCTGCCACTATCTTTTTCATATTTAAAATAAAGTTTTTTCTTCAAATCTCTAATTGATTGAATCAAAATTCTATTCGCCTTAGGAATTGCTATTTTATAAAAGGGGTCCTCCGATTTTGCAATTATAGATTCAAAATACTCCTTTGGAAGTATTCCTTCACTACTAGCACTTTTCGGAGTTGGCAATGGAACAATAATATTTAATCGTTCATGCTGTAGTGTTCTAAATTTTATACAAGAACTACATTTGTTACATATTTCTTTGATAGAGTTTTCACAATTAATTAATTGTGAAAACTTTAGTGCGAGAGTCTCTTTTCCCGAGCCAATTGGCCCAGTGAATAAATATGCACTCCCAACTTTATTTGAACCTGATATATTTAATAATTTATTCCAAATTAATGACTGAGCTCTTGAAACATCGTTTGTCATCATTTTATTTTTTTGTTAGCCATTTCTCCGGGTCTAGCTTTTGTCCCTTCCCCCAAACTTCAAAATGTAATTTGGCCCCATTTACTGATCCAGAATCTCCCATATATGCAATTACATCGCCTGACCTGACTTCACTATCTACTTGCGTTTGGATATTCGTTACATGACTATAAACAGTATAAAATCCGCCACCATGATCTATAATTATTGTCGTTCCATATCCTCTTATATAGGTAATTGTAGTAACCACTCCACTCATTGTAGATCGAATAGATGACCCGGGTTGTCCTTTTATATCAATGCCTGGATTATCTGTCGTCGTTTTTAATCGCGAATTCCATTGCTTACCAAATTTTGAAATAACTCTTCCTTCCGTTGGCCAAGGCAACTGACCTCTTAATAAATTAAACTCTTTTGTTTTAAGCGCTTGTTGCTGTTGTCTTATTCTCGCTTCTCGCTCATTCCGCGCCTTATCTTCTAATACTTTTTTAATAATCGATTCAAGTTGCTTTACGCCAGAAGATTTTTCCTGCATATAGTTGGCTAATGCCGATTTGTCCTGCCTTATTCTATTTAGCTCTTTTTCTCTCTTTATCCTCATTTTTCGAAGTGAGGCCATTTGTTTTTGCTTATCTCTTTTTAAGGCAATACTTTGCCTTAAAAGCGATTCAAGCTTTAATTTGTCTTTATTTATTACTAATAAAACACTCTCAATCTCTTCTGTCATTTTTTGCTCAATTGAAGAAACTATTTTAAGATATTGTGTTCTATATACTGCCTGCCGCCATGAGGTTGAAGACAAAACTTTTTCTAAGTCTGAAACCCTTCCTTTCAAATATGTATTAATAATTCTCTGTTCATACCTTAATCTGAGCAAATTTAATTCATCCTCTTTTATTTTTATTCTGCTTTTTAAGTTATTAACCTTATCTCGATTAAAGTTTTCTTCTTTTTTTAGGGACTGAATTAATTTATTTACTAAGGCTAACTCCTCATCAAGGTTTGTAATCCTTTTTGAAGTAGTAGTCTCATTAATATTTGCTTTCCTTAGTTTTGAGCTTAACTTTTCAATCTCCTTTTTCATTTTATTTATAGCGTCATTTTGATACCTAAGTTCTTCACTATAATCTCTTTGAGATGATTGCGGATAAAGAAAACTAATAAAAAAGCAGAGAAGTATTATTTTATTTAATATTTTCATCTAATGAAAGCTAGTCAGATTAATTCACTGATTACAACGCACATTATTTTCTTTTAATCAACTATTTTTCTTCGACTTTGAACAAAATAAAATCTTTGAAGGAGAGTTCTAAGCTTTTATCTTTTAAAAAGTATATCCAAAGTTGTTCTTTTTGATTTAAATCATTAGAAACAACCTTATCATGAGGTTTGCCAAGAAGTTCTTCAATTAAAGGAAGAGTCATACCAATTGTTAGGCGTGGAGCGCGTGCTATCGCTTGAACATATCGTGCTTTTGACATCTCATAATCGATAATCATTTTTGACTTGTATTCGCTGTACTTATTCAATTTAAGTTTTAAATCTTTAAGCAATTGTGCGTTTTTTTGTCCAATACTAGAAGTCAATTTTGAGGCTTCTTCTAGCGACTGAATTGCTAAAACTATCTCATCAAAATCTTTTACATTATCTGCTAACTCCACTAATTGAATTCCAGCTTGGTATTGCAGTGCCCTAATATTTGATTCTAATTCACTATTTAATTTGAGCGCCTCTGAATATTTTGTCATGGCCTTACCAAGTATCAATATTGTTTGTAGTTTTTGTCCCTGCTCAAGTATTACATATGAATTAAACTTATCTAATGTTTTTTGATCAACTTCTGAAAATTGTGAAATCTTTTTTACGAGATTGAGCGCATCCTTATAAAAACCCCTATCAAGCAGTAATTCTGCAGAGTTCATCCACTTCCTGGCTATTTCATCTATGCGAAAATTCAAAGATTTAACAATAAGACTATCGTTCGTTATAACTCTTGCCCTTGCTTTAATGTATTTATCAAGAGCTTTTTCAGAATCACCAATGTCGTCAAAATATAGACCTTCTTCCATTATTTGATATGGTATTCTTTTATTACACATCTTAATGAATTTCAATGCTCTATATTTATTGGAATGATTTGGATATGCATTAATAAATTCTAAAAACTTCCTTTTCGCGCTTATATAATCTTTTTCATAGTAAATACTCTTTGCTTCATCTCCGGTTGTTTTTTTGCCCCCATAAAAAGTTGAAAGAGTTAAATAAAGTCCATAATTAGCAATGTCAAATCTATTTACAGGGGTAACGTCTTGGGGGTCATCTATCTTATTTATTTTTGTGTAAGAATGTCTCAAATCAAATCCAATTGAAAAACGGTTTGATTTACCGGGATCAATTATATATCGAAACCCAAAGCCGATGCTCATTGAAGTGCCACTACCCTTAGGGGATTCATTCATAGTTTCTAGTTCATCATCAAAATAAAAATTTGAAAAAGCCAATCCGTAGCCATATCTTAAGCTTAAATACCATGAATTATAAGGCTGCCATTGTAGGGAGTTTGTAATGAGGTATTCTTTGATATCAGGTTTAAACTGGATCATTTTTTCATTTAAAGGTGTCCCCTCTTTCCAATCATTTGGTATACTTTTTGGAGAAAAAATAGAACTAGACCTATAATTAAAACCAGTCATTATATTCATCCAACTAGTTTTCATAATTAAGTTTGGTATATTTATCATTCCAAAGTCAATATCTAAAGAAGATCCTGCTATATTTTCAATACCTTGGTCCAAAGAAGTCACATCTTTATCAAACCAAATCCAATTGTCTAAATCTTCCGCAGAGGGAGTTGCAGCACTACCAGTTAACTTCCCTGTTACTCCTAAACCATAACGCATTTCAATCGGCATATAAGTAATAGGGGATGCAAATTCCCTGTTTCTAAAAAGTCTATCATAAATAGGAACTTTTTCAGAGCTATTATCGTAAGGAATATTTATCAGGCCCCAAAAATAACTTTTTGGTTCTTTCTCAGTTCTAGTTTGAGAAATCAAGAAAGATGAAATACTAACAATTAATATTATACAATTAAATATATTCTGTTTTATCATTGATACAATTTAAGTATTCGTATATCTTTTACAATGAGAGACTCAGTATATTCTGAAGCTGAAATTTTAGCCATTAATAAATTGACATGAAACACTGCATAATCTCATTTATATTGACCTGCTTTTTATATTCTCAAGAGTTTAATATTGCGAGAATTCAGTACGGCGGAGGAGGCGACTGGTATTCGGACCCCAGCAGTTTGCCTAATTTACTGGACTATCTCAAAACCCATACGCCTATGAAAAAAGCAGGTGCTGAAATAAAAATAAAACTAACAGATAATAATGCTAAACACTACCCCTATCTTTATATGACTGGGCATGGCAATATAAAGTTTTCTGAAAATGAAATAATAGCTCTAAGATCAATCCTTACGAGCGGGGGGTTCCTTCATGCTGATGATAATTACGGCATGGATAAATCCTTTCGGAGAGAAATAAAGAGAGTCTTTCCTAATAAAGATTTCGTTGAACTCCCACATGGTCACCCAATATTTTCATCTTATTTTACATTTGAAAATGGGCTTCCAAAAATCCATGAACATGACAATAAACCTCCTCAAGCATTCGGTATATTTGAAGACGAGACCTTAATAATTCTATACACCTACGAAACAGATTTAGGAGATGGCTGGGAAGATGAGTCTGTTCACAATAACCCCTGGGAAGTGAGACAAGAGTCATTAAAAATGGGAGTAAATATTATATACTTCGCACTCACACAATAGTATGAAAATATCGAGTTATTTAAAGTCGTTAAAACAAGAAAAACTCAAAACAGATTTGTTTAGTACCCTGTTTTTATTCGTTATAATTATTATTTCAACTTCGCTATGTCTAATATTACTTGAATCAGTTTTTTACTTTTCCCCTGAAACAAAAAAAATAATTATCAAAATTATTTTTGTTATGTCTACTATAACTGTTTTCTTCATTGGGGGGTTTTTATTTCTAGTAAAAAATGATTACTTTAAAAGTTATACTTCGGAAACACTTGCAAAAATAATTGGTAAAAATATTTTCCCTAAAAATGCAGATACCGCTTTAAATGCTTTCCAAATTGAAACTTCAAAAAATAAAAGTCAATCTAATGATCTAGCAAATAATTTTACTAGAGAAGTTGCAAAAAAAATGCAAGATCACATTCCAAGAGATCTCATAGATAAAAAGCCTCTTATAAATATAAAAATGATTACACTTGTCGTCATGTTTTTATCTATAATGTCTTTATCTATATTTTCTAAACAAAGTGGGAATTCATTCCACAGATGGATAAACTATAATGAAAAATTTTATGCTTCAAAACCATTCCAGTTATACAGCTTAACAAAAAATCAAAATATCCTTGGAGGTGAAAAAATCTCAATTACAATTATTTCTGAAGGCTCAACTCCAGATTCTATTTTTTTAAGTTTAACACCAACGCAGATATCTACGAGCGAACGTGATTCAGCTACCATCACGCTTAAAACGAAAAGAGATGTGAATGGTTTTTATCAATTTCTATTACCAGAGCTGTTCCAAGATTATGAATACAAGGCAATTGTAAATGCAGAATATTTTTACGAAGCTTGGAAATCTGTTACCTCAACACCTGATACAATTTTTGTTACGGATAGACCAAAATTTGAGGAATTTGAAATTCTTATAATTCCTCCCTCTTATTCAAAACTGCCATCTGAAACACTAGATGGGAGCATCGCCTCAGTCCAAGCTCTAAAAGGATCTGAGATGAAAATAAACTTATTAAGTAATAGAATGCTCAAATCCAGTTTTATAAAACATAACGATTCAATAAAATATTTAAGAACTTTTGAAAATACTGCAGTCGGAAATTTTTATTTATATAGTGACGGCCAATTTTCAATTTATGTAGTTGATCCTAGAGGCATTACAAACAGAGACCCCATTGAATACAAAATAAACATTTTATCTGACCTTAAGCCTACCATAAAGATAAAAAACCCCGATCGATTAATAACACTTGGGAATAATCAAATAATACCATTTGATTTAGAAATAAAAGACGACTTTGGTTTTGATAAACTCCAATTAGCTTATGAGGTTATTCGGCCAAAATATTTAAATGTAGAACCGTATATCGCAATGTTCATAATCCCAGAGCTAGATCAAGACACTAATTACCAAATTATAAAAACACCTTGGAATTTATCTGATATAATGCTCATGCCGGACGATGAAGTTCATTACCATTTTGAACTGACAGATAATGACACTATTTCAGGGCCAAAAAAAACGATATCAGAAAAACTAGTTGCTAAGGTTCCTTCTCTTGCTGATTTATATAAAGAAATGGAAAATGAAGAAGAAAATATTGAAGGCCAATTCAATGATAGTGTAGATGAGCTAATTAACTTAAAAGAACAATTAGAAAAAATGGAGTTAAATGTTTTAAAAGCCGAAGATGAATTAGAGTGGGAAGATCAACAAAAAATTAAAGAAATGGTCTCAAAAGCAAAAGATGAACTTGAACGAATAAAAAGCATTTCAAACGCAATGGAAAGCTTGATGGAAGATAGCGAGAAACATAACCTTCTCATGCCTGACTTATCAGAAAAATTCAAAGAACTTTCAAACTTAATTAATGAAATTATTCCAGAAAACATTCTGAGTGATCTAAATGAACTTCAAAAGTCGCTCGAAGAAATGAACTTAGAAGATTTGCAAAAATCTTTAGAAAAAATGGCAAGTAATATTGCAGAAATAGAATCTGAGCTTGATAGATATATTGATATTTTTAAGAGGCTGAAAGCAGAACAAAAATTAGATGAATTAAAAAATAGGTTAGAAAAGTTAACTCAGCAAAAAAGTAAACTTGATGAAGACATTAAAGATGCTGAATCTTTTCCAGATAAAAATAATATTCAAAGAATCGCGCAAGAAGAATCTAGGCTACTCGATGAACTAAAGAAATTAAATGATGAAATCAAAACTGCGTCTTATCTTATTGAACCGTTTAGTAAAACGTCAGCTGATAAGCTTCAGAAATTGAGCACTAGCGATGATTATAAAAATGCAAAAACTAATATAGAAAATACTATTTCAAACTTGCAAAAGGATAAAAGCGCAAAATCATCTAGTCAAAAATCATTAAACAATTTACACAATCTTCAAAATGAGCTTTCGATGCTTCAAAAAGAATTTCAAAATGAAACTGTCTCAGAAATGGCAACAAAATTAGCAAAAATAATGCGAGATGTTTTATACTTATCAAAAGTACAAGAAGACATAAAAGATGAAACATCTCTCCTCTCTAGGAACTCTTCACAATTAAAAACAATGGCATATAGACAGCAACTTATACAAGATCAATTGAGGCAAGCTACCAAGCAAATGGTTGAATTATCTAAAGAAACATTTTCAATAACCCCTGAAATTGGAAAAGCAATTGGTGGAGTCAACAACTCTATTGAAAAAACAAAATCAGAATTAACAAACAGAAACATACGAAATGCCATTAATAACCAAGAACTTGCAATGAAAGGACTCAATACTGCAGCATTGAGTCTTTTTAAAAGTATTCAACAAATGCAATCTTCAGGTTCTGCTAGCGGTTTTGAGCAATTTTTAAAAATGATGCAGCAAATGGCAGGTCAACAACAAAACCTTAATCAGCAGGGAACAGGCATGGGCATGGGTCAGCTTTCAGAGTCTGCTAAGCAGCAGATATTACAATCGATGTTACAAGGGCAAAAAAGTGTTCAAAAAAGTCTGCAGCAATTGATAAAAGAAATGAAGCAATCAGGGGAAAAAAATGGTCAAGGAGATTTAAAAGGGATTTCTAATGACATTGAAGATGTTATATCTGATTTATCAAAATTTAAATACAATAAAAAGACTAAAAATAAGCAACGTAGAATTTTATCTAGAATGCTTGATAGTCAAACATCATTATCACAGAGAGGGTATAAGGAAAAGCGAAAGTCATACACCGTAGATAGAAAGGATATATACTCATCATCAAAAAATCTACCACTTAGCTTAGGACAGCGCGAAAATATTGCATTAGAAGCTTTAAATCGATCTCTAAACTCAGGTTATAGTAGAGAGTACCAAACAATGATAAAGAGATATTTTAACTCTATGACCCAAATAAAACCAACCATTAAGCAAGATGCGATTATTAATCCTTAAAATATTAAGCCAAATCTTATTTTTATCCATGCTGATTGGTCAATATAACGCATCTATCAAAACAGCAAGAATGTATGAAATTCAACAAAACTGGGATTCAGCCATATTTATTTATAACGACATCTTGAGTAAAAGTCCGAACAACTATCAAGTAATTCGCAGTTTGAAGAACCTTTATAAAAAAAGCCAGAGGTACAATGAGGGGATTAATTTTCTAATTTATCAATTATCTAAAAATTCAAAAGATATTCAATTGAGCATAGAACTAGGTGAGTTTTATTTTTTAAATGAAAATATTACAAAAGCTAAATCTACCTGGGCTGAAGGGTTAATTCTTTTTAAAAATAACCGGTCTTTTCATAGGTTATTATTTTCTATTTATGATAAATATAATTTAAGTACTGAAATTTTTCAACTGATAGAATCAGGAAGAAATAACTTTGATAAAGGTTTTTTATCAATAGAATTAGGAAATTATTATCAGAAAAGAAACGAATATGATAAGGCAATCGAAGAGTATATTACTTCATTATTATCTAATCCCGGTAGATCTTCTACAGTCGCACGAAAAATTCTAGTAATGAGCGATGATCTTAATTCAAAAAACACTATTGAAATGAAGTTATTAGAAACAAGTCTAAGACAACCTTCGATTGCTCTACCTATACTCTCTAACCACTATTTTAAACACCGTGAGTTCCAGAAATCTTTTAATGCATTAATAGAACTAAGTAAAAGCGAACCATTTAATGCAAAAAAATGGCTTTCTTTTGGAAATAATTTGAGAAGAGAAAATGAATATTTTCTATCAATCAAAGCATACCAGTTTACCTTGAAAAACAATCTAAAAGGATATCAATATGGTGAAGGGTTATTAGGTTTAGCAAAAACGTTTGAGGATCAAATTTTGCCAACTAAAAGCAACGATTTAATACCCTATTTTTATAATGATAATATTTTCTTTGAAGACTTATTTCAACTGACCACAAATATTTCTTCAGAAAACTTGACTTCAAGTCTTTCAATTTATGATTCAATTTTAACATCAATACCAGGATCTTCTTTAGCTTCAGAAGCGGAGTTTCGTCTAGCCGAAATACAATATAGAGTAATTGAAGACTTTGATAAAGCATACATTTTATATAAATCAGCTCTATCAAAATCATTAACAAAAACACTCGAGCAACAGATTATACTGAGGATTGCAGATGTCCTAAGAGCAAAAGGCGACTTTACTAGTTCAATCTCATTTTTAGACTCAATGTATAATACTCATCAAACATTAGAAATAAAAAATAAATTAGTTGAAATGCATCTATTTTCAGGAAAACCAGATACAGCATTGATAATGATTAATGAAATATTTTTAACAATAATGCCAACAAATAAATTTTTCAATGATCTAATGGAATTAAGAGATCTAATAAATTTTTATTATGTCGAGGTTGATGAAAAAAGCAAGGAAGGTTTTATAAACTACTTGAAATCAGAATCATTATTAAAGCAAAGAAAAATTTCTGAAGCGAACCAATTACTTAAATACATAATTAAACAAAATGAAGAACAAAAGCTCTTCCCGTTACTTTGCTTAAGGAGAGCCATTATTTTAACAAAATTAAATAAATATAATGAGGCCTTAGACTTACTCACAAAATTAAAAAATACAATTTACTCAGATAGAGGTGAAGTGATGTCTGGACAAATATACGAACAGATATATAATGATAAAGAAATAGCAATGAGACACTTTATGAAAGTAATTAACGAATTCCCAAATTCAATTTTTTCTGAACCAATTAGATACCATATAAGAAAGCTTAAAAGCGATGAAAAAATTTAATAAAAGTTTAATAACGTACTTATTTATAACGGGAACTATTTTTTGCCAAAAAATTCTTATCCCAATGGATCAAACTCAAAATGATCATCTTAAGTCTTATGGCATAGCATTCTATGCATTAAAAAGAAATATAAATGTAGAATGGTTATTAAATTTTCAAGGTGGAGCTTTTTTAATTGAAGCCCAGTCCTCAATTAAAACTGAATGTAAAATTAGAGGAGTTTCTTACATAGAAATAAATAATGAAATTGTTGATATCTACTCTACAATAGAAAAAAATAATATGGATATTGTGATCTTAGAAAAAGCGCCCAAGATTGCTATCTACACTCCCCCAAATAAACAACCTTGGGATGATGCAGTTACCCTCGCTCTAACTTATGCTGAAGTAGATTATGAAACATTATGGGATGAAGAAGTCTTGAACAATGGTTTAGAAGATTATGACTGGCTTCACCTTCATCATGAAGATTTTACAGGGCAGTATGGAAAATTTTACCGTAATTATCATAATGCTCCATGGTATGTTGAACAGAAAAATAGATTTGAATTGTTAGCTAAAAAATATGGAATAGTTAGTGTCCATGAAGAAAAAAAGACAATATCTAGAATAATCAAAAATTACATATCAAATGGAGGGTTTTTATTTGCCATGTGTTCAGCAACTGATTCTTATGACATAGCACTATCATTAGAAGATATTGATGGAGTTCATAGCGTATTTGATGGTACTCCAGTAGACAAAAATCTCCCCGAAAAAATAGATTTTTCTAAAACTTTAGCTTTTAAAGATTTTTCAATCTATTCAGACCCGATGGTTTACGAATTTTCAGACATAGACTATCCCCCTAGCCACAATCCAATAACTAGAGGTGCTGAAGCCGACTATTTTTCTTTATTTGAATTTTCAGCTAAATACGATCCTGTGCCAACAATGTTAACTCAAAATCATGTTCCTATTGTCAAAGGTTTTATGGGGCAAACTACGGGTTTTAACAAAAATATGATTAAAAATCATGTGATTATTTTGGGCGAAGACCCTGCTTCTGTTCAGGCCAAATATCTCCATGGCAATTTCGGTAAAGGTACCTACACTTTTTATGGCGGCCATGATCCAGAAGATTATCAACATTTTGTTGGCGACCCCCCTACAGATTTATCTCTTCATAGGAACTCGCCGGGGTACAGGTTAATATTAAATAATATTCTCTTCCCAGCAGCAAGAAAAAAAGAAAAAAAGACATAATACGTACAATGAATATGTGGGTACAAAAAGATATTACTATATATAATAAAATTAGAGGTTTTCATTTAATAACTGATGATATAGTAAAATCTCTTCCAGAGATAAAAAATTTTAACATTGGAGTATTACAACTTTTCATTAGACATACATCAGCATCTTTAACTATAAATGAGAATACAGAAGCTAGCGTTAGAAATGATTTTGAATATCATTTTAATAAAATGGTACCTGAGGGGAATCAATATTACACACATACAAT
>JABGWJ010000027.1 GCA_018645565.1 bacterium | reverse complement strand
GTTTTTAGCGACATGGAAACTATAGAATTTATTTTCTTTATCAGTGTTATCGTGATTGCTGTGGGCTACATTCCATTTAAGCTCATAGTCCAGATTTTTTTTCGTAAAAGTGATAATAAAGATGAAGAATGAATGAAAAAATATTATTTATCCTTTTGCTGATATCTTGAAATATAATTAAAAATTGGTTGTTGAGTACGTGTTATAGGATTATGCTCAAATCATTGATGATACTTAATTGGAACGTTCTTTATTGTAATCTTTTGTAGATTTGGGTTAAGGAGTAACAAATGGATTCTAATATTACCTCATTACTATTATTCATAATGATTCTTGTCTGGCAACTAATTATGTGGAAAAAAGTTGAACTTCAAAAATGGCAAGATTATTCTTTATCAGCAATCATGATAGGTTTATCAGGTTGGTTAGTTTATTTGACTTTTATATAATGGCACACTGTTCAGTAAATGAGATTAAAGAAAAATGTTTTATTAATTTTTTTTAGATGCATAAAGTAGCATGATAGATTTTAATAAAAATTTATTTTTTCACATTAACAAACTCACTTGCAAATTTGAAGATGAAAGCCTTGAAAAAGAGTATCAGGACTTTCGTTGGAATAAAATTAGAAATTATATCAGAAACCTTATGGTTATTTCTGAGTTTTTTAACATGCTGATTAGGCTCGACGATATTAGGCTAATTGGTTTAAATGTCTGGTATATGGCTTACCACATAGCAGGGTTTGTTGTTTTTTTGTTTTTCTTATTCTTTTTATCTGATCGTGGTAAGAAAAAATGGCACCAGGTGTATTTTACTGTATGGATAATAGGCTTGATGAATGTTGGTTCATTTAGTTATTATTTTACAGACCCAGCCGTTTTTCCAGTGAAAGGTGGTGTTTTACCTATTATAATGATTTTATGGCTTTATGTATGGCCATATTTCTTTTTAAATAGTATCGTAGTTACAATTTCAACCACTGTTCCATTTTGTATATTGGTTTTAGAACAAGGTTCGATGACACTGGATCAGATTCCATATCTATATTTAATTCCATTTATCTTTTTATCTACTGTCAAATGGTCCAAAGAGAAAAATGAGAGAGTTGATTTTGTTAAAACCAAAAAATTAGAGGCAAATCATAAGCTTATGAATAATACTCTACAAAGATACTTTGGTGATGTATTAACAGAAAAAATACTAGAGGATGATGGTGAGCTGGGAGGAGAAAATATTAGGGTGACTATTACTTTCACTGATATTAAATCATACTCTACTATCATTGAGCACATGTCTCCAGAAACAGCTGTAAAATTTCTAAACGAGTACTTTACTGAAATGCATAATATTATTGACGAACATAAAGGTCACATAGTTAACTATATTGGAGATAGTGTCATGGTTGTATACGGCGCTCCCAAGAAAGTTGAGGATCATGAATTGCTGGCTGTTAGTAGCGCTATCAGAATGAGAGAAAGACTTAATGAAATGAATGAAAAATGGGACAATAGCGAATTTTCACGATATTGGAAGAATAATGGAATCAATCAGATAGAGGCACGAACAGGAATACACACTGGTAGTGTTATAGTTGGCAATATAGGTAGCAATAGAATGCTGCAATACAGTACTATTGGTGACACAGTTAATGTAGCAGCAAGGTTAGAGCAAGCAAATAAGGATTTTCAGACAGAGATATTATTTAGCCATGAAATATATACTACCTTAACAAAACAATTATATTCTCAAGCTAAATTGAGTGGTGAAATAACTCTAAAAGGAAGGTCTACCCCTACAAAAGTATATTCCATATAAAATCTTGGGATGGAAAAAATATTCATCGTTTTACTTTTTGCCCCACCAGGATTTGAAAAAGTAAGCTGCAAATGAACTATTTAATAAAACCAATCATATTCTTATTTGTTTTTAATGTAGCTAGTGCTCAATATGCTGTCAGCAATTATAGTAAAGCATTTCAAGATTCAAGTAGGATAAATAGAGAAATTTTAACGGAGATTTATTATCCTGTTCCTCTGCAAAACGAAAATATTTCAGCTTTAGATGGTCCATTTCCAATTATTTTATTTGGTCACGGTTTTCTTATAAATTGGGACACGTACCAAAACTTGTGGGATGAATTCGTTCCTCGGGGGTATATAATGGTTTTTCCAAGAACAGAAAGTGGTCTTAATACAGATCATCAACAGTTTGGATGGGATTTACAATTCTTGGTAACTAAAATTCAAGAAGAGGGTGATAGCAATACATCGCCGATTTATAATTTAGTTCATAATAATACAGCTTTAATGGGGCACTCTATGGGAGGAGGAGCTTCTTTTTTAGCCGCAGATTCGCTTTGCGTAAATAATAATAATCAACTTAAAACAATTATTGGATTAGCTGTGGCTGAATCTTCGTCTAATGGTGTCTCATCAATTGCTTCTGCATTAAACGTAACTATTCCTGCTCTAATTATATCCGGAAGTCAAGATGGTGTAACTCCTCCAGACGTTCATCAATTACCTATTTATAATAATCTAAGCTCAAATTATAAAACGATTATTTCAATTTTAGGCGGAGGGCATTGTTATTTTGGAAATCCTAATTTCTTTTGTGATCTTGGAGAAAGTGCATCATCAAATGGAATTTCCATATCGAGAGTCGAGCAACAGAAGGTCACTTTTGATTTTCTAAATTCATGGCTTGATTTTACTCTCAAGGATAATTGTGAGCAGTATACAATATTTCAAGATTCGCTAGTCAATTCAAATAGAATAGCCTATAGTCAATTTCATTTACAAAATCCCGTAGCAAGTATAACGGATGATGAGGGCGTTTTAATTGCAACAGCTATTGGTATAGGATATCAATGGTTTTTAAATGATAGCGTTATAACAAACGCTAATACTATAAGCTATGTTCCAACGTTAAGCGGTGAATATACTGTGGAGGTTTTTTTCCCGAATGGGTGCCCAACATTATCAGATCCTTACAGTTTTAATTATCAACTAATGAATGACATGGAATTATT
>JABGWJ010000026.1 GCA_018645565.1 bacterium | reverse complement strand
CTGAGCATTACCAATCGAAATCCCAAAAAGCAATGACGCAGCAATTGCTTTCGCCACTGACCAAAAATTATTTCTTTTAATATTCATCATTTACGCCTCTAATTAATTTGATTTAAGAGACGATGGAAGCTCAATAGCTTTTTTACCGTTTTCTCTTTTTAAATTTATAATCGTCAGCTTGGATTGAATATCTTTTGCCCAACTACTCAAAACATCTTTTTTCTGGATATCAGCTTTACTAGCGCTTTTTTCCTGCAGTTGCTTATTATAAGTAGACTCAGCATACTTCTTATCCTTGATAGCTTTTTTAATTCTAGCCTCTTGGATTAACTTGATGTCAATCGGCGCAACATCAGAATTAACAACTTGTTTGTCACTACTTGAATTGTTAGCGCTCGTAGCTTCTTCATTTGAGTTTGTGTCAGAAGCAAAAGCAATTGTAAACACAATGAAAATGGAACTTAATGCTCGTATAGTTTTCATTATTTCTCCTTATTAAATTTCTAAACTGTGATTAAATCTTGGTATGTGGTAAAAATTTGAATATAAATATAGAACCCAGGGTAGATTTTTGCTAAACAATTGATGGCATCCTTGCCGTTATACTTTTTTAAAAATTCAAACCCAAAACCTGGCCTTAAATCAAAAAATAAGGTTAGACATATCTATTGCATAAAGCTTAATATTCGACCACTAATTCGAAAAACAAACTGCAGGTTAATTACAAATGGCACCATCACAACGGCAAATTGAAGAGCGAGAAGCAAGGAAGCAAAGAATTCTTGATGGCGCTCTGAATGTATTCAAAGCAAATGGCATTGAAGGCGCAACCATGGATCACATCGCCCAAGAATCAGGATTCGGGAAAGCAACTTTATACTATTATTTCAAATCTAAAGAAGATGTTTTTAGCGAAATATTAGAAGCGGGATGGAAAAATATATGGGAGTCATTAGAACCTATTATTGCAGATCAGGGAAGTCCAAGAAACTCATTTATTAAGCTATTAATTAAAATTGCAGAAATTGCTCAGGCCAGGCCCGGACTGTTTGAGTTTCTTTTTAACGCACCAAAAACAATTAAGTTAGAAAATCAGCCCTGGAAAGAATATCAACATAGATTGTACGGTGTAATACAAGGTTTACTTGAAGATGGCGTGAGAGAAGGTGAATTTCCAAAAATAAACCCTGAACTAATGTTTAAAGCGCTAGGTGGGTTATTTATGGGCCTTGTTTTTATGGGTGATAAAAAAGATCCTGTTTCTGAAAAAGATGTGGAAAAACTGCTAAATCAATTAATAACAGACCCCAATTATTCATCAAATTAATTAATCTTTTTCAATCTGTTTCCTAATGTCCAGGCTTACCGTATTTTTCCTTTTTGCATTCTCAGTTGCCCATTCTCAATTGACTTTAAGCGGGGTGGTAATTGATGATAAAAGTAAAGAACCTATCCCTCTAGTTAATGTTTACGATTCTTTTTCTGGAATAGGTACAATTACAGATAGCCAAGGAAAGTTCGCATTTGCTTTTGAAGGGCAAAAATCAGCGAAACTTGTTTTCAGTCACATTGCTTTTGATAGTTATTATGAAATTTTTGATAGTAACCAAAACGAACTAATAATTACCATGAGAGAGACGTTAATTCAAATGAATGATGTTGTTGTTACAAGTACCAGAAATGGCTACCTACTGCGCGATGTTCCAATTGCTACGGAAGTAATTGGTAAAAAAGAAATTAATGAGTCTGGCGCAACAACAGTTAGCGACCTTCTGGAGCAACGCGCTGGTGTTTCCACATCCACAAATGTCGATGGTGGCGCTATCTTTAATATGCTTGGCCTTGATTCTCGCTATATTTTGATATTAAAAAACGGTCAACCAATTACAGGGCAGTTTAATAATCGAGTAGATCTCAACCATATTTCTACGAATAATCTAAAAAAAATAGAAATCACAAAAGGCCCTGGATCTGCTATCTATGGAACAGATGCTATGGGTGGTGTCATTAATATAATTACTGAAGATTTAAACGACGCTCCAACCATATCTACTAGCTATAGGGCGAGTAGCTTTGGTGGTACGCCAAAACAAATCAGTAACGATCCTGTAAATTCTATCTTTAAAAGCAGTATTAATATTCCATTCAACAATTTCAATTTTTCAACAGACCTAACATACCAACATTTTTTAAAAGGTCAACAATTCGAATATATTAGCGCTGACCAAATTGATAAACTCAACTTTAACAATGAAATTGATTGGCAAGCTAATGGTCATGATTTTCGAATCGCTCATCAAAAATATAATCAAGTTGATGAAGGTGCAACCAGACTATCGAGCGGGTTAATACTTTATACAAATGAAACAAATATCGATCGTAACCAAGTAACGGTCAACCATAGGTGGACTATAAAAAATGATTTTTCCATCGAACAAACGATTAGAAACGCAAATTATGTTCGGAACTATAAAGTAAATAATAATGATGGTTCTATATCAACTGAAGACGCGACCGAAGAAAAAAATACAGAATATGAGTTATTATTCAACCGAGCCTACAAAAACCTAATATATAATGGAGGATTTGAGTTTTCAAAACCAGAATATAAAAGTGATCGAATCGCAGGCGGAGTTCAGAAAAAAGATATTGTTGGCATTTTTAATCAAGTTGCCTGGAATATTTCTTCAGACATCAATCTGGTCTCAGGATTAAGATTTGATACATACGGTGACACTACAGTTCTCAGCCCTAGGCTCGCATTATCTTATAAAAAAAGTGATACCTGGATATATCGATTAGCTTATGGCCATGGCTTCAGAGCACCTTCTTTCATGGAATCATTAATCGATTGGCAACACTTACAATTTGGATATACTGTCCAAGGAAATCCAAATCTAAAACCAGAGGTATCAAAAGGATTTACACTTGGCGTTGAGTTTCGTAATAAAAACAATTTCCAGTTAAGCACACTTTTATATAATAATACTTTTTCAAACTTAATTAAAGACTATGCTATTGAGCCGGGTCTGCTTAGTTATAGAAATATCGAAAAAGCATATTTTACAGGAATAGAAATCATTACAAAATGGACTATCAATAGTTCTCTTTCATCAAGCTTCACTTTCAACTACGTTAAAAATGAAGATAAAGATAATAAACAAATTCCAAACACAATTCCTTTATCCCTTGGAGGAAGGCTTTCGTATGCCCCTGGTAACCAAAAACTTCTTTATGCATTAAACTTTAAAGGGACCGGAGAATACTACCCTCAAGAATTCAACCCGGCTACTGGTGATTACTTATCTTCAGAAAAGTTAGTAAAACCATATTTAACATTTGACGCTCAAGTCATCTACAAAGCTTCACCAGCATATCAAATTATTTTTGGTTCAAAGAATATTGGCGACCATACTAATCAAGCTTATGGACCTTACATTGGCAGAACTGCTTATTTTGAAATTAAAACAAACTATGAAAGGTAATTTTAACGAATGAAACATTTAATATTAACTACATCAATCCTCGGACTTATACTAGTTGGATGTGAAGATAACGAAGCAGACAATAATGAAACAGCAGGTATAGAAGTTATCACACACGATATCGACGCAACGAATGCTTCAGGTTTCTATTTTAACTTATCATCTGGCGCAGAAACAGACTCTTCTTCTGCGTGGCATTTTTCTTTTCAAATGATATCAGTGTCTTTGGGTCAATCGACTTACATGATGCCCAGTCTGATTCTTGGACAGTCTTACGCTGCAGCATATTCTGATGTTACATTTGACGAAATAGATTCATCACCTAGCACATTTATGGCCGATTATTTTCAAGACTCTACAGTTGTGCAATACGGCGGAGCAAATGAAGTTCTACAGTATGATATGCAAAGCCACACCGTATCTGTTAAAAACCCAGAAAGAGTTTTTATTTTTTATGAATCTGTTAACCATACAACATATAAAATACAATTTGAAGAATATGTCGGTGGAGTAATAGCCTTTAAATATAACAGTTTATAAATATTATTGAATTGGTTTCCACTTGAAAAAAAACTGCATACAAAAAGACTAATCTTGTGATAAAAATAGCATATTTTTCTGCTGGCATCATATTTACAGGCTTTGGGCTTGTTGGAATTGTCATTCCTGGCCTACCTACTACAATATTCATGATTGTAGCTGCAGCTTGCTTTTTTCATAGTTCCACAAGAATGTACAACTGGGTAGTGGGTCACCCTCTCTTTGGCGAGAGTGTAATGAGATTTAGGGAGGGAAAGGGAATGCCTAAAAAAGCTAAATACTTTTCAATATCAATGATGTGGTTTTTCATTTCATTTTCTGTATTCATTTTTCTATATGCCGCGGCACCTTGGGTGAAAATAATCATTATAGTCTGTGGTCTGATTGGCACTTCTTTTATTATAAAGCAACCAACTTTTATCGAATAAACATCCCTATTTATAAAAAGCAAATTGCTACTAATACTTTTTAGCAAAGTAGAATTAAGTTTTATGCCTTTATTAACCTAGATAAATATATTTAAAATGAAATTCTTTTTTATTTTTGCAACGACAATACTAGTTACTATGCATGCGGTAGTAGGCCTGCGTATAATCCCCTATTTAAATCTCAACAACACATTAAAAATTATTAGTTGGGGTTTCGTTGTTGTTTTAGGCATTCTTCCTATTATACCAATGATTTTAAGATCAAGAGGTTATGAAGAAGAGTTTGTAGATTGGTTTTCTTGGGCTGGGTATATTAGCTTAGGATTTTTTGCGTTAACATTCATGGCCGTCATTACAAAAGATCTTATTTATCTTTTTTTAGGTTTTGCTGCAAAATACTCAAGCATATTTGGATATACACCTGAACCTTCTGACCCTCAAAGAAGAGAGTTTATTCAAAAAATGTTAAGTATTGGAATTATCACGACTACAAGCGCTTCTACATTGACAGGACTTTATAACGCTCGAAAAGGCCCTACTATAATGAAAACGAATGTGCCGATCAATAATTTGCACAAAGATATGGAGGGACTTAAAATAGCACAAATATCTGATTTGCATGTCGGCCCAACGATTAAAAAAGGTTACGTTGAAAGCGTAGTAAACAAAGTAAATGAATTAAATCCTGATCTTATTGCTATCACTGGTGATATGGTTGATGGCTCTGTTGATTATTTAGCAAAACATGTTGAACCGCTAAAAGATTTAAGCGCTAATATTGGAAAATTTTTTGTCACTGGAAACCATGAGTACTATTCTGGTGTAGATCAGTGGCTTGACAAAACAGATCAATTAGGGTTTACAAATTTATTAGACAGTCATGAAATAATTAGAAGAGGCAATGGAATCATATCCTTAGGTGGCGTTACAGACTATAGAAGTAAAACAATCAAACCCTCTCATAAAAGTGATGCACATTTAGCGTTTAGGAATGTTTCAAAAGAAACGCCGAAAATATTATTGGCCCATCAACCCTGGAGTATTTTTAATGCACATGATGCTGGAGCAGATTTACAATTGTCTGGGCATACTCATGGTGGTCAATTCTGGCCATTTATTTATGCGGTTCGATTGGCAAACCCTTACACTGCTGGCCTTCATAATCACAATGGAACATGGATTTATGTGAATAGAGGAACTGGGTATTGGGGTCCTCCAATGAGACTAGGGGTAGAATCAGAAATAACCCTGGTTACGTTAGAAAAGAAAAAAGACCAAAATAACCTCATATCATAAAGTCTCTATCGTAAATTAATTCTCCTTATGATAAAAAATATAATCATCATCTCGATAATCTGTTGTTTAATAATAGAAATAACCCCGGCTCAACAACTATCCAAAAAAATGGGAACGCATGTAAATGGAGAACGATATCGAGGTTCATATAAAAATGGAATAAAAGATGGTTTTGGTGAGTGGACTCATCCTGATGGTGATATATACAGAGGTAAATTTAAAGCTGGTGTTAAAAGAGGAAGCGGTATCTATACGTTTAAAAATGGTGAACAATATACCGGCAGTTTTAAAAGAGATAAGCAACACGGAATGGGCTCTTACAATTATAATAATGGTGAAGTTTTTAAAGGTGAGTTCAAAAACAACAAACGCGATGGAAAGGGATATGTTGTTTTTCGGGATGATACCACTAAGTCAGGTACTTGGTTGGGAGACAAATTTGTTAAAAAAGATAGACTGAAAAATGTCACAAGGTATTTGCAAGCTACATATCCATCTTATAAAAAAACAAAAACTTCTCCTCAATTGGAGATATCATCAATAGAACTCAATATCCAAGGAAACGAAAAAATTCTAGAAACAAATGAAAGCGCTGAATTAGTTATTGAGCTAGAAAATAATGGTGAAGGTAATGCCCAAGGAATTGAAGTTTTTCTAGATTTAAATAACTATTCTGGAGGTTTAGATATTGAAGGATTTAAAATCATTCATAAAATAATACCTGGCGGTACAAAAAAAATAATTGCAACAATCTTTGCAACTAAAATGATGGTGACTGAATCCATTTCAATTTCTGCATATATAACAGAATCTTTTGGACATGATATTTATGCACCAAGTTTGGTTTTACTCAATACAAAATCATTAACGATTCCTGAATTAGTATTAACGGATATTAATATTAATGATCAAAATAATAAAAATGGCCTGATTGAACCAGCCGAAGTAATCCAAGCAACAATGTATATTAGAAATAATGGTCAACAAATGGCTAAAAATGTAAGTCTTGCAGTATTATATGGCGACTTTGTATTTAATACTGGAAAATCCAGTTTTGAACTTGGAGACATCAAACAAAATCAAAAGAAAAAAGTTGAATTTTCTTTTTTTGCAATGAGTGAAGCTGAAAAAGAATTACCAATTAGTTTTGAGCTAAAAGAATCAAGAAGCAAACTTGACCGAATCATTCCTTCCGGATTAGATCTTTACAGAAATAATAAAATCCAAAATTAAATATAATTTTAAACAGATGGTTGTTCGTAATATCAAAATGATAGTATGAACAACATACTACATCATCTTTCATATCTAATTAGGTTCAGGAGATTAATTATGACCACATACATAAAAGGATTTATATCGGGATTTTTTCTATGTTTTTCTATTATAATTTTATCTGGAGCAACAAGCTCCACTCTTTCATCAGAGCAAGCCAAGCTGATACAAAAGCTGGATAATATTGAGCAAAAAATTGATTTTAATTATAACGTATTGAATAAACATTTGGTTAGAATTATGGCTTACGGTGTCAAAGTTAAAGAAGGTCAAATTGATGGCGTTAGAAACCCTGTCGACTGTAAACATATTTATGATAAATAGAATGAGGTAATAAAATGAATGATAAACAAAATCATTTATTAGAGCTTGTAATGTTTGATATTTCTTATGTTATTTCAAACTGTGATTATGAATATTCATCTGATGAAAAAAAATATCTAAACGTTATTTTAGATCGATATAGTGATGAAGATAAAGAACTGCTTAAGCTACGAACACAGTTTTTAGATAGTATATTAGAAAAAGGAATTGATGAGGTTAAGAAGTTTGTAGTTAACCTGAGTAAATCTTTAAAGAATAAAATAGATGATGATATGAAAATTGCTTATCTAGAACTCTTTAAGGAAGTGATTATGCTTGACGAGAGCGTGCATGAAAATGAACGAATTTTGTATAGGCTTTTGTGTAAGCAGTGGGAGCAAAATAGCTCTATATAATCGAGTTTATATTAAAATTTAATTAATCTCTTCTTTATTTTTCACAAATTTTTCTAACCATGTATCTTGTTCCCATAGCATATGCAAGATACTTTCTTTTGCCCTGTATCCATGACTTTCTTTTGGAAGCATTACTAGCCTCGCTGTTGCACCCAAACCTTTTAAAGCATTAAAGTATCTTTCAGATTGTAAAGGGTATGTACCAGAATTATTGTCAGCATCTCCGTGAATTAATAAAATCGGAGATTTTAGCTTATCTGCATGCATGAAGGGTGACATGTTGTAATATACCTGTGGCGCCTCCCAATAGTTTCTTTCTTCACTTTGAAAACCAAATGGTGTCAGAGTTCTATTATAAGCGCCACTTCTAGCTATTCCTGCGGCAAAATAGTTTGTATGGGAAAGTAAGTTCGCAACCATAAATGCGCCATAACTATGTCCACCAACTGCAATTCTATCGATATCAACGTAACCAAGACTATCTACTTTATCGATTGCTGCTTTTGCATTACCAACTAATTGAGCTCTGAAATCATCATTAGGTTGCTTATTCCCTTCACCGACTATGGGGAAAGCGACATTATCTAAAACGGCATATCCTCTTGTTAACCAATAAATAGGAGAACCTGCATATGGATATGTAAATTGATTTGGGTTTTTTGTTGTCTGTGAGGCACTTGATTTATCTTTATATTCTCTAGGGTAAGCCCACATAATCAAAGGAAGCTTTTCTTTTTGGCTAAAATTATATCCGTCTGGCAAGTAAAGTGTTGCTGACAGATCTAAACCATCTTCTCTTTTATATTTAATTACTTCTTTGTGAACATTTTGAATACTTTTAAAAGGGTTTGCAAAGTATGTGATTTGATTTAATTCACCATCTAAATTTCTAAAAAAGTAATTAGGATATTCATTAGGAGATTCTATCCTTACAAAAAGTTTATTGTCATCTGGGTTGAAATCTCTAAGAGATTCCTTTTCCCCTTCAATAGTTGACTCATAAATCCTCTTCTTTTTAAAAGTACCAATTTTTAGTTCATCTAAAAATGGGAATTGGCCATCTGCTGAAAACCCATCTCCTATCAAAAATAAGTTTTTATTTCTTAATAATAACACATACTCGCCATATCTATTCCTTTCCTCAACAAAATCTCCAGGGTCACTATATCTGTCTTGATAATTTCGATCTGAGATAATTGATGGCTCTTTGGAAGGGTTAGAGGGGTTGAAAAGATATGTTTTTTGATTTCGATTATTCCACCAATAATCAGAAACTATCGCAAGCGTATCATTGCACCACGATGATTGATAATATCTATTCTGAGTTTTTAATATTG
>JABGWJ010000155.1 GCA_018645565.1 bacterium | reverse complement strand
GTTGATACTACATGAGTCAGGAAACCTTGTGAATGTTTGTACAAATAATAATAACTAACTTTCGGGAGAAAAGTCATGAATAGCGATTCGTATTTATCAACTTCAACATATAATTTCAAACCAATTTTTAACATAAACCTACTTTTTATGTTTGCACTAGTTTTTCTCCAATTTGCTTGTGAAGATAATTTGAATAAAAATGAAAATGAACGTGAAAGATTATTATTTATATCAAGCGAAGGAAATTTTGGCCAGAGCAATGGTTCTATCTCCGTTTTTGATGGAAATAAAAAAGTCCAAGAGGTTTTAGACGTCGGTGACGTACTCCAATCGATTTTAATTCATGAAGATCATCTTTTTGCTATCCTCAATGGGAGCAGTGAGATTAAAAGATATGCTATTTCTGAAGAAGGTATAAGTATGCCTGGAATAACCATATCTACAGAAAATTCTAGCCCCAGAGAAATGATAGTTCTCAATGATAAGTTATACTTCAGCAATTGGAGCTCAAAAGATATAAAAATACTTAATCTGAATACTTTTGCGATTGAAAATAGTATTCCACTTAACGGGTTGCCTGAAGATATTGTAACAGATGGAACTTATCTTTTTGTAAGCATTCCTCATTTAGCACTTTATGACCAAGGCAATGGATCTACTGTCGTAAAAATAGACCCTGCAGCGGGTCAAGTTATTACTAGCTATGAAGTTGGTAGAGGACCACAACACATGGTCATTCATAATAACAAGTTAATTGTTTCGCGTACACACTACAGTGAAAATTGGTACCAAACATTTTTTGGCACAACCCAAATTGATTTATCTTCAGAAAATATAATACAAAATGAGCATGGAGAAGGAATTGTTTGCGGCGGGAATGTAATGGTATTTCAAGAACAAGTTTACAGAACAAGCCTTGGTGGAATAGTGCCCTTAGACCAAAATGATTTAAGCCTTGATATTGTTGCTAGAATAGGTAACTACACCAGCAAAGATTCCTACTATAACCCAAACGTATATTCATCAACTGTCATAGGAGATGAAATTTTCTTTGGTATCACAAATGATTTTGTCTCACCAGATAGTGTTTACATTCAATATAATGATTCTGAAATACTTTTAGAAGTTGGTGCAGCTCCAGGTGACTACGCGTCTTGGCAGAAATCTAATTAGAAAAGTGCCATCGAATTGACAAAGATGCTAAGCGGCTCTCGCTTGGGAAAAAGTGGTTAAATATGATTGGACTATTACTTCGGTTTGTGCCGGTAAGATCATAAATAACACTCAAAATATTTATCATTTCGTACTTTATTTCTACATTTTTTACTGTTGACTGTATACTCAAACTGGGAATCCATATATTTTGAAGATCCTTATCTCCTGTAGATTTAATAGGAAATTTTTCAATAGGACTTAGAGCATATCCATTTTCACGATTCAGGTAACCATCTAAAGAAAAAACATAACTCAAAGCCATTGCCTCTGAGAAAAGATTTAAATCACCACTTATCTTGATTTTTAACCTATCTATGATACCATCATAAACATATTTAATAGCCTCAGATTTATCGTATGATATATCAAATATTAAATTTTTTGTAAAAGAATGATTAAGATAAAATGACATCCACAAGTTTGTTCCATTATTAGGTAGTCCTTGATAATAAAAACTTCTACTGTCTTTATAAATTGCAAAATTAAACCCAAGCAATGATTTATTAAGTTGTAGCTCATTTTTTAATTTTAATTGGTCTTTCACTTCAAATAAAAGAGAATCAGCAATAGTAATGTTAGCTGGCTTAATAATTCGTTCTATCTTAAATGTAGAAGATATAGACCCTAATCTAAATTCAGATTCTACATTTGATGTAATCTCTACCTTATCTCCATATGGATTAAAACCAATACTATAATTGGATTCATTATTTTTTAAAAATACACCCAGAGTTTTCCAATGATGCCTTTTGAAAGTTTTATATCTCAAAGACCTGTTATTGTATTCGAATAAAATACCAAAACTATAGTTTCTATTTTTTATTAATGATAGACCACCTTCAAATTTCGTTCTAGTTAAATATTTCACACCATCGAGATCAGATGAAGAATGAAAACTATCTATCCTTTGCAAAAAATTATGTATTTTTACTTCAAATTTTAAACTATCATAATAAAGATCATATTTTATATTTGAAGATGTGATTCTAGAATCCATAAAAGAAAGACTAGTTGAATCAAACAGACCATAGTCTGAATTAAAGTTTCCTACAGATACAGTTATCTGATCATTCGGCCTCTTTGCAGAATATGAGCCAATATAACTATAATGAATTGGCTTAATTAGACCCGAATTATTGCTATACTGATTATAAACTCCCCCAAATCTTTTCTTAAAAGCATGCAGATTTATAAATGTATTTTTTTGATAATATTTTATTCCTAAATCAAGGTTATCCAAAAAATAATCACCCTGAACATAATCAAAATAGGAATTAACATAAGTAGAATCTGATAAAGAAAAATCAGATTGAGACCGATTATAATATTTTTCTATTTGAGGACCATACATAGATGGATAATTTGAGAACGTTCCATCAAAAAAAATCTCTCTTGCAGACCAGTCTTCATTCCATAAAATATCGCCATCTATTCGAATGTGCCCTTGATGCTTAGAAAAATCATAGAATATATTGTCTATGTCATTCGCAAATAAAATACTGACTATAAACGTAATAATAATCCTTAACATATAGATTAAATATATCTAAAATAAAAATATAACATTAATATGAAAAATAAGTTCTGAAATAACTACCATGAATGTTCAAAAAGTTTCTTTTATAGAGGTATCTTATACCAATAATGATGATATAAGAATTTTAAATGCAATTTTGTCTAGTTGGTTTAGTGATCCAAAAATACTTCATTTTACAGCGCCTAATCATCAATATCCTTTTAAAATCAGCAAATGGATTTCGCTTTCATATACAGACCAAAATATCATTACCTTTTGCCTGAAATTAGATAATTGGATTATAGGGCACATTAGCATGAAGTTAAACGCTGAAGAGAAATCTGCACATCTATTTCATCTCATAATAGATGAAAAATACAGAAATAAAGGATATGCAAAAAGACTCGTAAAGCATATAGAGAAAAAACTAATAGATAAAGAAAAATTTAACCGTTTGTCCCTAAACTGCGTAAAAAAGAACCAATCAGCACTAGCACTGTATCAATCTCTTGGCTTTTATATAGTTAAAGAGAAAAAACATATTAAAATGGTTAAAGATTTAAAATAAAGGAAGGGTAAATAAACCAAGAAGAGGATAAAAATATATTGATTAATTTATTTTTTTAGTGGCTTAACAAACAGCTGATGTACATGCCTTACTAACTCATAACCATGTTCCTTTACAATTTCATCTTGAATTCGCTCAAGCTTTTCATTGTAGAATTCTATTATCTTCCCAGACTCAGTGCAAATAATATGATCATGATGCTCTTCATCAATTTTATGCTCGTATAAAGCCCTTCCATCTCCAAGCTCCATTTTTCTTACTAAATTATTTTTTACTAAAACATCAATCGTGCGATAAACAGTTGCTCTAGAAACATTGATGGCATTTTTCTTTTTAATAATTAAATAAATTTCTTCAGCATCTCTATGCTCTTTAGATTCTCTAATTTCATCCCATATTGTCTGTCTTTGCTGAGTATAGCGAAGGCCTTCGGATTTAAGAATGCTTTTAAGAATATTTATTTGATTCATAATCTTTAAATGTAACGTTTTACTAATTTACAGTTTTTTATAAAAATAATTAGTTTATATTTTTTTTAAGTTTGCAAATTTTACGATAAGCTTTTTTCTAGTTCCATCATTAAAGACTACACCAACTCGTTGATTTTCTCCTATTCCACTCAAAGCCATAATTTTTCCCGCTCCAAAGATAGAGTGTTCAACATTATCGCCTACTTGAAAATCATCAAAATCAGTAACTGTCCTAACCATTTGCGTGAGGCCATCTTTCTTTCGTTTACCTGCTACAAATTTTCTTGTGACAGCAGAACTAAAACTGATTCTATCGAGCGCTTCTTTTGGTATTTCATTTATAAATCTACTTGGTAACCCGTTCACAGTTTCAGCACCCATCCTACGTCTATTTGTCGCATATAGGAGATAGACTTTTTCTTCAGCCCTCGTTAAAGCGACATAAAATAACCTTCGCTCTTCTTCAAGTTCACTTTTATCATCAAGAGATCTAAATAAGGGGAATAGTCCTTCATCCATACCAGCTATAAATACGACAGGGAACTCCAGTCCCTTTGAAGAATGAATTGTCATTAGAGTAACTCGATTATCAGTATCATTCCAGTTGTCAATATCTGTTTGAAGAGAAACGTTTTCTAAAAATGTACTTAGCTCAGAATCTGGATTACGAACGGAGAATTCTTCGATACTTGTTAAAAGTTCCGCAACATTATCAAATCTATCTTTTGCATCAGGTTCTTTAGATTCTTTGAAGTGAGTTAGGATTCCAATTTCTTCAACTAAGCTCCTAGCTAATTCGCTTGCACTCAATTTTTTTCTTAAATCATGATATTTTATAATAATATTATAAAATTTGAAGAGCGCATCTGCTTGTTTGCCTCTTATCTCCATATTATTTGGATTTTTTAAAACATCAATAAATTCTATCTTATCTTTTTTCGCCTGTTCGACACATTTATCAATTGTCTTAGCCCCAATTCCTCTTGCAGGGAAATTAATAATCCGCCTTAAGGAAATCGTGTCTTTCAAGTTCACAACTAGCCTGAGATAGGCTATCACATTTTTTACTTCTTTTCTTTCATAAAATCGAACACTTCCAATAATATTGTATGGGATTCCTTGTCTTATAAAACTTTCCTCTAATGCACGAGATTGTGCATTGGTTCTATACAAAACAGAAAATTTATTAAAGGTCCTTTTATTTAATTTAATTTCTTTTTCAATTGATGAGACTACAGCGCTTGCCTCTTCTTGCTCATCGATGGTTTCGAGAAGCCCAAGTGTTTCTCCCGAGCCGTTTGCAGCAACAAGATTTTTACTTTCTCTCTTATCATTATGCATTACAACGGCGGTTGCAGCATTTAAAATTTCTTGGGTTGATCGATAATTCTTCTCCAATTTGAATACCTTACATGAAGAAAATGTTTTCTCAAAATCTAAGATGTTTGATACATCAGCGCCTCTCCAACCATAAATTGACTGATCATCATCTCCAACCACACAAATATTTTCATGAGCACTAGCTAAATTAGTTAAAAACTGAAATTGAGCGCGATTAGTGTCTTGGTATTCATCCACTAAAATATATTTCCATCTCTTTTGATATTTTTTTAAAACAGAAGGTTTTTTCTTAAAAATTTCAAGTGGAAAAGTCAATAAGTCATCAAAATCAAGTGCATCATTCAATTTTAGATTTTTCTGATATTCTTTATATATTTTTGATACAGTTTTCTCTAAAATAGTTTTAGCTTTACTTTCAACAGCTTTAGGCTCCATCATTTTATTTTTAAAGAGACTAATTTGATTCCTCAATTGATTTGGTGTAATCAAATTTTTAGATATTTCAAATGATTCAAAAAGGACTTTTACTAAGTCAAGTTGATCTTTTACATCGTAAATAGCAAAGTGTCTGCTGAAACCTAAAACATCTATATCCTCCCTTAAAACTCTAGCACATATAGAGTGAAAGGTACCCATAGATAAATTAAGATCACTGGTTTTAAGCAATTTCAAGACTCTTTCTTTCATCTCTTTTGCAGCTTTGTTTGTAAATGTAACTGCTAAAATTTCTTCAGGCTTAAACAATCCCTCATTTACTAGATGATACAGTTTATGAGTTAATACTCTAGTTTTTCCACTTCCCGCTCCAGCAAATATCAATACTGGACCGTTAACAGCTTCTACAGCTTCTTTTTGTGTTTTGTTAAGTGCTTTTAAACTCATGATCCTGTCCTTTGTCGATTAACTTTTTTTCTTACGCGCTGAAAGGCTCTTTTAGCTCGCTCATGCTCTTTCTCATTTTTTGAAAAAGTATGATAACCATCTCCTTTTGCAACAAAATAAAAATAATTGTTTATTTGTGGGTTTAAAGCAGCAAGCAGAGATTGTAATCCTGGAGAATTAATAGGACCAGGAGGCAAACCTTTGTACATGTAGGTATTATATAGTGATTTGATTCTTAAATCTTTATTTAATAGTCTTCGCGGACCATCTTTAATTATATATTGAACTGTAGGATCAGCCTGAAGCTTCATTCCTTTTTTTAATCGGTTATGATAAACCGCAGATATAATAGGTCTTTCAGAATCGTATATGGCTTCTCCTTCAATTATTGAGGCAAGCGTAACAATTTCAATAGGTGTAAAGCCTAATTCATCAGCTTTTAAAATATTTTCTTCATTCCAAAAAGAAAAATGCTCTTTAACCAATCTTTTAATAATGGTTTTTTTATCAACTCCCTCAAAAAAGTAATATGTCTCAGGAAACAAATAGCCTTCTAAAGTCTTCGAGTTAATATTTAAATCGCTGATAAAATTTTCATCTTTAAGCAGTGAAATAACTTCATCATATTCAAATTTCATAACATCAGCAAGATGCCCAGCAACTTGCTTCAAATTCCAGCCTTCTAAAAATGTAATTTTTTTTCTATCTGGTCGGCCAAAAACTAAATTATTTATAATATCCTGATTTGTATGTGTACT
>JABGWJ010000154.1 GCA_018645565.1 bacterium | reverse complement strand
TCGAAAGCACCAAAACCAGTACGTTTATCATGTCCATACAATAACACATCACCAGTCCATGACCCATCGCTATTCTCACAATCCTGGCCTGAAGCAGATCCATAAGAACAAATGTTTCCAACACCAGTGACAGCAGTCGTATTTACATTTGCTGCAAATCCTGTTGGAAATGTCATTTGTATTCCATCGATCCATGCACCATCAGTACATGTTAGAGTGAAATCTAATACCAAGTCTATTGTTCCTACTATTGAAGAAGCATAGGCTGTTGCAGTAATTGTAGAAGATCCACAATCTGTTGCATCAGAAACACTTGCCGCACTTCTAGAAACCACTTTATTCCAAACTCCATTAATATCACGAGCAAATACTTGCGTATCGAAAGATACTTTATATGATTCATCTTTTAATGCTGAAGGATTAAGTACAGTAACTCCTACAGATGCGTTTGCAGTTCCATTATGAGTTACCTCAATGTCAGAACTCATTTCACTATATACTGTTTCACCCGGATTAGCTGTTCTCGGTGTAACAGCAACTCTAGTTTCGCCGGACTCTAATGTTTTAAACGGGCTTCCATCGTTATCAGATAAGTAACTGTAAGCTGTAACTGCAAAATGGTAAGTAACACCATTCGACATAGGACGACCACGAACTTCATCATAATCTGTTTCAAAGAATCTTTGAACTCCAATATCAGTACCTGTTTGCTTAGGCGCATCTACGACCAATCCTGTTGTAGGATCAATAGACGGGTCTAAAATATTTTGAATTAAATTGACCTTATCATAAGTAGCAACTTTAACACCTTCGCTTAATGGAGATGAAGCGGAAGGAAGTTGATAAACCACATATCCCTCAAATTCAAAACCTGCACTGATGCTTTCTTCAGTGCTTGACACAGAAGTTGCTGAAGAACCCCAGTCTAAACCAACCATGCCATCCATTTCTATAGTAGAAACAGAAGGTGAGGAAGGAGCACTTGGTAAGTTGAAACCTTGATCATAGGCATATTGACCATATTGATCATGAAATTTTGCAACTGAAACAGAAGAAACATTATCAAGACCCATACCGCCAGCGATACCTAAAACAACTGTTGCCTCTTCTCCAACTTTTAATTGAAAAGGCCCAGTGTTCATAACCATTCTTCTATCACCTGGAGGAAGTTGAACTCCATCAATCCATCCAGCACCACTGGTTGGATCTCCTGAAAGAGCATATTTAGTTTCTAAACCAGTTGATGGGTCAGAAAATGGAATCTGCGTTGGATATGCAGGCCTAGGTAAAAAACCTTCCATCAAATTAAACCACTGTAGAGTTCCTTCATAAGAAGAAAGATCTGGATCATCAATTGCAGAACCCGCTCCAAAGTAAGCAAAAGAAGTCATTCCTAAAAATTCTGTTGAATCGCCATCTCCATCAAGATCCATATTATCAGCAGGACCTTGTAAGAAATCATATCCACCAGCTGGTACAGGTAAGTTAAAAATGCCATTAAAGACACCATCTAACCTATTACCATTGTAGACATAACCAAATGAAAGATCAACATCAGAACCAACATAGTCGTCAGTGTAAGTACCTAAATCAGGATCTGACCACTGAGTAAAATATAAAGAATCCAGAATAGCGCTGTTAGCTGTTCCTGTAAAGCCAGAAACACCGACTTGCGTGCTGTCCATAGCTGGAAGACCCATATACTTCATTTTAGCTTCTTTAAAAATATTATTACCTAATGGGTCACTAGCACCAAAAGCGTAACCCCACATTGTAATTTGTAATTCTATACCAATTGGATCAGAACCATATAAATTAGGAGCAGTTGACTGAAAACCAGTACTTACTCCTGCTGCATCAACAATAACCGGCACATCGTTTGCTACTGTCCACATAGTTTGGTCAGCACCAGGGTAACCTGGGATATCTCCACCACCAGATTGATACCCGTCAACACCATCTTTGTTTTCATAAGGCGCGCCCCATGCTGCAGGCCAATTCATCCAATCATATTCATACTGCCCTTTTACTACTGCAATTTGAGCAGGTGTAACATCAGCAACTGAAACACCATAAAAGTTTGCTGCATCGACAGATAAATCTGCTGTCGCCCAATCTGTTCTTACACGCCAGACATGGTTGTTTACAGGATCATCTGAGCCTAAAACGTTCCCAGATGCATCCGTGATAATTCTTCCAGCCTTCATTCCATGATTATAAGTAGAACCACCTACTCTAACCTCATCACCAAGACCGTCACCTTTTACTTTAGCACCCCATAACATACCATCGGCATATATGAAGCCACCTGTAAAAATAGGATAGTCAGCCATAGTACCATTTGGACTTCCAGCAGTCGTATATGCACCATCCTTACCTATCCAGTAAGCCATATTATTAATATTTAGCACTGAGATTCCTGGACTTTGATTTTCCATTACTCTCATTGTTGATTTTGTACTAGAATTGCTTGGGACTAATTCTTTTGCAAATAAGCCCGAAACAAGAAGCGTAGAACAAGCAACTATTAGTTTTAGATTCTTCTTTTTCATGGTTTTTATACCCTTTTCTTTATTTTTAATTGTTATCTATCCGATCAATCGATTAGAAATTAACAGCAACACCCATTTTAACAATTTGCGGTGTCGCAAAAACGTCAAAACCAAAGTCTGTCATATAATGCTGTCTATTTTCAAGATTAACATTGCGATATAGATCAACATAAGTTTGTCCATTCGCAGCTACAATCTCAGAGCTTAATGCCGGATCTGTTAAGAAACCATCATCGTACGCATTACCAGACCTAGAGTAGACGTTAATTACATTTTTAGTATCAAATAGATTGTCAACATAAGCAAAAAGTGTAACACCTACACCTCCAAGAGACATCTTATAGTCTACTTTTAAATTAGCATAATACTGATATGGAGTAGTAGAACCACCAATTGATTCTTGAGGCTCACGAGAACGAGCATCTTCTAAAATAGCTCCACCATCTGCAGCTCTTTGTCCCATCCCACCATCACTTAATGTATAAGGATGTCCACTGTTAAACTTGTATTCAAAGTTCAAACCGAGTCCACTTAGCATACCTTGATCTTCGCCTAAACGATAATCTAAAGCAACCGCACCACGATGCTTATTGTGGTAATAAAGTGGGGAAATCATTAATGGCGGTGGACTTAATAAGTCTTGAGCAATGTTACCAGCCCCAGTATTTGGATCTGAATTAATTCCTCTTGCGTCAGACCATGTGTAAGACGCATATGTTTGTAAATTACTAACTCTTCTAGTCCTAAGAGTGAACTCAAAACCATTCACAGTTGTAAAATCGCCATTTTTATAATAAAAAGCATCTTGCGCAACACCATAAGTATTGTTGATATCAACAGCATCATTTTTACCAATAACAACCTGCCCTGTAGTGTTTTTAGCAAACGCTGTAACATCTATAGCAGCAGAAGGTAAGAACTGATAACTCATACCAACTTCATATTGTGTTGTTTCAATTGGATCAAGATCAAAACCCATTGGGTCAGGAGTATAATTCTGACCGCCAAAAACCAAATGCATGTATCTAGTAGAAGCATATGGAAGGTCAAGTTCTGGCATCTGAGCAAACTTACCATACTGCAAATGAAAAACCATTTGATCAGACACAGGGAAAGCTAAACCAATACGCGGTTGTAAAACGCTCTTTGTTTCTGACTCTTCGAACTGAGCATCCAAAATTCCTTGGTTAGACTCATCCCAACCTGGATTTGCAGGATCTTTCATTTTGAAATCATCCATCATAAAATTATCAAGACGAACGCCAGCACTAATTACCAAATCACCAGATTCAAATTTATCATTAACATAGAAAGAACTTACTGTTGGCTCACGAGGACCATCAAAACCCTCGTCAGATTCGTTACCGTAGTCATCATAACCAATTTGACCATTTCTATTATATAAAGAAAGAGCATTGGTTACTGTTACATTAGTTCCACTCGCAGCTTGTTCACGAGTATAGTTCCCATCAGCAATTGCCTTGTTTATATTGTACATAGCTGAAGTACTTAATTGATATTTACGATAAGTATATTTTTTGTAATCAAAACCAGCGCGAATCTCATGGTCGCCTCTCTGCCAGGTCAAACCAGCGTCAAAACCCAAAGACTTACGCTCGTTCTTGTTCCAACCAGTTGTGATATCACCGGGTCTAGCAAATGCAAATGTATTCGCTACGTAATATGAGCCCGGAGAATTATAAGTTGCCCCTGGGGTAGCGTAATCGGTATTTCCACCAGCCCAGTAAGAAGCATCAAGACCAGCAGCAGCAATTGAAGTTGAATCATAATAACCTAGAGCGTCTCCAAAATTATTTGGCTTCCCCATGCCATCATCATAAGATTCAAAAGTCCGAGTAAACGTGCTGAGACCAGCAGTTAATAACATGTTAGGGTTTAGAAAATAATTTGCCCTAGCATTATACATTGCAAGCTTGCGCTCAGATTTAGGCAGCCTTGCATTATTAAACATGTAATAAATTGGAAGACTATTACTTTCATAAGTATTATTGTCAACAACTGTTGATAAACGAAGATTTAATGGCCCCAGGTCAACCGTTGCCGTTGCATTTATCTGCAAAATATCTTGCGCACGATGAGCAACACCATCTTTACCACCTGAATTAAAAACGACAGCAACTGAATCACCATCAGGTGTACTTCCAGAGACTGTACTTTCAAGTTTTTGACCATTATTGATTGAAAAATCTGTATAATAAGTTGGATCCCAATCATCAACATGTTGGCTACGTAGAGCAACAAATGTTTTAATTTTATCACCAATTGGCACGCCTACAGTTGCGGTAAGATCTGTATGACCATAGTCACCCGTTTCAAAACGAGCAGAACCCATAACTTCATTTCCACCAGTTCTTAAAGTTTGTCTAACTACACCTGAATTTGCACCACCAATGTGAGCGCCAAAACCACCAGACTCAACTGATATTTCTGCAAGAGCTTCAGGAATAGCAGATACATCTCTACCAGTATTTACAACGTCAGTAATGGAAGCACCATCAAGTGTGTACGCAACTTCTTCAGCTCTACTACCACGAATGGATAATTTCCCATTTGTAATGTTTACACCTGCCTGCATGTCTAGCATACCAGAAACACTTCTAGATGCAGAATTCTGAATTTCTTCAGAACTTACAGAACGAACAGAATTTGTAGCACTTTTCTCTATTAGTCTTTTTTCTCCTACAATCGTAACAACATCACCTTCTACAGCTGACGTTGCCATTGCAAAGTTTAGTGGAGTAGTTAAGTCAACTTTTATAGAAACATTAGATTCAGTACTGCTTTGGTATCCAATATAAGTAGCAGTAACGCTATATGTTCCAGCTTCGACGTTTAAGATTGTATAACTACCGTCTCCATCAGTAGCAGCACCTTTCGTAGTACCATCAACAATGACGTTAGCACCAGCAAGCGGTTGACCGTCTGCTGAAGTTACTTTTCCTCTTATCTTACCAGTCGTTTGCGAAATCGCAAAAGACATTAACAAAGAGAGAGCGACTATTTTTGAGATTTTTCCCATTTTTCTGTCTCCAATTTACATTTAAAAAATTTTTATTTATTTTAGTGAGGCCGAGTAAAAAAAACTCTAAAGATGAACTTTTTTACCCCCTAGTAGCGCACAGATAACTAATGTTTGCCCGCATCACCCCAATAACACTTACAACAAACCTAATCGATGCAAACAATCATTGTCAAGTTTAATTTTGTATTTTTTTTGACCTTTTATACACTATATATATATAGAGAGTAAAATTACGTTAATATTTTTAATACGTTTTCAGGTGGCCTACCAATAATAGCCCTATCATCTGAAACCACAATTGGCCTTTCGATAACCTTAGGAAATTTGGCCATTAATCGAAACATCGCCTCATTATCATTAATTTTTTCTGATAATCCATTTTCTTTAAAATCATTCTCATTGATCCGGACAAAACGTTTTGGATCTAAGCCAAGTAGGGTAGAAATTTTTTTTAACTCACTATCAGTAGGTGGCTTTTTTAAGTACTCAACCACCTCTGGTTCTACGCCGTGATCTCTAATGATTTGCAACGTTTTTCTACTTTTACTACACCTTGGATTGTGATATATCTTTAAATGCTTCATTTTATTTCCTCAAATACACCGGTTTCTTTGTTTTTTATTACGTTGTCATAAGTAAAGACTCTGCCGTTCATTGCCACATAAACACCGCTTGATAATGTTTGGACGTATGCTAAGGCACTTGCAATATTAAATAAACCATCAGATGTTCCAAATTTATAAGGGATCATTGCGCCGGTCAGAACAATCGTTTTTTGTAGATTTTTTTCTCCGAGCTTATTTGCAGTTTCAGTCATAGTGTCCGTACCGTGCGTTACTATGATATTTTTTTCATAAGTGATCTCGCAACTGTCAACGATTAATCTTCGATCAGAATCTTTCATGTTAAGACTGTCAATCATCATTAAAGTTTCTATATTAACTTCGACTTTTGACCTACCAAGATTTAATATCTCACTCATGTGCGTGTCTTTGAAATATAGTTTACCATTTTTTTCATCGTAGTCTTTATCAAACGTTCCACCGGTAACAAAAATTTTTATCATATTAATAAATCCTAACTGTGTTTTTATATCGTCGCTTTTTTAACATTGGGACCTGAGTATTTGGTTCAGGATATCCCACTGGAATAAGTAAAAAAGCTTTTTCATTGGTTGGCCTCTTAAGAATTTTTTCTAAAAAACCCATTGGGCTCGGTGTGTGAGTCAAAGAAACTAGTCCAGCATTGTGTATAGCAGTAATTAAAAACCCTGATGCGATTCCGACAGATTCTCCAACATAATAGTTCTTCCTTTTTAAACTCCCGCTATTATCATAACTTTGTCTGAAAACAACTATTAATGCTGGTGCTTCTTCAAGAAAAGGTTTCCTCCAATCCGTTTCAAATTTATTTAAATCTTTAAGCCATTCTTCTGTCGCTCGTTCCTTGTAAAATTTTTTTTCCTCCGCCTCTGCTGCTTTCCTTATCTTCTTTTTTACAGTCTTATCTTTAACAACAGAAAATTGCCATGGTTCTTTGTTCGCCCCAGAAGGTGCACTCATCGCTGTTCTTATAATGTTTTCTAAAACTTTATCGGGAATATCTTCATCGGAAAACTCGCGAACACTTCTCCTCGTCGCCATAACATTCATAAATTGAGTAGAAAGGTCTATCATATCTTGACTGGTCTTTTTTTTATATTTTAATCTGTGAAATCCCATTACGTTTTATCTTTATTTTTCTTAGCTCGAATATAGCTATATGGTTAAAAATTGTTTAACAAGAAAACAAGAGTATAAGTTTAATTAAAAAAATTTTACTAATTTAATCCAATCATTAGAAGATTGAAATCTATGAAGCACACATTTCGCATTGCCCTTGGAATCATCTTAGTTCTGATCGGAGCGATTGGCGGGTTGATTCCAATTTTTCAAGGTTGGCTTTTCGGTATTCCTGGCTTGATAATTCTTGCTGACTATTTCCCACCGATTAAAAAACTATTAAAATGGGCAAAAATAAAAGCAGGATACAATAAAAAATCTCAAAAGCCTCATGAATAGGTCTTTAATTGATGTGTCAGTTTGATTAACCTTCTATGATGTTTTAACAAAAATTTTATAATTTTCATACCATAAAAACACAAATACTATGTCAATTAAATCCTCAAAAATAACTGTGATTGTTGGCGCTCAATGGGGCGATGAAGGTAAAGGGAAAATAACTGATTTTTTTGCTGGAGAGGCTGACTATGTTGTTCGCTTTCATGGCGGAAACAACGCGGGACATACCGTAATAGTTGATGGAGATACTTACAAATTACATTTAATTCCTTCTGGGGTTTTATATGATCACCCTATAAGTGTTATAGGCAATGGTGTAGTTGTAGATCCTGCCGCTCTGATAAAAGAAATAAAGTATTTACAAGATAAAGGTGTTAACCCCAATTTAAAAGTGAGTGACCGGGCACATGTAATTATGCCTTATCATATTGAAATGGATATTGCACTAACTAAGCATCAAGGTGAACTCGCTGCTGGGAGCACCAAGCGAGGGATTGCTCCTGTTTATGGTGACAAAATGTATCGGCATGGCATCAGAACCATTGATATTCTGGAGCCAGATATTTTTCGAGAAAAGCTCGAAAAAGCTTTTGCCTTCAATCAAACAATTATCAAAGCATTCGGGCACTCTTCTGCACTCGATAAAGAAAAAATATATGAAGACTATCTTGATTTTGGGAAATTCTTAGCTCCCTATATTTCAGATATTTCTGTTGACCTTTATAATGCGCACAAGGATGGACAGTCAATTTTATTTGAAGGCGCGCAAGGTATTAGTCTTGATGTTGACCATGGTATCTATCCGCATACCACAAGTAGCAATACTGTCGCTGGGCATATCTCTTCAGGATCTGGCGTTAGTTTTCGTTCTGTAAACAGAATTATTGGTGTGACCAAGGCTTATCTGAGTCGTGTAGGTCAATCGCCTCTACCCACTGAGCTTGAAGATACAGAAGCTAAAACGCTTCGAGATAAAGGCGGTGAATATGGTACAACTACAGGAAGACCGAGGAGAGTGGGATGGCTTGATCTCGTACAAGTTCGCCAAGCTGTGAGAACAAATGGACTGACAGAAATTGCGCTTACAAAACTTGATATTCTTTCAGGGTTTAAAAAGATTCCAGTTTGTTATGCGTATAAAGTTGGAAATAAAACAATCAGAGAAATACCAGCTTCCCTTTCTGAATTCAGGAAAAGTAAGCCGCTTTATAAAGAACTTGAGGGTTGGGGTGACTTAACACCCGACATGATTGAAAAAGGTTTCAATGCTTTACCTCGGACATTACAATACTATGTTAAATACATTGAAGATCAAGTTGATTGCAAAATCACCATCATATCCATGGGCCCACAAAGGCATGAAACTATCATACGATAATTAATGAGTTTCACAAAAGAAACGATTGATCTTTCCGGGTTAAATAATACCCAAATAAAGAAAACACTTTCTGACCTCAATATAGCACTCACGCCTGAAGAGGGGAAAAAAATCCAGGACGAAATGCTTGGAAGACCACCATCGATCGCAGAGTTAGTATTATTTTCTATCCAAGGTTCAGAACACTGTTCTTACAAGAGTAGCCGCAATCATTTAAAACAGTTTGTAACAGATGGCCCCGATGTAATCCTAGGTGCAAAAGAAGATGCAGGCGTCGTTTCAATTGTAAAAGATAATAATGGAAAACGCTGGTGTATAGTGATGAGCCACGAATCTCATAATCACCCATCTCAAATAGTTCCTTATGAGGGTGCAGCAACTGGAGTTGGGGGCAATGTCCGAGATGTTTTATGCATGGGAGCTGAAGTTATTGCTTGTTCAGATTCTTTTAGATTTGGTGATGTAAAAAACAATAAAACAAAATGGATACAAGATGGTGTTGTTTCTGGTGTCGCAGGTTATGGAAATCCTTTAGGCGTGCCCAATATTGGTGGAGATATTTACTATAATAATGGTTATAATGATAATTGCTTAGTTACTCTAGTGACACTAGGAATTGTAAGAGAAGATCATATCATTCATTCTTATGCTCCAAAAAATTCTAATAATTACGACCTTATTTTATTAGGGAAACCAACAGATAATAGCGGTTTTGGAGGCGCAAGTTTTGCATCCTTAGAACTTGAAGAAGAAAAAAAAGAGCAAAACAAAGGAGCTGTCCAAGAGCCAAATGCTTTCTTAGAAAGACACCTTTTAAAATCAACTTATGCATTATTCAAATACCTTCAAGATAATGATTTGTGCGATAGTGTTGGTTTTAAAGATTTGGGTGCGGGTGGAGTTGCCTGTGCAAGCGTTGAACTAGCAGAAACATCTGGGTATGGCTCTGAGGTCTGGCTTGATAAAGTCCACATTGGAATGAATGATTTGCACCCTAGTGTTTATTTGTGTTCAGAAACTCAAGAAAGATTTATGTGGGTTTCTCCACCTTCTCTTACAGAAAAAATATTGTCACATTATAACATAAAGTATGACTTACCAACAGTTTCATCGGGAGCCAAGGCTTCAGTAGTTGGAAAAATACGAAATAATAAAAAATATGTTGTCCATAGCAATGGTGAAAAAATTGTTGATGCTCTAGCAGAGGAGGTCACAAAAGGTTTTCTTTATGAAAGAAAATATGAAAACCCAAATTATAAATTTGAAGAACCAATAATTACGACCCCTATCGATTTTAATGAAATATTAAAGGCAATGTTATCACATGAAAATATTGCTTCAAGAAGTGTAGTCTATGAATCCTATGATAAGCAAGTCCAAGGAAGAACTGTACAGGAACCCGGAATGAGCGATGCTGGGGTTATGTCTCCTTTTAATAGCGATGACTACCCAAAAGAAATACGAAAAACAGGTATTGCGCTTTCAACTGATCACAATCCTAATCATAGTAAAATAGATCCTTATTTAGGTGGAATGAACGCCGCAATTGAAGCGATGAGAAATGTTGCAGCTGTTGGAGCATCACCCCACGCAATTTCTGATTGTTTATGTTTTGGCAATCCTGAAAAGCCTAATCAAATGTGGGAATTCGTAGAGGCAGTAAGAGGAGTATCAGATGCTTGCAAAGGTATTAAATTAAAAGAAAACCCCGAGTTTCCGATTCCAATTATAGCCGGCAACGTAAGTTTTTATAATGAATCAAAATCTGGATCTATTCCACCAAGCCCCATTGTAAGCTGCTTAGGAAAATTAGTTAATGTTGAAAAGGCTATCACAATGTCTTTTAAAATATCTAACTCAAATATTTATATGGTGGGTGGTAGAAAAGATGAATTGGGTGGAAGTCTTTATTATAGTCTTCATGATGAGATCGGGGCAAATGTACCAAAACCAGAATTAGATGATGTTAAAAATCAAATTAATGCAATTACTAACTGTATTGATAATAATCTTTTACAATCGTGTCATGATATCTCAGATGGGGGCGTTGCTGTAGCATTATCTGAGATGACATTTGAAAATAATATTGGTTGTATTGTAACTATACCGGGAGATCTCACTTCAGAAAAATTATTGTTTTCTGAAACAGGAGGTTTCTTAGTTGAGGTTGCTGACTCAAAAATAGAACCCTTTAAAAAAATCTTCAAAAACCATAGTGTGCAGGTTGACCAAGTAGGAAAAACTTCCGAAATAAATGATATAATTATTAATGATAAAATTCATTTAAATATTAAAGAAGCAAAAGATCTATGGCTTAATGGCCTTAGAGACAAAATTAAGTAATGCCCGAAAAAAAAATAGATTACAAATCAGCCGGAGTTGACATTGATGCCGGTAACAAAGCTGTAGAATTAATTAAAGATAAAGTTAAAAGCACTCATTCAAAAGATGTCCTTACAGGTATCGGAAGTTTTGGATCCCTTTTTAGTTTAAAAAATATTATTTCAGATTACGAAGATCCAGTTATGGTTCAGAGTATCGATGGTGTCGGAACAAAAACAATCATTGCGCGAAAAATGAAAAAATATAATACTATCGGGATAGATCTAGTTAGCGCCTGCGCAAACGATATTTTAGTGATGGGCGCAAGACCCATAACCTTTCTAGACTACATAGCTAATGATAAGTTAAACCCTGAAATTGTTTCTGAACTTGTTGAAGGCATGGCGAAGGCATGCAAAGAAACAGGTGTATCACTAGTTGGAGGCGAGACAGCAGAAATGCCAGACACTTATCTTCCTGGAGAACATGATCTTGTTGGAATAATAACTGGGGTTGTTGATAAAAGTAAAATAATTACAGGTGCTAAAATATCTGAAGGAGATATTCTTATTGGTCTACCATCAAATGGGCTACATACAAACGGCTATTCGTTAGCGAGAAAAGTTTTTTTTGATAGTAAAAAATATAACGTTAAAACCCATTTAGAAACACTTGGGGGTACGATTGGTGATACTTTATTAAAACCACATATTAACTACACCAATCATGTTTTTAAAACTTTAGATAATGGAGTAAAAATAAAAGGGATAGCTCATATTACTGGAGGTGGTTTAACAGAAAATATTCCACGCATACTTCCAAAAGATTGTGCTGTTAATATTAATATAGGTTCATGGCCGAGCCTCCCAATTTTTGAAACATTAAAAGAGCTCGGGAATATTGATAGTGAAGAAATGTACAGAGCTTTTAATATGGGCGTTGGAATGGTCTTTATAGTTGATCAAAAATCATTGGACAGTATTTCAAAAATTCTAAATACTATAACACCAGTATATGAAATAGGAAAAGTTATTAAGGGTAATAATATAGTAACTTATATATAACATCCATTTCTTAGATTTAATCTAAAATTTTAGGAGAAAGCATTATTATGTCAAATAAGTCAATTGAAGTACCTGAGCTAAACATTAAAGTAATTGTTATCGGGTTAATGCTTTCTGTCGTAATGGGCTCGGCAAATGTATACCTTGGTTTAAAAGCTGGTATGACAGTTTCAGCATCAATTCCTGCAGCCGTAGTGGGGATGCTAATTCTTAGGGCCGCTAGAAACTTAAAAGGACAATCACTCAGCGGTTCAATTTTAGAAGCAAATCAAATCCAAACAGCAGCATCAGCGGGAGAATCACTTGCAGCGGGAATTATTTTTACAATGCCTGCGTTAATTTTAATTGGTGTTTGGAAAGAATTTGATATGCTACTAACGACAGTCATTGCTTTTACAGGCGGATTATTAGGTATTTTATTTATGATCCCGATGAGGCAAGTATTCATAGTTTCTAATGAAGACAACTTACAATATCCAGAAGGAGTAGCTTGCGCATCTGTTCTTGAAGCAGGTCAAGAAAAAAGTGGATCGGACAATGCGATGTCTGTAGTTAAAGGAGCACTTTTAGGCGGCGCTTTTAAGGGCCTTATCTCATTTGCAGGTGTATTAAAAGGCAACCTTGAAAATGCTTTTTTGAGCGGAAATAGAATATTTTTTTTCGGCGCTGACATCTCGCCTGCTTTACTAGCTGTTGGATTTATTGTAAGATTAAATGTTGCTGTACTTATTTTTATTGGAGGAGTAATTGGATGGCTTGTTGGGATTCCACTTTTGGGTCATGGAATAGAGCATGCTGCAGACCCCGTTGAAGGAGCTTGGACACTTTGGTCAACAAAAATACGATACATTGGAGTAGGCGCAATGGTCATTGGGGGCATTTCATCTATTTTTAAAGTTCGAAAAGGATTGGTGGATGCAATTAAGGTTTTGAAGGATAGCCAAGTAGGCAATACACAAAAAAACGTCCCACTGAATCAACGAGATATTCCAGCAAAAGCTATTAATATTTTTTCAGGAATCGCGATAATACTTGTTGCTGGTGTATACTATTATATAACAAAAAATATTGCTATTACCGCTATTACTACTGTTATCATGATAATAATGGCATTCTTTTTTACCGCAGTAGCTTCATATATTGTTGGTCTAGTTGGAAATTCTAATTCGCCCGTCTCGGGGATGACAATAACAGCAGTACTGTTCACAGGGGGAATGCTCTATGTTTTTGGCTTTTCTGGTACGGAAGGTATGGTTGCAACTCTTGGTGTCGCCGCAATAGTATGCTGCGCAGCTTGCACCTCAGGCGATGTTTGTAATGACTTAAAAACTGGTCAAATTGTTGGCGCCAGTCCTTACAGACAACAAATAATGCAAATAGCTGGTGTTGCTGTTGCTTCCTTAGTAATGGCTCCAATAATGCAATTACTACATGAAAATACACCAGGAGGAATAGGTGGTAGAGAATTAGCTGCTCCGCAAGCAGGTCTGTTTGCGAGTCTTGCTAATGGGTTTTTTGGAGATGGAGTTTTACCTTGGGATATGGTTGCTATTGGATCAGTATTAGGCATTATACTTCTCATAGGTGATTCATTTTTAGAGTCTAAAAATAGCACTTTCCGATTACATCTAATGCCTGTTGCTGTAGGAATTTATTTGCCATTTGGTCTCTCCACCCCTATCCTTATTGGCGGACTCATCGCTCATTTTATTCTTGCTGAAAACGATTCAGAAAAAAACCCAGATAATGTTTTACAAGGTGGAGTTCTCCTTGCCTCTGGGCTAATAGCGGGTGAATCTTTAATGGGAATTATATTGGCACTCCTCGCAAGTGCTGGTATTCAAAATTTGAGTCTTGGGCTTGATCCAACTGTAGTAACAACTCTTACTTTCTTTTCTGCAATTGGAACTGTATGGTGGTTCTATAGTAATTCAAGACCAAAGGAAATTTTTGACACCTAGATAAAACATTATATCGCCCCTTGCTTGATATGAAATATCTTTGATTCATTCAATGAACTATATGATGATTCTCTGCAGATGTTTTACACTATAATAAAATGATTCAACTTGAAAATATTTCAAAATCTTACCCTGATGGGACCCTCTTCTCTAATGTAAACATTTCACTTCAAAGAGGTGTGCGAGCAGGTCTAGTGGGACAAAATGGATCAGGAAAAACAACCCTTCTAAAGATGATGTTAGGTAAGGAAAGCACAGACTCTGGAAGCATCAAAAAAGAAAAAAATATCACAATAGGGTATTTAGAACAAGAAATTATAGCTGGCTCTGGTAAATCAATCTTAGATGAAGTTTTAACCTCTATCCCTGAGGCTATCGAAACCGAGGAGAAAATAAACAGTCTTTCAAAAAAGATAAAAAATGATCCTAACGATATGATTCTTGTTAAAAAATTAGGTGAATATCAAAATAAATTCGATTCTCTTGGTGGTTGGGAACTAAAAAATAAAGGAGAAACAATATTAAGTGGCTTAGGGTTTAAAAAAGAAAGCTTTAATGAACCCCTAGAATCATTTTCGGGGGGCTGGAGGATGAGAGTTGCTCTAGCAGCTATCTTATTAAAAGGACCAGATATTCTTTTCCTTGATGAGCCGACTAATCATTTAGATCTAGATGCTGCAATTTGGTTAGAAAACTTCTTAACTAGTTGGAAAGGTTCTATGATTATTATTAGCCATGACCGGACTTTTCTTGATCGTTCAGTTAATCAAATCATAGAAATAGATCTAAAGCACATTACTCTTTACCAAGGTAATTATTCTGATTACATAAATGAAAAAAAAGCAAGACTAGATTTGCACAGAAATGCTTATAAAAATCAACAAAAAGAAATAAAAAATACAGAGAGATTTATTGAAAGATTTAGATCGAAGAACACAAAATCCACACAAGTACAGAGCCGTGTAAAAAAATTAAATAAAATGAAAAAAGTTGAAATTCCAACTGAAGATAAATCAAAAATTAATTTAATCATTCCAGAACCAATGAGATCACCGCTAAAAATAGCAACTTGTTTAAATATAAAAAAACATTATGGAGATATAGAAGTCTTTAATGCTCTTGATTTCGAAGTTGAAAGGGGCCAAAAAATTGGTTTAGTTGGTCATAATGGTGCTGGAAAATCGACCTTATTAAAAATGTTAGCCGGAGTTGAGAAATTAACGGATGGGTCTATTCAATTCGGAGAAAATATTACTAAAGGATATTATGCTCAACATCAATTAGAGATTTTAGATCCAAATGAGACAGTTTATGATTCATTCAGAAAAGTTACAAAAGGCTGGAGTGAAACAGATTCAAGAACATATTTAGGGAGTTTTATGTTCACTGGCGATGAAATAGAAAAATTAGTAAAAGTCCTTTCTGGGGGTGAAAAAGCAAGATTAGCCCTTGCTAGAATGCTGGTAGTCCCTTCTCATTTAATTTTATTAGATGAGCCTACAAACCACTTAGATATGGTCAGCCGAAAAATTTTAGGAAAGAGCCTATCGCTTTTTAAAGGTTCAATTGTCTGTATTTCACATGACAGACATTTTTTAAATGAAGTAACAAACATGACCTGTGAAGTAGGAAACGGTAGTGTAATAACTTTTAATGGGAATTATGATTATTATGAATGGAAAAATAAAGATAAAGATCAGATTTCATTAAAAGTAAACCAGCAAAAGAAAAACAAAAACAACTATAAAGATGCTAAAAAAATTCGAAACAGAAGCAATTGGATAGAAAAAAGATTTTTTAAAATTGAAGAAAGCATCAATGAATTACAAATAATAATAAACGACCCTGAGAATGCTAGTAACCATGAGTTATTAAAGAATAACCTAAATGAAGTTAATGAATTAGAGAATGAGTATTTTTCCCTTATAGAAGAAAAAGAGCTAATAAATAAGGAATTGAAATAACTAGAAAAGAATAAAAAGTGGGGAAAAAATTATTTTTTATCAACTTTTAAATATTTTCTAAAATGTGGATCATTTAAAACATATTCCCAGAGATAATGTACCAACGGACGGCTCTTTTTTATCTTCGATGAAACCTCATTGATTTTCAACCATTTGCACTTTGTTATGCCTTCTTTTTTTTCAGGAGAAAGCTTCGTCTTCTCGTCACCTAAAAACTCAACCAAGAACCAAAAAGTTTTTTTAACTCCTGCTTTTCCATTAATCTTAATATTGTTATGGGTGGGAATTAGTGTTTTAATTATTGTTAAGTGTTTTTTTTGTATGCCCGTCTCTTCACAAATCTCCCTGATTGCTGTATTCTTTTTTTTTGAATCTTTTTTGAATCTTCCCTTTGGAAATTCCCAGCGCCCATTTTTCTTGATGAAAAGAATTTTACCTTCAGCTATAACTATACCGCCAGCTGCTTTTATTTGATAAGACAATTAAGTACTCCCTTTTAATTTATAAAGAAGTTCATATTGTTCTTTTGTTAAGTTTTTAAACTTTACCCCATCCACAACTATATCATATTCTTCAATTTCTTTAGACCATTTTTTATCTTTAAGGACTTTTTTCCCTTCATAATCATAATTAGATAAAACATATCTCATAGCGTTTAACCTAGCTATCATTTTATTATCAGAATTAATAACCACCCATGGATTATTGTTTGGTTCACTATTAGTGAAAACTTGATCTTTATAATGAGTGAATAAATCCCATTCTTTTGCAGCTTTTAAATCATTTACACTAAGCTTCCAGTATTTAAGAGGGCTGCTTTGCCTGAATGCAAATCGTTGTCTCTGATTTTCTTTTGATACAGAAAGATAAAATTTTATTAATAGAAGACCGTTAGCAATATGCTTTTTCTCCCAATCATTAACTTTTTTCATAAAGTAGTTATATTGTCTATCTGTACAATACCCCATTGCGGGTTGAATAAGACCTCTTGTATACCAAGACCTGTCAAAAAATACAATTTCACCTTTTTGAGGTAAAAGCTTATCATACGTTTTAAACCACATTTTGTTTTGATTAGCAGTCGGCACACCTAACTCAACAACTCTTTTTGTTTTAGGGATAAGATTTTCAATAAATCTTTTAATAGTCGCTCCCTTCCCTGCTGCATCTCTGCCCTCAAAGACAATAGCTAGCCTTTTTTCAGAATGTATAACCCACTCTTGTAATTTTAAAAGTTCAATTTGAAGCCTTCTTTTCTCTTTTTGATAACTCTTTAGGGAAAGTTCTTTATACTTTGTTCTGTTATATATAATCATAGATTTATTGTGTCTAAAATTTAATAATAAAAACGAATATTCGACATCGTTGGTTTAGTTTTACACTTTTATTTTTACATAGATATTGTATTACTAAGTTTGACCTGCTTTCTAAACCAATTTATTGTAATTAAGGTATATGAAAATAAATATTGGCGTTGTTCAATTCCCTGGTTCTAATACAGAGAGAGAAACATATCTTGCTGTTAAACGAGCTGGAATGCATCCAATTGAAATCCTCTGGAACGCAGACTTAAAATCAATACAACAATGCCATGGCTATATAATTTCTGGTGGTTTTTCATTTGAAGATAGGTCTAGAGCTGGTGTAATAGCATCTCTTGAACCAATAATGAATATTTTAAAAACCGAATCTGAAAAAGGGAAACCAATACTCGGAATATGCAATGGTGCTCAAATTTTAGTTGAGTCTGGATTAGTCCCAGGCACACTAAATAATCAAACAACTGTAGCTCTTGCAGATAATAAAAGAATCGTATCTGGTCAAATAGTAGGAACAGGTTATTTTAACGATTGGGCTAACCTTAAACTTTCAGTCCCTAAAAAAAATAACGCTTTTACTATGCATCTTGATGAAAAAGAAATATTAAACATACCATTCGCTCATGCAGAGGGAAGATTTATTATACCAAAAATTTTATTAAATGAATTAAAACAAAATGGACAAACTGTTTTTAGATATTGTGATCCAGGCGGTAAAACATCAAATGAGTTTCCAATTAATCCAAATGGATCAGATTATAATCTTGCTGCCATATCAAATACCACCGGCAATCTACTTGCAATGATGCCACATCCAGAAAGAACCTCATATGGTGACAAATTATTTTCTTCGATGAAAGAATACATTGAGAAGGAAATTCACTTTGATAAAGTGGAACTTTCTTATCAATACAATAAGGAAAAGTTTAGTCATTACATAAAAAGTGAAAATGCAAAGACATGGATTATTGACTTAGTCATAACAGACAATGAAGCCATTACAGTTCAAAATGCATTACAGAAAAGAGGATTTGAAGTTTTAGTTACAAAGCAGCAACATTGGGAAATTACTCATTCAGAAAATGCTGAAGATGTTTTAGAACTAATTGAAAGCACTGGTGAATTATTTAATTCTAATAAAGAGTATTTAAGCAAGATTCCAGAGAATGAAGAATCTCACTCATTACTAATCCGTCAAAAAGAAGATGTTTTTTCTCAGAAAAAATTTAATTCCCTAACAAAAAGATTTAAAATAAAAAATTTATTGGAATTAAAACGCGGTGTAGTGTGGAACATCACTATAAAAAATGCTAAGTTTGAATCTATTTTAGATAACATTTTAGATACGAACATACTACATAACCCATTATCGCATGAATGTTTTAGAATCAGTTAATCAATATAAAGACCGTATCTCGGCTGAGCTTAATAATACTCTTACCGAAACAGATTTAGGGTCTTTACAAAAAAGAAAAGGTAAGGTCCGAGACCAATATGATCTTGGAGATAATCTTGCGTTAATAACTACAGATAGGCAGAGTGCTTTTGATCGTGTTCTTGCAGCGATTCCTTTCAAAGGTCAAGTTTTAAACCTAACAAGTGCGTGGTGGTTTGAAGAGACAAAACACATTATTGCTAATCACATTTTAAACGTTGCTGACCCCAATGTGATAATCGCAAAAAAGTGTGAGGTTTTTCCAATTGAATTTGTTGTCCGGGGTTTTATAACCGGTAGTACAAGCACATCTCTTTGGACAGTGTATAATAATGGAGATCGTGAATATTGTGGTAACATTCTTCCAGAAGGCTTAATAAAAAATCAAAAACTTGAAGAAAACATGCTAACACCCACGACAAAAGAAGAAGACCACGATCGCCCAATTTCTCCTATTGACATTGTAAATGAAAAATGGATGACTCAGCAAGACTGGGATTATTGTAGTAAAAAAGCACTAGAACTTTTTGAGTTCGGCCAAAAAAAAGCAGCGCAGCATGGAATGATTTTAGTAGATACAAAGTACGAAATGGGTAAAGATAAGGATGGTAATATTCTTCTTATTGATGAAATTCATACTCCCGATAGCAGTCGCTATTGGATAGCTGATAGTTACGAAGGTCTTATCGCTAATAATAAAGAACCTCAGAATATTGATAAAGAATTTCTTAGACTATGGTTTGTAGATAATTGCGATCCATACAATGATAAAATATTACCTCAAGCGCCAGATGAATTAGTTGTTGAATTATCTAGTAGATACATTTATTTATATGAGACAATAACTGGAAGCATTTTCCCTTTTCCTGATAAAGGTAGAGCAATAACAGAACGAATAAAAGAAAACCTGAAAGACCACACTAAATGAGAACTATTTTAATTATGGGCTCCACATCTGATGAGCCTCACGCAAAAAAAATCACTGACAAATTAGATGAATACAATATCCCATGGGAACAACATGCAGCTTCTGCGCATAAACAACCATTAAAAGTATTAGAAATACTTGAAGATAATAAAAAAAATAAAAACATTGTCTATGTTACAATAGCTGGACGATCTAATGCTTTATCTGGTTTCGTTGCTGCAAACTCTGAATTCCCAACCATAGGATGTCCACCATTTTCTGATAAGGCAGATATGTTAGTTAATATTCATTCCACACTCCAAATGCCAAGCCAAACACCAGTATTGACAGTTGTAGACCCAGGAAACTGCGCGCTTGCTGTCAAAAGAATCTTTGGTGTCTGAACCTTTAAAAGCAATATCTCCTCTTGATGGGAGATACTCAAAAAGTACAGAAAATCTTTCTGATTATTTTTCTGAACACGCTCTTATAAAATACAGAACTAAAGTAGAAATTGAATACTTGATTTCACTTTCTCTAGAAAAAGAGATTCAGGAGCTGAAGCCCTTTTCTAAAAAAGACAAAGAAAAACTCAGAAAAATATATACCTCTTTTAATCTTGATGATTCGAAAAGAGTGAAAGCAATTGAAGTCGCTACAAATCATGATGTAAAAGCAGTAGAATATTTCATTAGAGAAAAACTAGAAAAAATAAATAAAAAGCGAATCTTCCCTTGGATTCATTTTGCGCTTACCTCTGAAGATATAAATAATTTATCATATTCTTTAATGTGGCAAGAGGCATTTAAAAAAGAATTTTTACCAAAATTAAATGAAGTAATCAAAAAATTAAAAACCATTAGTAAACAATTTGCTAATACGCCAATGCTCTCTCTTACACATGGGCAATCTGCTACTCCAACCACATTTGGAAAAGAAATAAAAGTGTTTACTCATCGATTGAATAGACAATCTTCTCAAATGAAAAACCATACTCTTTTAGGAAAATTTAGTGGAGCGACTGGTACTTGGGCTGCTCATTCTATTGCTTATCCAAAAGTAAACTGGCTTCAATTTACGCGGAAGTTTGTTTCTTCATTAGGTCTAGAACCTAACCTTATAACAACACAAATAGAGCCACATGATTCAGTTGTTGAAAGCTATCATTCTATTATAAGGTCCAATAATATTTTAACAGATTTATGCCGAGATATTTGGTCCTATGTAAGCAGAGGCATATTAAAACAAAAGAAAATACCAGGCGAGGTTGGGTCTTCAACAATGCCTCATAAAATAAATCCTATTCAATTCGAAAATGCTGAAGGGAATTTGGGCTTAGCTACCGCTATCTTTGATCATCTTTCAAATAAGTTACCAATCTCTAGAATGCAGAGAGACCTAACAGATAGTACCACGCTCAGAAATCAAGGCGTCGCTATGGGTTATAGCTACCTTGCATGTAAAAATATTTTAAAGGGCTTAGGAAGAATAACAGTAGATAAAACCAAAATGAAAACGGAGCTTGATAGCCACTGGGAAGTTTTAGCAGAAGCTATTCAAACCATCTTAAGAAAAACAGGATCTGATAATGCATACGAACAATTAAAAAACATGACCCAAGGTACTGAAATAAATCAAGCATCAATTTTAGAGTTTGTAAAACTATTACGTATTCCTGAAGAAGAAAAAAATAAACTTATTAACCTTACTCCTGATCAATACATTGGAATTGCAGGAAAATTGATTGAGTTAAAATAATGTGTGGAATAGTTGGACTATACCATAAAAAAGAACATGTTTCTGGTGACATCTATGATTCTCTAATACAAGTTCAACATCGTGGGCAAGATGCCGCAGGTATTTCAACCTGGGATACTAAAAAAATATCTTCTCATAAGGAGATAGGATTAGTAACAGAAGTTTTTAAAAATCAAAAGACTTTTGATAAGCTACATGGGAATATCGGAATTGGGCATGTTAGATACCCGACTGCTGGAGGTAATAATGTTAATGAAGCACAACCTTTTTATACAGCAAACCCTGTTAATGTAGCTTTAGCGCACAATGGAACATTAACAAATAGTGAAAAACTAAAAGAAGAGTTAGTAAAAATTAATTTTTGCCAATTTAATACCAGCTCTGATTCTGAAGTGCTTTTAAAACAGTTTTGTTATGAGCTATACAAAACAAAATTCCGAAAATTAACAAAAGCTCATGTTCATAAAGCTTTAAAAAATGTGCTTAAAAAATGTTCTGGGGGTTATGCAGTTGTTATGATTGTAGCTGGAATAGGGCTTGTGGCTTTTAGAGACTCTAAAGGTATACGTCCTTTATCATACGGAAGGAATAAAAAATCATTCCTTATTGCATCGGAGAGTAGCGCTATAACTGCAATGGGATACTCTTTTGAAGAAGACATTAAACCTGGTCAGGTCATCATTGTTGATGAAGAAGGCTTAATTGATAAAAAAAGACCCCTGAAAGGATCTTCATATCAGCCTTGTCTATTTGAATACGTTTATTTTTCTCGTCCAGATTCAACCATAGATGAAATTTCTGTTCATAAATCAAGACTTAGAATGGGAGATTTTTTAGGTCAAAATATAATGACCAACTACAATGACCTTAAAGTAGATGTTGTTATTCCGGTTCCAGATACAAGCAGGACTTCTGCCATGCAAGTTGCATACAAACTTGGTGTAAAATATCGAGAAGGTTTTATGAAAAATAGATACATTGGAAGAACATTTATTATGCCGGGTCAAAGTGCTAGAAAAAAATCTGTTGCCCAAAAACTCAATCCAATTGAAATAGAATTCAAAGATAAAAATGTTTTACTGGTTGATGATTCGATAGTAAGAGGACACACATCAAAAAAAATAATACAAATGGTTAGAGAAAATGGAGCAAAAAAAGTTTATTTTGCATCAGCTAGTCCACCTATCAGGTACCAAAATGTTTTTGGTATTGATATGCCTGCGACAAAAGAACTAGTCGCTCATAATAGAACAATACGTCAAATAAAAAACTTTATTGGGGCAGATGAATTAATATTTCAGGACCTAGAAGACTTAAGATCCTCGGCCAGCATTGGAAACCCTTTAATAACAAAATTCGAAGAATCTGTTTTTACAGGAGAATATTGTGACCCTTGTGTAACAAAAGAATATTTACTCAATTTAGAAAACAAAAGAAAAGATACAATTAGGTAAAATAAAATTTCCATTATGGTAAGAATTTTAGTCATTGGTTCAGGTGCTCGTGAACATGCAATTGTTAAAGCACTATCACAATCAAAAAGAGCAAAAAAAATCTATTGTCTTGCATCCAATCACAATCCAGGCTTAATAAATATCTGTGAGGACATTAAAATTGATAATATTAACGACCCAGATTTAGTTAAAAACTATGCAAAAAAACATGAAATTGATTTTGCTATAATTGGACCTGAAAATCCATTGTTTAATGGAGTTGCTGATGCGTTATGGGATATAGAAGTAGGTACAATAGGTCCCAAAAAAAATCTAGCGCAAATAGAAACGTCAAAGTCGTTCACGCGTAACCTTTTAAAAGAATATAAAATTCCTGGATGCCCAAAGTACAAAACTTTTAAAGATATGGATGGGGTTGAGGAATTCCTTTCTTTATTAGGAGAAGATTATGTTGTGAAGTACGACGGGCTAGCAGGTGGAAAAGGGGTCAAAGTATCTGGAGATCATTTGCATTCACACAAAGAAGCGATACTTTATTGCAAAGAACTAATTGCAAAAGGAGGCCCTTTTGTAATTGAAAGAAAACTTGTGGGAGAAGAGTTCTCATTAATGAGCTTTTGTGATGGCCAAAACTTAAGTCACATGCCTGTCGTTCAGGATCACAAAAGAGCATACGAAAATGATACTGGTCCAAATACAGGCGGTATGGGTACATATTCAGATTCTGATCATAAATTGCCATTTTTAGAAGACAGCCATATAAAGTTAGCACAAAAAATAAATGAACAAACAGCAAAAGCCTTAAATCAAAAGTTTGGAGAAGGCTATAAGGGAATTTTATATGGAGGCTTTATTGCAACAAATGCCGGTGTTCAATTAATAGAATATAACGCTCGTTTCGGTGACCCTGAGGCTATGAATGTTTTATCAATATTAGATACTGACTTTATAGATATATGTGAATCTATAGTTGCTGGAAATCTTAACATGTTAGATATTGTTTTTAAAAATCTAGCAACAGTCTGTAAGTACGCTGTACCTGATGGATATCCTGATAATCCAATAAAGGGAGAAGAAGTTGATATTTCAAATGTAAAAAACAAAGATTTAATGTTTTATGCTTCCGTTGAGAGAAAAAAAGAAAAATTAATTCAAATAGGTAGCCGCACTATTGCAATAGTTGGTCATGGGGATTCGATATGGGAAGCTGAACAAATTGCTGAAAAAAATATTTCAAAGGTAAAAGGACCTCTTTTTCATAGAAAAGATATAGGGACAACAGAGCTGATACAAAAAAAACTAAACCATATGCTGTCTATTAAATGATAAATATTGGTGTTTTAGGATCTACAAAAGGTACCGACTTACAAGCTATTCTAAATGCAATTGAAGAAAAAACCATCGATGCTTCAATTAAAATTGTTATTTCTAATAAAGAAAATGCTTTAATCCTTAAAAGAGCAAAAGATCACAAAGTAAATTTCAAATACATATCTCATTTTAATAAAACACGGAAAGACTTTGACAAACAAGTTTCTGATTGCTTAGAAGAAAACAATGTTGAATTAATACTTTTGATTGGGTTTATGAGAATTCTATCAAATGAGTTTTGCCAACATTGGCAAGATAAAATATTAAATGTTCACCCTTCTCTACTGCCCAAGTATGCTGGTGGGATGGATACAAACGTACATGAACAAGTATTAATAAATGGTGATAGAAAAACGGGATGCACTATCCATTTTGTCACCGAAGAAATTGATGGCGGCCCTATTTTAGTTCAAAAATCTTGCCACGTTGATCCAAATGATAACGTTGATACACTAAAACAAAAAGTTCAAGATTTAGAAGGAAAAGCGTTCATAGAAGCTATTAACCTTATAACCAATAAATAATATGTTAGAAAATCCAAAGTTAAATACTAAAAATGTAAAAATTAAGCGAGCTCTAATTTCTGTTTTTGATAAGACAAATTTAGCAATGCTTGGTAAAGAGCTTTCCTCTAGAGGTATTGAAATTTTATCAACCGGAGGTAGTGCTAATTTTTTAAGAGAAAAAAAAATTGCCGTCAGCGATGTAAGTGAGTACACTAATTTCCCAGAAATAATGGACGGAAGAGTCAAAACGATAAACCCACTGATCGAAGGTGGTATACTCGGATTGAGAGATAAACATGAATCCGATGCCACTGAAAACAATATAAAATGGATTGATTTAGTTATCTGCAACCTCTATCCATTTTCTGAAACAATTTCAAAAATAGACTGTGACCAAGCTCTAGCTTTAGAGAATGTAGACATCGGAGGCCCAACAATGATCCGAAGTGCTGCTAAAAATGTAGGCTGGGTAACAGTAATTATTGACCCATCTGATTATGAGCGAATACTAGAAAATATAAATGAGGAAAACGAAATTAATTTTGAAACACGTTCTTCTTTATCATCAAAAGCATTTGGACATACAGCTCAATACGATACTATAATTCATAATTATTTGAAGGAATCGACGCTCTCAAATGATTTTACATTGACCTATAAGAAACACTCCGATATGCGTTATGGAGAAAACCCTCACCAAGCTGCTTCTGCATTTCAAATCCCAGGAGATAAATCAAATGGTATATTAAATGCAAAAATTCACCAAGGTAAAAAATTATCTTATAATAATATAATGGACGCAGATGCTGCTTTATCGTGTTTAAAAGAATTTAAATCAACCGCATGCGTTATTGTTAAACACGCAAACCCATGCGGTGTTGCACTTGGTGCAAACATGTTGGATGTTTATAAAAGAGCATTTTCTGCTGATAGTATATCTGCCTTTGGTGGTGTTATTGCAATAAATCAACCCTGTGATGATTTACTTGCAGAAGAAATATCAAAAGTATTTGTAGAAATTATTTTAGCTCCCGCTTTTACAAAAAAATCATTAGATATTTTATCAAAGAAAAAAAACCTTAGAGTTCTCGAGGTAGGGAATATTGAACAAAGAGACCCATTACTTGAAGTAAGAAATATAGTTGGTGGGTTGATTGTCCAAGAAACAGACACTAGTATCTTACCCAGAAGTAAACTCGAAACAGTTACTGAACTAAAGCCGTCAGAAGAAGAAATAAATACAATGCTTTTTGGATGGAAAGTTTTAAAACATATTAAATCAAACGGCATTCTAATAGTAAAAGATAATACAACTGTTGGAGTTGGTGCCGGTCAAGTTAGTAGGGTTGATTCAGTTGATATAGCAATAAAAAAATCAGGGACAGACATTAAAGACTCATTTCTATGTTCTGATGCCTTCTTCCCTTTTAGAGATAGTATTGATAAAATTGCTGGAAGTGGAATAAAGGCAGTGCTACAACCAGGAGGGTCTATAAGAGATAATGAAGTAATATCAGCATGTAATGAACATGGTATAGCCATGGTGTTTACGGGACAGAGATGTTTCAAACATTAATAATGTTATGATACGCATGTGGACATACTTTTACGTTAAATTTATTTAATGAGTAAGTCAAAAAATATAGAGGTTGGAAAAAATGTTATCAAAATAGAGGCTCAGGCAGTTGCTGCTATAGCTAATAGAATAGGGAATGAATTTGATAAAGCAGTTAATACTATTCTTAATTGTAAAGGGAGACTGATTATCTTAGGGATGGGAAAATCGGGATTAATATCACAAAAAATTGCCTCTACTATGGCTTCTACGGGAACCCCTTCACATTTTGTTCACCCAGCTGATGCCTTTCATGGTGATCTTGGAATGATTACAAAAGGTGATGTGGTATTGATGGTAAGTAATAGTGGTGAAACACATGAACTTCTTGAGATAATTCCATCTTTAAAAAGAAAAGCAGTACCAACTATCAGCATGGTCGGTAAGGAAAATTCTACTTTATTTAAAAATACAGACTATGCTTTAGACATTTCAGTAGAAAAGGAAGCGTGCACCTTAGACCTTGCTCCAACAGCAAGTACAACAGCAACACTTGCGATGGGGGATGCATTAGCTGTAGCTCTTTTAGAAAGCAGAGGATTCAACGCTCAGGACTTTGCCGAATTACACCCTGGGGGGTCATTAGGGAAAAAATTATTACTTACAGTAAACCAATTAACGCACAAAGAAAGTAAAATTCCGTTTGTTCATAAAAACACTAGTTTAAAAGAAGCTCTATTAACTATATCAGAAAAAGGGTTGGGGATAACTGGTGTTCTAGATCAAAATAATGAGCTCATTGGAATAATCACGGATGGTGACATTAGAAGGGGTATCGAAAACGGTGGCAATAATATTTTTGATAAAACAGCTGAAGATTTTATGTCTATTAAACCAAAGACTATAACAGCAGACACACTTGCAATTACAGCCTTAGAGCTTATGGAAAAACATAATATTACTAGCCTATTTGTTTATTCATCAGATGAGTTGAAAAAACCTGATGGTATTATACATATACATGATATTTTAAAAACTGGTATTCAATAATTAAAAAACCCCTAACAGGAATCTAACTTTTCTTATTTAATATTAATCGTCGTATGAACAATGATACTTTAAAAAGTTCTCTAAAAATTGCTGGCATTGTTTCATCTCTTTATCTCTTCTTGGTAGGAATTGCTGGAATGTCATCTGCAATTAAAAGGATGGGTTCAGAATTTGCAGAGACAGTACTAACAACAACTAGTGACCCATTCATTGCTTTATTTATCGGGATATTTTCTACCGTATTATTTCAGAGTTCATCAACAACAACATCTTTAATTGTTGGAATGGTTAGCAGCGGAAGCCTTACAATAGCAAGTTCAATACCAATGATAATGGGTGCAAATATTGGGACAACAGTAACAAATACAATAGTCTCTGTAGGACATATAAATAAGAGAAGTGAATTTAAGAGAGCCTTTGCAGCATCAACAGTTCATGACTTTTTTAATATTATGGCTGTAGCAATAGTATTCCCAATCGAAATAATTTTTCACCCCCTCCAAAAAACATCAGAATGGTTTGCATTAAAGATGTTTGGAAAAATCGAAAACATTGAAGTCCTTCAATCTAAAAGTCCAATAAAGTTAGCAGTAAAATCCGGTTCTAAATTCATTCAAAAATTTACTTTTGATAATGATATAGTCTATCTTGTATTGAGCGTTTTTATAACGTTCCTCATGCTTTATAGTATCGTAAAACTTTTAAAGAGTTTAGTATTAAAAAAAATAGAAGGATTTTTTGATCAATATATTTTTAATACAGCTCTCAAAGCAATGGCGTTTGGTATTATCATTACGGTTATGGTCCAGAGCTCATCGATTACAACATCGCTAGTTGTGCCACTTGCAGGAGCTGGTGTTTTGACACTCCGCCAAATTTTTCCATTTACTCTTGGGGCAAATATAGGAACAACTGTTACCGCTCTTTTGGCCGCAATAACAGGAACAGTTTCTGCTCTCGTAGCTGCATTTAGCCACCTGCTCTTTAATATAATTGGTATCATAATTATTTATTGTATCCCGGTATTAAGAAATATCCCACTAAAATGTGCTGAAATTATTTCTGAGCAAGCCGTGACAAAAAAATACTTACCATTATTATATCTATTTTTTATTTTTGTTTTTATACCCCTATGTATTATTTATTTTGGAAGAACATAACAATTTTTATTAATTGGAGGAATCATGTCAGTATTTAAAGATCTTGTAAATATTTGGAAATCAGAGGATAATCTTTCTCAAGCGTGGAATGAATCAAACGATATGCTTCATTTATCACATGAAATGTTCAATGATGCGGTCGATGCACTACGATCAGGGGAAAAAAATAAAGTCCTTAAAAGTATTAAACTCCGAGATGAAAAGATTAATAATTATCACCGTGAGATTCGCAAAAAAGTCGTAACCTATTATTCTGTATCAAAAGACGTAACCAATATTGACTCAGGTTTGGTTCTTATCAATATTGTTGTAGATATTGAACGTATTGGTGATTATTCAAAAAATATATTAGATCTTGCAAAACACTATCCTAAAAAATTTGTTTCAGAAAAATTTTCAGACGACTT
>JABGWJ010000153.1 GCA_018645565.1 bacterium | reverse complement strand
GATTTCTTTTTTGAATCCTAAAATTCTTGTTTTTATGGTTGCAGTTTTTAGTCAATTTATAAATCCTGACATAACCAATACGGGTCGTTATATCATGGCAATTGTAGCTGGGGCTATAGATACAACTTGGTATGTTTTGGTGGCTACAGTTTTAGCAAACACTTCGATAGTAGGTAAGCTAAGATTACATGCAATTATTATTGATCGTGTTATCGGATTGGTTCTTCTTATGTTTGCAACAATGTTGATAATTAACACAATTGTTTAAGGTTTATCATATTATTTTAAAATAGTAGTATGATAACAAATAGCTTTTAAAAAATCCCCTTGCCATTAGGGTTTTTTGTCTAGGTTAAGGATGGTTAGATATAAAGTATGGATGGAATTCGTGCATGGTTTAAAAAGAATGAGCGCTATATTGTAAGAATTGGTGTAATAGGGTTTATACTAAATATTCCAAGTCTATTACCTTTAGAGGAAATTAGTATCGTTCCGAGTGTCATAATTGTTTGGTTGTTTTACACGATATGCGCCAATGATGGATGGAAGGGATTGTAAAATAATGGGAATCATTAGTGCTGATAAATCAATAAATGAAAATAGTGGACGATTGGAAATTCAATATCATAAAACAAAAATTGGAGAATTAGTTTTAGGTTCCTATGATAGTAAGCTTTGCTTACTTGATTTCAGATATAGAAAAATGCGATTCTCAGTTGATAATCGTTTAAAAAAAACATTAAATGCAAAATTCGTAGTTCAAGATAATAAAATCTTGAAAGAAACGCGGAAACAGATAGCGGAATACCTTATGGCAGAAAGAAAAATATTTGATTTGCCAATTTTATATGTTGGGAGTGATTTTCAAAAACAAGTTTGGGATGCATTATTAAAAATAAATTATGGAGAAACCGCATCTTATCTCGATATAGCAAAGTATATTGGGAATGAAAAAGCAGTAAGGGCCGTTGCTTCCGCAAATGGTGCAAATGCTATAGCCGTTATAATACCCTGTCATAGAATTATTGGAAGTAATGGTGAGCTTGTTGGTTATGGTGGAGGATTACCAATAAAGAAAAGATTATTAAACTTAGAAGAAAAGCATTCAAAACTTGCTAATCATTTGTAAAAAATTAAATGTTCAAGCAAAAACCATCATTTTATATTTCAATCATTTCTTCTTTGTTATGTTTCCTTTCAACATATCAAATAAATGACAGAGGTGGAGAGTTTTTATTTTATTTTTTAGGTGTAGGTAGTCTCGCCTGTATGCTTGTTTTTATTTTCACAGATAAATGAGATAAAGGCTGTGCTCAGCTATCTAGATATTTCAAATGTCGTATATATTATCTATGGTTTTTTATTCAATTTCTAATAACTCTATATCAAATACTAAAGTTGCATTAGGTGGGATTACGCTGCCTGCACCTTGTGAACCATAACCCAAATTTGGTGGAATAGTTAATCTTCGTGTGCCACCAATTTTCATCCCAGGGACACCTTCATCCCATCCTTTAATAACGACACCAATGCCCACTGTAAATGAAAAGGGTTCACGGTTTGGATTTTTTGATGAATCAAAAATTATTCCATCTGTCAATTTTCCTGTGTAGTGAACAGTTACATTGTCCATTGATTTTGCTTCAGCGCCATCGCCAATCACAATATCCTCAATAATAAGTTCGCCTGTCATAGTTTCTCCTTCCTCTTCACAACCAATACTAAAAAGTAATATGGATGTCATTATCAATTGTAAACTGTTAAATTTCTTCATTAGTTGCTTATTTTTTCTTTAAACCAACTTAAAATTAATTAATTATGGACCAAACTCAAACGCTCTTCGATACTCATTTACCTCCATTAGCAGAGCGTCTTCGCCCAACTAGTATCGATGATTATAAAGGGCAATCACACTTAGTTGGGAATGGGAAAATTCTGAGAACAATTATTGAAGAAGAAAAAATATTCTCTATGATACTTTGGGGTCCTCCTGGGACAGGCAAAACAACCCTTGCGCGTATAATTGCTCAAACAACTAATGCCGTGATGAAAGAAATATCAGCTATTTCTAGTGGGGTAAAAGATTTACGTGGGGTTATTTCAATAGGTAAGTCTAATCGTGAAATGGGTAAACAAACTCTCTTGTTCATCGATGAAATTCATCGATATAATAAATCTCAACAAGATGCACTTCTTAAAGCTGTTGAAGAAGGAACAATCAATCTTATTGGAGCAACTACAGAGAACCCTTCCTTTGAAGTCATATCACCACTTCTATCTCGATGCAAAGTTTTAACACTAAAGTCCTTAGAAGCACCTGATTTAGAATCTATTTTAGATCATGCATTCAATGCTGATATTATTTTGAGCCAATCGGGCATAACAATAGGAAAAGAGGTTCAAAAAAAATTAATTAAATCAGCTGGAGGAGATGCAAGAAAAATGCTGAATACCTTAGATGTGGCTGTTCAATTATTAGGAGAAGAAAAAGAGATTACAGACCAAATTTTTTCTGACGCTGCACAATCCAAAATATTGATTTATGATAAAAAAGGCGATTATCATTATGATATAATTAGTGCTTTTATAAAATCTGTAAGGGGAAGTGATCCTGATGCTGCAATTTATTGGTTAGCTGTAATGTTAGAGGGAGGCGAAAAACCTGAATTCATTGCCCGAAGGCTTATCATTTTAGCTTCTGAAGACATTGGGAATGCTGATCCAAATGGATTAATCATTGCAACGTCTGCTTTTCAAGCTGTTCATATAATTGGCATGCCAGAAGCAGCTATTATTTTAGGTCAAATAACAACCTATCTCGCGAGCGCTCCAAAATCAAATGCTTCTTATGAGGCTATTAATCAAGCTCTTGACTATGTGAAAGAAAATGGATCACCCTCTGTACCTCTTCATTTGCGAAATGCGCCGACAGGACTGATGAAAAACTTAGATTATGGTAAAGATTATAAATATCCACATTCGCACCCAGGTCATTTTGTAAATGTGAATTATTCACCAGGAAAAGATAATATAAGCTTTTTTAAACCGTCTAACCAGGGGCATGAAAAATGGATAAAAGAGAGATTGAAATCTTTATGGGGTGATAGATCTATAAATGAAGAAGAATAGATTCTTTCTTTCTTTATTTTTCATTATATCGTACAGCTTTTCGGATGACAATAGGTGGGCAGAAAGTAGTTTCCCGGGAGGATATCTAAGTCT
>JABGWJ010000025.1 GCA_018645565.1 bacterium | reverse complement strand
TTCTCTATTGTTAACATTCGAAAGCAATTGTGCATAAGTTATGTTTGAATATAAAAGTATAATTAATGATATAGATATATTTCTTTTCATATGATATTATAATTTAACACAAGTATTTTGTTCCAAAAATAAATTAGGTTGAATTTTACAATATATTTTTACTTCCACGCTTTTCAATAAATCCGCCTCCCAGACAAATATCTTGATCGTAGAAAACAATAGATTGTCCGGGCGCTACAGCAAATTGTGGGGTTTCAAATTCAACGAGTATATCATTCGACCGATAATTAATTTTGCATAAGGCATCTTTTGAGCGGTACCTAATTTTTGCTGTTATATTTTTATTTTTTTCAGGAGGGTATCCAGCAATCCAATTCATATTTGAAGCTGTTAAGTGCGTATGATACAGTTCTGAATTATTTTTACCCTGCACAACAACTAATTTATTTTCTTCTATTATTTTATCAGATACATACCAAGGCCCTTCATAATCACTATATCCACCACCGATGCCTAAACCTTGTCGCTGTCCATATGTGTAGTACATCAAACCTTGGTGTTCTCCAATGACTTGCCCATTGTTTTTAATTATTTCTCCAGGCTGAATGCTAAAAAATTTTTTAAGAAAATTTTTAAAGTTTCTTTCTCCAATAAAGCAAATGCCGGTACTATCTTTTTTATTATGGTTCATAAAACCAAGTTTTTCTGCTTTTTCTCTAACAAAGTTTTTATCTAGGTCTCCAATAGGGAAAATACTTTTTGATAGCTGGTATTGATTTAGTCTACATAAAAAATAGCTTTGGTCCTTGTTCTCGTCTTGCCCTCTTTTAAGTTGAAAGCTACCATTTTGATTTGATATCATCGAATAATGACCTGTCGCAATTTGATCCGCACCAAATGCCTTTGCATAATCTAAAAAAGCTTTAAACTTTATTTCTTTGTTACACAATATATCAGGATTGGGAGTACGTCCAATCTTACACTCATCTAAAAATATTTTAAATACTTTCTCCCAATACTCTTCAATTAAATCAATTGACCTTAGAGGAATATTTAGCTTGTCACATACTTGTAAAGCATCTTTATAATCTTCAACTGCTGTACAAAATTCTTTATCATCCTCATCCCAGTTTTTCATAAATATAGCTTCAACATTATAACCTTGCTCTACTAAAATTGATGCAGCGATAGCACTATCAACTCCTCCGCTCATTCCTATTACAATATTTTTCAATTTAAAATATCATTTAGAGTTTTTATGAATTGGTCTACTTCTTCAATTGTATTATCTTTTCCAAAACTTATTCGCAATGTTGATAGATTTATTTCATCCTCAAGTCCTATTGCTTTAAGTACCTTTGAAGGTTTTATAATACCTGCATTACAAGCAGAACCATTTGAAACAGCAAAGTTTAATCTATCAAGTTTTGCCATTAAAATATCGGATTTATATCCTGGAAAGGATATACTAAGTAATCCAGGTAAATTATTTTTTGCATTGTGTTTAGCGAGAGGAAATGATTGCCTTATATTTGATAAAAAATGTTTTTCTAATAAGTTTAGTTTGGCTATGCACTTTTCTTGATTTTTTACCGCTAGTTCAGCGGCTAAGCCCATGCCAACAATGCCAGCGATGTTCTCAGTACCGCCTCTTAATCCGTTTTCTTGATTTCCACCAACAATGAAAGAAGAAAATTTATCTCGATTTTTTACAAATAAAGCACCGACACCCTTTGGACCATAAAACTTATGTGCTGATAAACTCATATAATCTATGCCAAGCTCGTAAACATCTACACTCATCTTCCCAATTGACTGTACGGCATCTGTATGAAAAGGAACGTTAGGTTTATTAATTTGTTTAATGATTTTTCGAATTGGCTGTAGAGATCCAATTTCATTATTTGCAAGCATAATACTAATCAATCCAGTATCGTCTCTAATTGAATCTAGTAATATTGATGTATTTATAACTCCTTGCTTATCGACCGGAACCAATGTCGATTCGACGCCGAACACTTTAAGTCTCTCTAAAACCTTGCTGATAGCTGGATGTTCAATAGCTGAAATAATGATGTGTTTATTTTTTTGATTAATTAAAGACCATAAAACTTGATTGTTCGCTTCTGTTCCACCGCTACAAAAATATATTTGACTGCTTTTTGCTCCAACAGCTTCAGCAATTTGAAAACGCGCATGCTCTATAAGAGACTTTGCTTTTCGACCAGATTCATAAACACTGGAGGGGTTTGCAAAATGATCTTGATTTATTTCATACATTCTTTTTGAGACTTCTGAATGTATGGGTGTTGTTGAACTGTGATCGAAATAGATCATTTCTAAATAAGAAGAAAGCCTTCTAGTTATTGCCTATTGAAGCGTATTTAACTGTATTTTTAAGATTGGTATAGAATGGAGTTTTTCGTTCTTCTAGCCGATCCATAATTAATTTTTTATCGTATTCAAACCTAACTACATCCCACTTTATATCATCCCCTATTTCAAGAAAAGCAACAGATCCCCTAGTGTCTTTATCAAATGGAAGTCCTGTTGCTCCTTGGCAATAAATAGTCATGTTATCAATAATATCATGCCTGGGTATATGAACATGACCATGAACGAAAATAAATTTCTCAATATCTGTATTGGAGCTATAAACATTCTTCTTCCAGTTAAGTGCTTCTTCAATTGATGGCGGATGATCATCTCTTTGGTACCATGCATGGGTAAACTCTATTAATGTTGAACCAATAACTTCTCTATGTGAAACTAACATTTTTCTTATGAACTCTATCCCTCTATCTCCAATTTTTTCAGCAGTCCACTTTTCATTTTCAACAATAGCTTTACATATTGGATCATATGGGTTCATTCCTTCAAGCGTAGGAAGTTCCTCTTCCCAAAGTTTTTCAATTATATAGCGGTCATGATTACCACGAATAAAAATACAATTTTTAAGTGATTCAAGTTTTTCCAGTGTTTTTTCTGGTTCTGGGCCAAGAGAAAAGCAATCACCCAAGCATATAATTTGATCAATGTTATTTCTGCTTTCAATAATGCTCAAAGCATTGTCAAGAGCGGCAATATTTGAATGAATATCGGTGATGATTGCAAATGTTTTATTTAGCATAGATTTAAAAAGTTATTTTAGAAGTAGACATCGTTACAAGTTATATTTTAATTTAAATTTTGGCTACTTTTTAAGATAGTAATTTATATAATATAAAGTAAAACAGTTAAAGTGAATAAATATAATGAATGAAACAAATGAAATTCTTATTTTGGGCTCAATTGCTCTTGATACAATTGAGACCAAATTTGGTAAAAAAGAAAACCTCTTGGGTGGCTCAGCAACGTATGCTACCATTGGAGCGGGGTTCTATGGAAGTCCTATCCCTATTGGTATTGTAGGGGATGATTTTCCTAAGGAAGGGGATGAAATATTTAACAATTTTTCTTCAGACCTTGAAAATATTGAAAAAAAAAATGGAAAAACATTTAGTTGGGGCGGTAAATATCATAGTAATGGAGATGATAGAGACACTCTTTTTACCGACCTAGGTGTTTTCGAGAGCTTTGATCCGGTGGTGCATTCTAAAAATATAAATACTTCTTGGGTGTTTTTAGCAAATATTCATCCGTCTTTGCAGCTTAGTGTTCTTAATCAATGCAAAAATGACCCTACGGTTATTACAGATACAATGAACTTGTGGATTGATACGACGTTAGAAGAACTCAAAAAAATAATTGAGAGGACAGATATTTTGCTTATAAATGAAAGCGAACTTTCTTTGCTCACAAAAAGCGAAAATATACTAGAGGCTTCAAAACAGGTTCTTTCAATGGGTCCACAAAAGATTGTTGTTAAGCTTGGAAGTAAAGGAGCTAGGTGTATATCCAAAAATGAAGATATATCTGTGGGGGTTTATCCGGTAAAAGATGTAATAGACCCTACTGGAGCGGGAGATGTTTTTGGCGGTGGATTTGTTTCTGGACTCATTGATGAGCTTTCAACTTTCGATTCAATGGTACGAGGTTCTGTGCTTGCTTCTTTTTGTATTGAGGAATTTGGAGTAGACAAGCTAATTAACATTGAAAAAAGTGATGTAGAAAGAAGGATTGATTCAATTAAGTAATTATTTATTGATTTACTTTCTCATATGGTATAAAACCAATTAATTTTTACGATAATTATAAAAAAGAGAGGCTATTTATTATGTTCGATTGGTTCAGAACAAAATTAAAATTTAAAGTTTTAACTGCGGTAGGGTTGTTTTTATTTGCGTGTTCTAGTCAAGAATACACTACAGCAAAATTAGCCATACAACAATCCGAATGGTCTAAAGCAGATGAATGGCTTCCAAAAGCCATGGCTGTAGAACCTGATAACCCGGAAATACCCATTGTTTATGCTATTGAGGTTCATGCAAGAAATAAAGATTGGAAAGAAATGTATGATATGTTTCAGAAAGCTATTTCGATTGACCCTAATAAAAAAGTTGAAATTAGAACTGTTTTTCTTCCCGTTTCTGAGCAAGTTAATAATTACACCCAATTTTATTGGGCAGAGCAATTCAACAAAGGTGTTGAAAAATTTAAAGAAATACAATCTGATCCAGATAATAAAAACAAGTACTTAAACGAAGCAATTACATATTTTACTAACGCATCTATTATTAACCCTAAAGACCCGCAAACATACACAACTCTTTCAAAATGTTATTTAGATTTAGATGATAAGGAAAAAGCGATTGGTTTTATAAAAATTGCGGTAGAAAAAGATCCGGAAAGTTTTAGCTCGAACTTTACAGCTGGTCAAATTCTTTTGAGATGCGGTTTAGGAAGTGAGGCAGTTATTCCTTATTACAAAAAGGCAGTTCAGATAGAGCCCTCAAATAGTAATGCATTAAGAGAATTAGCATCTATGTATTATGACATTGGAGAAAAAGAACAATCTATTAAAGTTTTTAACGATGCTCTTAAAAATGAACAAGATAAGATTATTAAAGCTGACTTATTTTTTAATTTAGGAGTTATTCACAACCAAATGGAAAATTATGAAGAGGCTGAGAAAGCTTTTGATGAAGCTTATTATTTAAATGAAGATGACTTTGAAGCTGCTTTAGGTATGGCCAGTTCATATGAAGGACTGGGCGATAAATATTTTAATGGTACTGATGGTTTTACAAAAGATTTTGAATTAGCTGTTCGCTGGTACAGGAAAGCAGAAAAAAAAATAAAAGATGTAAAGAGTATAGACTTTGAAAATGAATCTGAATATCAAAGACAATTAGAATTGATTAGGTACAAACGGGACATAGCCGAGCAAAACTAATAAAGAGTATTATCCTAGTCGTTGCCTTTTATTAAAATATTCACTTAAACCTTTATCAAGACTATCGTCAGTATATAATGGAACATAATCTATTTTATTAAGTCGACAATTTCTACTGTAATATTTCTGTATGTCTAATATTAAGTTTTTATAGTCATTTTTTATATGCCATGGATCTGTTGTTATTTCTTCACCAGATTCCATATCAACGAATTTCGTTCTGTTTTCAAATTCAAACTCTAATTCATTTCGATCAAGTATATGAAACAAGATAACTTCTTGTTTCTTATGTCGGAAATGTTTTAGCCCCTTCAAAATATTTTTAGGTTCATCTAAAAGGTCTGAAATAATAATAACCAAACCACGTTTATTGATTCTTTCAGCCATTTGATGCAGCACAGACTCAATTTTTGTGTCATTCCCTGGTTTTGGAGCATCTAATACATTTAAAAGTGTATTTAAATGACTAGGAGTACTTTTTGGAGGTATAAAAGAACGAATTTTTTCATCGAATAAGACCACTCCAGCTGCATCTTGTTGACTAATCATTAAATAGGAAAGTGCAGCCAGTAAATAGCTACCGTAATCTAATTTTGAAACTTTATTACTAGTATATGACATAGATTTACTTGTGTCTAAAATAAGATGCGCACGAAGGTTCGTTTCCTCTTCGTATCTTTTTACGTATAGTCTATTTGTTTTACCATATAATTTCCAGTCGATGTGCTTTACCTCGTCGCCAGGTTCATAACTCCTGTGTTCGGAAAACTCAACACTAAATCCATGATAAGGGCTACGGTGCTGACCAATTATATACCCCTCGACTACTAATTTGGCTTTCATTGATATTGAATTAAGCATTGCAACCATTTCGGGCTGTAAATATTTTTTCTTATCGTTTACTTGGGAAATATTAAGCCTCGATATTATTAATTAAGTGATTAACTATATCATCAATTTTTATACCCTCAGCCTCTGAGTTGAAATTAGGGAGGATTCGGTGTCTTAAAATATCTGGAGCTATAGATTGAATGTCTTCTATGCTTGGAGTAGGTCGACCATCTAGAAGCGCTTTTGCTTTTGCTCCTAAGGCTAAATACTGAGATGCTCTAGGACCAGCGCCCCATTCAACCCATTGTTTAATATAGCTATCACTATCAACTTCATTTGGTCTTGTAGAGGCTGCTAATTTGACAGCATAGCTTACTACATTTTCAGAAATTGGAACTCGAAGAGTAAGATTCTGAAAATTAATAATAGATTCCTTCGAAAATACTTTTTCAATATTAGCATGATTACCAATAGTTGTCCGGTTAACAATTGAAATTTCTTCTTCAATTGTAGGGTAGCTTATATTTAAATGAAACATAAATCTGTCTAATTGCGCCTCTGGAAGTGGATAGGTACCTTCTTGTTCAATCGGGTTTTGAGTAGCAAGTACAAAAAATGGTTCCTCTAGATCATATGTATTTCCACCTGCTGTTACCTTATGTTCTTGCATAGCTTCTAATAGTGCCGATTGGGTCTTCGGTGGTGTTCTATTTATTTCGTCAGCAAGAATAATATTTCCAAAAATTGGACCTTTGTAAAAACGAAAGTTTCTTTTTCCGGATTCAGGATCTACATCGATTAATTCAGTCCCAGTAATATCACTCGGCATTAAGTCTGGTGTAAACTGAATTCGTTTAAAATTAAGATCGCATATTTCAGCCATAGACTTTATAAGAAGAGTCTTAGCTAATCCAGGCACACCAACTAGCAAAGTATGCCCACGGGTTAGGAGTGCAATTAACATCTGATCGAGCACACTTTTTTGACCAATAATAACTTTGCCAATTTCTGTAGTAAAGTTATTTTTCGCTTTTACAAGTTCTTCTAGTAATTCTGTATCATTTATATTTTTTGACATTATATCTCTATTATTTTTGGTGATAAATATTTGCGGTTAGAAAATTACTTTGATAAGTTAATTTCCGAAAGCTAAATACGCTTATTTTTTAATTTACGGGTAAATTTATGAAAACAGATAAAACATCACTAATTGGAAAGAGTCTCGAAGGTTTAGTTAAAATTTGTGAAGATAATGATGTTAAAAGTTTTAGAGCTAAACAATTGTTTAACTGGCTATATAGGAACAAAGTAAATGATTTTGATGCTTTTAATAATTTACCAAAAGAGCTTATAACTTTTTTAAGATCAGAATATTGTATTCATCCTTTAACTTTTGTTCGAGCAACTAAATCGACTTCAGAATTAACTAATAAGTTCTTATTTAAAACACAAAGTGGAGCTTTAATTGAATCAGTCTTAATGAATGATGATGATAGAGTCACTCTGTGCTTATCAACTCAGGTTGGTTGTGCATTAGATTGTAAGTTTTGCGCTACAGCAAAAATGGGATTTAAAGAAAACTTAACCCCTGGAGAAATAGTTGATCAATATCTTATGATCAGCCAAAAAATAAATAAACAAATAACAAATATAGTTTTTATGGGAATGGGAGAACCCTTCCTTAATTATCGAAATGTTATCAAATCTGCTCATCTTTTGCACAATCCAAATGGTATTAATATGGGATATAAACGAATTACAATATCAACTGCTGGTGTCATTAGTAAGATTGAAAAGTTTACTAAAGAAAAAGAAAAATTTAAGCTAGCTATCAGTTTAAACGGGACCACAAATGAACAAAGAAAAGCGATTATGCCAATTACAAAAAAAAATGCATTAGTTGATTTATTAGATGCTTCAAAAAAATATACTGAGCAATCTAATACATGGCTAACCTTTGAATATGTTTTGCTTAAAGAATGTAATGATAGTATTGAGGACGCTTCCAGGTTAATTAAACTATTATATGATATTAAAAAATGTAAATTAAATGTTATTCCTTATAATGAAACAGATGGTGAATTCCAGAGACCTGACCAAAGTAAAATTCATTCTTTTATGTCAAAATTAAGGTCTGCCCCTTTTCCGGTTACTATCCGATGGAGTAAAGGAACTGACATTGATGCTGGTTGTGGACAGCTAGCGGTGAGCGATAGTTAAAAAGTGGTTATTTATTAGTGCAAATAAATGAAATAAACAGTATCCTTAACTTTGATGGAAACATGGGAATTATTCTTGGATCTGGCCTTGACCATGTAGTAAACAAGTTAACTAATAAAAGGATTCTGCCATTTAAAAATATATCTTCTTTCCCAATTTCTAAAGTAGATGGTCATCGAGGAGAATTTATATCAGGTTATATTGGAGACAAGCATGTTTTGGTTGCGCGAGGAAGATTACATTATTATGAAGGTATAAACTTAGAAAGTGTCTCATTACCAATTAAAGTCTTCCACCAGTTAGGAATTAAAAAAGTAATCATAACAAATTCATCTGGGAGTTTAAAATTAAAAAATTATCCAGGTTCTATTATGTTGATAAAAGGTCATTTTGATTCTACCTTTTTATCAAACAGTTCATTGCCTAAACTAAAATGTGGAGAAAGATATTATAATCAAGAAATGATTAACACAGCTTTTTCAGTAGCAAAAAAAAATGATATAAATCTTTTAGAGGGTAACTACTGTTGGATGCCTGGGCCAGCATATGAGACACCTGCAGAGATTCGATTCTTAAAAAATTTAGGGGGCGATGCAGTTGGGATGAGTACAGTTCCTGAGATTGAATATGCTAAAAAATTAAATATGGATGTTTTAGTCTTTTCAGTTTTGACAAATTTTGCTGCAGGATTAGATAACAGATTATTAAAACACGAAGACGTGTTAGCTAGCGCTAAAAAAGTAGAAAATGACTTTGGGCGATTAATTATACAAACTATAAATCATATTGGCAGAAAATGAAAATTAATATAAGAAAAGAAATTGCAGAATTATCCGATGAAATATATTATTACAGAAGGCATTTCCATAAGTATCCAGAACTAAGTTTTAAAGAGTTTA
>JABGWJ010000152.1 GCA_018645565.1 bacterium | reverse complement strand
TTTGGATTTGGTAGGCGATTCCCAATTGTAAATCATTTTAAGGAGAAATAAGATTGAAGACAATAATATATAGTATCCTACTATCGGTCAATTTATTAATTGGTCAAGCGCAAAGTACAAAATCGCCCTCAGAATTTTGGTTCTCTTTATCTTCAAAAGAAAAAATATCCTTTATAAATGGTGCTTACAGCGCCTTAAGTGTTTTGAAAAAAAAGCACAAGGAAGAGGTAGCAAAACAATATTTAAATGATAGGAATTGGATAGAGCCATATTATATCGAAAGGTACTATTCTTTAATTGATGAGTATTCCTCTGAGTTTGTAGGGTACGACTTGCAATTAATAACAATGCATATGGATGCTTTATATACAAATTCAGATAATATAAATATTCCTGTTTTAGAGGCGATGAAAGTTGTTTCATTAATACAAGATGGTAAACGAAAAAAAGCAAACCTAAGACTCTTACAACTACAAAGAAAATATTAGAAGCCGCAATTTTTGTTATTATATAATATTGAATAAAAAATCATAATTGAACCCTCCAGCTGATTAATTTCTCTTAGTGAAAAAAGATTTATTAAGAAACTTTTCTATTATTGCTCATATTGATCATGGAAAATCAACTTTAGCAGACCGACTTCTTGAAGAGACGAAAACTCTGTCTTCAAAACAAATGCAAAATCAAGTTCTAGATAGTATGGATTTAGAACGTGAAAGAGGAATTACTATAAAGAGTCATCCTATTCAAATGCAATATATGCATCATGATAAAGCTTCTTACATTTTTAATTTAATAGATACGCCTGGGCATGTGGACTTTACCTATGAAGTAAGTAGGTCATTAGCTGCATGCGAAGGAGCATTATTACTCGTTGATGCTGCTCAAGGTGTTGAGGCGCAAACAGTCTCAAATGCTTACTTAGCGATTGAAAATAATCTTACCATAATTCCAATAATTAATAAAGTAGACTTGCCTTCAGCAATGACAGATGATGTTAAGCAACAGATTGTCGAATTAGTAGGTTGTGATGAAGAAGAAATTATTGAGGCAAGTGCAAAAAGTGGCTTTGGAATCAATAAGATTTTTGATGCGATTATAGATCGCATACCTCCACCATTATATAAGGACGAAAATAAAACACGTGCTTTAATCTTTGATTCGACATATGATAATTATCGAGGAGCAATACCTTACGTTCGTGTTTTTGATGGCATAATTAAAAAAGGAATGCCTATTAAGTTTCATGCTCATGGCGAAGTTTATGAAATTACAGAAGTAGGCCATTTTGTTTTAAAAATGGTTGAATCAAATGAATTAAGATCTGGTGATGTTGGGTATATTGTCGCAAGTATAAGAGATATGGGGCATATCCAGCCTGGTGATACAATTACATCTAATCATGATCCATGCTTAGAGCCACTTTCAGGTTACAAAAAAATAAAACCTATGGTATTTTCCGGTTTATATCCGGTTGACGGTGATGAATATGATCAATTGAGAGTCGCATTAGAAAAATTGAAATTAAATGATGCCTCATTAGAGTTTTTGCCGGAAACTAGTGAGGCTCTAGGTTTTGGTTTTAGATGTGGGTTTTTAGGCCTTTTACATATGGAAATAATACAAGAAAGGCTTGAGAGAGAATTCAATTTGAACTTAATAACAACTACCCCAAATGTTATATATGAAGTATTAATGCGAGATGGTACAACAATAAAAATCAATACTCCTTCGCAAATGCCTGGTACTGGTGATATTGATAAAATACTTGAACCAATGGTCTCTGCTGAAATTTTAGCCCCGAAAGAATATATCGGAGCAATTATGACTCTATGCCAAAAAAAAAGAGGAATTTATAAAACCACTAACTATTTATCACCTGAAAAAGCTCAAATTCATTATGAACTTCCTTTGGGCGAGATTATATTTGATTTTTATGATAAATTGAAATCATTATCTAAAGGTTACGCATCATTAGATTATGAATTTAGAGAATTTGTACCATCTGATTTGAAAAGATTAGAAATATTAATGCATGGAGATTCTGTTGATGCGTTATCTTCAATATGCCACTCAAATGATGCTTATCACAGAGGAGTTGCAATGTGTTCAAAACTTAAAGAATTAATTCCTAGACAAATGTTTGAAGTTGCAATTCAGGCTTCTTTAAATGGTAGAATAATTGCTAGAACAACTGTTAAAGCACTTAAGAAAAATGTTACAGCTAAGTGTTATGGTGGTGATATCACAAGGAAAAGAAAATTGTGGGAAAAACAAAAAAAAGGTAAAAAAAGAATGAAAATGATTGGTAAGGTTGAAATTCCTCAAGAAGCTTTACTTGCTGCTCTTCAAATAGGGGATGATTAGTTTAGCGTAAAAATACCAGATGTCGTATTTTTTTACATCCCGATCATCTTTTTATTCTTTTTTGTTTACGATACCTCTTTTTTTTGTTTATGAGATAAGTATACTTTTTCTTTCAAAAGATGATATCATAGTGGTGCGAAATGGTGCTGACTTCTTGATGCGAAATATTTTAGAATCTTTTGATATCTATGGTTTATATGGTCTTGGATTTGTTTTTTTATTCGGTTTCGTTCTTTCATTTATATTTTTTATAAAAACTGATAATAAAAAAGAATTTAAATCAAATTTTCTTTTCCTTATGTTTATTGAGAGTGTTCTATGGTCGTTTATTCTCTACCTTATGTTGTCAAAGTTTATGTTAGTATTAATGAATCCTACTGGCAAAATGATTTTACAACAAGTAACCTTAGCTATTGGAGCTGGTATATATGAGGAGATTCTCTTTCGAGTGCTATTAATTGCAGGATTGACGAGGCTACTAGGTTTTATTTTTTTATGGAAACAATTAGCTAGAAAAATAGTAGCGCTTATAATTTCTGGTGGTATTTTTTCCGCATTCCATTTTATGGGTGAATATGGTGATTTTTTTTCGATGGAATTATTTTTATTACGATTTTTTGCTGGAATTATTTTAGGAGGTCTATATCTTTTTAGAGGATTTGGGATAACCGCATACACGCACAGTATTTATGATTTAATAGTATTAATAAGGATGACTTTAGTATAATTTTTGTGGTATTATATATTTCTAATGTGTTTATATAAAGAATATTATCGGAACTATATAAAGACTGTTGACGTTATAATTTTATGTTTATAAAAGCGAGGTTGTTCATTTTTACGTTAGGCATTATTAATTCTTTTATTTTAAATCATGAGTACAAATAAAAATGTATCCTGTTATTCTTGAAATCGGTCCAATAAAAATATATTCATTTGGGTTGATGCTAGTTACAGCATTCTACACTTGCTATGGATTGTTGTACCTTGAAATGAAGAGGCTAAAATATGATACAGAGATTGCTTCTGATATTATTTTTTGGTCTGCTGTCGGTGGCGTTTTGGGTGCGAAAATATATTATTTGATTGAGAACCTAGATCGAACTATTCAAGATCCAATGGGGATGATATTTAGTGGGTCTGGTTTAGTGTTTTTAGGTGGTTTAATTGGTAGCATAATATGTGTTTCAATCGTTCTTAAAAATAGAAACCTTCCATGGTACTTATTTGCTGATATTATTGCTCCTTTAATAATGATTGGTTATGCTATTGGCAGACTTGGTTGTTTCCTAGTAGGGGATGATTATGGGTTGCCGAGTTCATTGCCTTGGGCAGTTTCTTTCCCTGAAGGTTTACCTCCAACTACAATTTCAAGTTTTGCAGCGTATTACCCTTGGATTGATACTTCAGGAATAAATTCTGAGATTTTTAAAGTACATCCCACCCAGTTATACGAATCAGCAGTTGGTATCTTATTATTCTTGTTTTTGTGGTCAAGACGTAAAAAAAATCAAAGAGCGGGGACTATGTTTTTTAGTTACTTATTATTAGCAGGTATCGAAAGATTTTTCATAGAGTTTTTACGAACAAATGAAAAATATTTATTTGATACTTTTAGCGGTGCGCAAATGATTAGTTTTTTAATGATTTTTGTTGGTAGTTATTTTTTATTGTTTCCAATTTTAAATACGAATGTTGAGAAGGCACCAAAATAAATTAATATTTCTTTTTGCTGTAATTAGCCTATCTCAGGCACAAGCTAAATTAAGCGTTGCAGATTATCAAGCTTTTCCGCCTGAACTGAACATTCTAAACATAAAGCCCAGTTTAGTTGAGTGGGGTATTGCTGGTAGCTTTCTATTATTAGATAAAATCGATAATCAATTGGTGAGCATTGGTGCTCTAAATGGGCTGCAAACTGTAGGCGGCTTTGGTAGAGGACCTTTCTCATTTTCTGAGCCAATCTGGGTAGGTGTAGACCCTCATGGAATTTCTATTATTGATAGATTGGAGAATAAGGTTATTCAATTAGATTATAGACTTAATTATATGGGTGAGATTAACCTAGAACCTAGGTTGTATCCCGATCTTGCAGCAATTGATCAATGGGGGAAAATACTAATTTATTCTTCTCAATTTCACAGTATCTTTTTATTGGAAAATAGATTGCTCAATAAAATCCCCTTAATAGACTTAAATAGATTTTCTAAAATCGGATTTTGTGTAAAACAAATTAATATAAACGAAAATGGTGAAATTGGATTACTTGATTGTGATTCAAATTTCCATTTGTTTTCTAGGCACGGGGAGTATAAAAATTCATTTACATCAAATATTCAATCTGGGAAGTTTTTGGTGCCTCTACGTAATTCTTGGTTTGTTTTTAATGAAAAAGGTGAAGGAGAATCAATCATAAAAAAAATAAAGTTGAAAATACCAGACGTTAGCCTGCCTGTAGTAGATGTGAAAAGTTTGAACCGATCTCTGGCTGTATTATCGAAAGATCATATATTGATTTTAAATGCTAAACTAAAATAGTTTGCGTCTTTTTGTTATTATTATTCTATTTAACTTTTTATTTGGTAATAAAAAGTCAATCAATGACACTCTCTTTTTAACATCCAATAAAAATATATATTTATTAAGTGAAAATTTTATATTTCCAAAATCATTAATTATTGAATCTAGTATTGATCAAATTATTCCAGATAGCATTGATTATGCTAAAGGCTATCTTTTTTGGAAAAATAACCATGATAAACCTTTAAAAATTATTGTGAAATATAATTATCTGGAAAAAGACTTACCTATCAATGTAGGCCCTTTTTGGAGCAGTTTGTCATATCTAGATTCTTTAGATTTGAATAAAAAAAACAAGAAGGACTTTTATAGAAAGACTTTTAATGATAACCTTTTTACTTCAGGTTCAATTGATAGAAAAATTAATTTTTCTTCAAATGGAACATCCGATTTAACGGGAGGTCTTAATTTAAGTCTAAGTGGAAAACTTGATAATGGTATTTTACTTGGAGCAATTCTTAGTGATAGAAATATGGTGATTCCTCCACAAGGCAACACTAGGAACCTTGAAGATTTTGACCAAGTGTATATATCAATGAGTAATCCCTATTTTTCTTTAAATGCTGGTGACATTTTGTACAGCAATAAAGTAGATGCATTAATAAATCTAGAGCGAAATGTAATTGGACTAAACGCTAATCTCAAATTTGATAAATTTAATACGAATGCTTTAGTCTCATCTACTAGAGGTCAATATATAAAAGTAAATATTAATGGGATTGACGGTGCTCAAGGCCCATATGAGCTATTATCATCAACAAATAGTAAAAATATATACATTATTGCAGGATCGGAGAAAGTGTGGTTAGATGGTCAAAATATGGAAAGAGGAGCAAATTATGACTATGTTATTGATTATTCATTAGCCGAAATAACATTTACGGCAAAACAGTTAATAACTGTTGATTCAGATATTTTAGTAGAATATGAATTTGTTGATGATAATTATACCAAAGGGATAGTAGCCAGTTCTTATAAAATGAACCTATCAAAAAATTTAAATGTAGTAGCTGGATTTCACCGAGAAAAAGATAATACAAATGATTTATCAATGAATAATGAAATTTATCAAAACACTTTAAATGATGGGGGAGATGCTGCTATTATACCTGGTGCTATTGAAGATTCCTTAGGTTCATATTATTTGGATAATGAGGTCTTTATTTTTGACCCTTTTTTTTTAGTAAATGATGTTTCAAGGTATAGCGTAGTTTTTACTAATAATGAAAATGGTAATTATGAGAGACTTATAAATTTATCAGGTAGAATATATTACAGGTTTGTTCATCCGGAACAAAAAGAGCCTTTGAAAGATTATTTTAGTCCAAATCAATTAATATCAGCACCAAAATCAAAGAATCTTTATTTCTCAAAAATCAATTATGATTTTGGTAATAATTTTTCCATAAAATCAGTTATTTCAAGATCATCAAATGATAGAAATATTTTATCAAATAGTGATAACATTTTATCTGGAAATCTTTTTGAGCTTGATGCTTCCATGGATTCATTAGAAATAGGTAATCTAAGTTATGGTTTGTCATACACTAGTTTAGTTCGACAAAAAAAATACACATCATTTAGCTTAGATAGAGATGTCCAATTTAAAAGAGATTGGGACATTGATAATCTTGAAAATTTTGAAGAGAATAAAAAATCTTTGGATATATATATAGATATAAAAGATTATAGTAATTCAGATATACAAATTTCTAGCCTTGATATTGGACAGACTACTAAAAATAGATTGAGTTTATCTCATACAATTCTTAATGGCGCCTTAAAAGGTAGCGGCTTTAATTATAAAGAAATTATAAATAGTAAAGAAAAAAATGAGACTTCGAATATTGCTTTAAAATATAATATAGGTTATTTAAATCCATATTTAATTTATCGATCTGAAAAAAAAACATATTTTAGAAACTACGAAGCCTTAATTGCTGGATTAAAATATCAAAAAAATAAAAAAACTTTAAATATAAGTTTAGAAAACAAAAATGATAGCTTTAATAGCAGTCTACCAGATGATAATAGTTTGTTACGTAGTAATGATGTCGTTTCATCAATAAAATACATAAATCAAAAACAAAATGGGTGGAGAAAAAATATAGTCTTAAAAAAACGTTTAAAAGATGTAAATAATATAAAATTAAATTATTTGTTAGGATCAGTTAAACTTAATTATTTCAAATCCAATCAACCTATTAATTATGAGTTAAAAACTTCAACTGAGCAAACACAAAATAATACATATACCTTGATCTATGATTCAGTAGGTGTTGGTTTAGGAAATTACAGATATGATAAATTTTTCAATACCTACATTCAAGATCCAAATGGACCATTTATCTCATATCCTATATCTACCGGCAATAGAACTGTTACCAAAAACATTAAAGGTCTTCAAATACTTACTTTAAATTTTAGAAAATTTAAAAATGAAGTTCCTTTAAAAATTAATTTCAACACAAATTTTAATTACAGTGGTTCAATAATAAACTTAAAAAATATTTTAAACCCTAATCCGTATAACCAAAACATTTCCAAGTCATATATCAATAATATGATTGAAATTGAATTGGATTTGAAAAATAATAATAGAAGGCTAAGAGGGTATAATATTTCATCTAAAGATTTTCAGGGTTATGATGCCCGAGGTAATGAACTATTATCTATAAATAAGTCAGGTATTTATGGACATTTTAATGTTACTAATAATTCAAGTTTTAATGTTGATAGCTATTATCACAGAAAAAAGGTTCAAACAAATTTTTCTGATATGAAAAATAGGGAATTTGAGGGTGTGTGGCACAAATTTTCATATTCACTTAATAAATTTAAAGTAGAAAATAAAATATCTCTACAATATGGTTTAGATCGAGGTGTTGTATACCTAAATAATTTTAAAGCATATGGTGTAGGTTTTGAATATAATGGTCGTTTGTATCTATGGGAATCTGGAAGTGTTTTAACAAATATTGGTCTTAACTTAAATGAAAAAAAATCGGATTTTACATATATACCCCCTGAGGCATTAAATGGACAAACCTTAGGGAAAAATACTTCAGCAAGTATCAGATTAAATTATTTTCTAAAACAGGATATATCCTTATCGATTTCATTTAATTATTTAAATAATAAACGATATAATAATTTGTTGAATATAATTGGTGAGTTTCGTGCATATCTATAGTCTTAAGTTTATATTTATATTTTTTATTCAAGTCGTATTTTCAAATAACATAGTGAAGTTTAATAATCCTGACAGTTTAATCATTTATCAAACTTTAGACTCTTTATTAGATCAGTATAAGTACTCAAACATGCAATATCAATTATCTTCATATGACGATAATATTAAAAATATTTCATATACTTTATCACATGTTCAAGAAAATATTGATACAATAATTATTAAAAGTAAAACAAAAATAAAACATAAATATCTTAAACACGTTATAGATGATGTCAACAATCTATCAATTGATAAAAATTTTGAATCCTTTATTGAGCGCAAAAAACAAAGAATGGTAAGTAAGTACTATTTTATCAAAAAAAAACCTCTTGTTGATATTGGCATTTTATCAGGGCAAAAAATAGGTATGATAATTGATTTAGTACCTGATTTTAACAATTTTTTCTCTGGTGTCTTTGGCGGCTCAAAGTTGTATGGTAATGATTGGAATTTAAATGGTGAGGTAGATTCTCGGTTTGAAAATCTTTGGGGCGCAATGGAGAGAATTACATTTAAGTGGAAAAATATAGATTCAACAAATCAATCATTTAAAATTAGTTTATATCGTCCTCATTTGTTGATAACAGGCGTAGGTTTAAAAGGAGAGTATAATTATCAAATAGTGAATAATTATTTTACTGAAACACAATTTGGAATTAATATAGAATTTTTTAATAATTATTATGGCTCATTTTACGTTGGCTATAAACAAGGGGACATAACCAGTACGGAACAGGGGTTAAGAAAAAATTATTTTTCAACAAATTATAAAGCTTTAAAATTTGTTTTTGAACATAACAGCTTTAATAGAGTTCTGCTACCAGATAAAGGACACAAGCTTGATATTGAGTTTGATATTGGAGAAGATAAACTTATAAATGAGTTGTATGTTAAGACGAAGTTAAATTTTATAGGTTTTTCTAACTTTTTTCATAAAATAAACTTTTGTTTAAAATCATATAACGATTTAATAAAACCGTTTCAAGGAAAGATTGGTTTATCTAGACAAATAAGCTTTGGTGGTGTTAACAGTTTTAGAGGATTTAACGATAATCAGTTTAAATCAAGTGCAATATCTGTTCAATCCTTAGAAATTCATTACACTCTCGACAAGGCTTTTAAAATAATTACTTTTATAGATTGTGGTTTTGCAAAAGATTATTATCCAAAATATAGTTTTGGTTTTGGATTAAGCAAAATATCAAAAACAGCGCTTATAGATGTTCAATATGCTGTGCCACTTGGTTCTGCAATTCAGAATGGCAAAGTTCATCTTAAATGGGTGACAAGGTTATAGTTTTAGATGCTACCGTTATTAAATTTAGTACTATGATAATTAGATATATATATATTCACGCGATAATAGGTTTGTTTCTTTTAAATGGTTGTGGATCAAAAAAACATTCTCTAGGTATGGATGATGAAATCCGAATCGTGTGTTCAAAAATAGATGAGCCAATAATTAAAAAGTATTTCCAAACGATTTTTAATGATACCATATTTACTCCAAAGCCTGAACCAGTATATAAGTTATTTTTTTATAGACCTTCTAATTATCAAGACTTAAAAAAATATGCACACTTGATAGTTGCATCAGTAAAAAGGAAAAAGTCAAATTCTGGATTTCGATTAATAGAAGATTTATTGCCAGAGAATCAATCTAATAGCCCAGCAAACGATAATCCTCTTTATTTAAAGAGAGATTTATATGCAAAAGATCAGGTTTTTATGGTAATCAACGCATTAAACAAAGATCATCTATACACAGATTTTGAAAAAAATAAAAAATTAATTCATGATCATTACAATCAACAATTCAATAATCGAACAAACAAGTTTTTGTTTAAAGACACGCAATATGAAGAGGAAAAAAAAATTAAGTCTGATTATAATTGGAATATAAAAGTTCCTTGGGGTTGGGAAATCTTAAAAAACGATGGAGATTCAAAAGTGTTTTGGATGGGAGCTGAATATCCTTATAGATGGCTTTCGGTAAACTGGGAAAACGGTAACATAATGAATGATGAACTTGTAGTTGGGCAAAAATTTTGGGAGTCTTCAAAAAGCCATTTTGGGACGATATCATTTAGCGATTATGCATTCACTTTGGAAAAAATTTATTTTAACAACTCTCCAGGGTGGCGGTGTACTGGCGTATGGGCATCTAATGATTCACTAGAAGCGAAAGGTGGGCCATTTCAATCTTTTATATTTTATGATAAGACTTCAAATCGGACTTTTCACATTAATACTCTAGTTTATAGTCCTGGAAAACCTAAGGCAGCTTATTTAAGGCAATTAGAATATATTGCAAAATCAATAAACACTAGTTTTAATTAAAATTGAAAAAAATTCTAATCACAGGCGCTTCTGGTCTATTAGGAAAAGCTTTAAAAACTTTATTTAAATCTAAGTATGATATAATTCCAACATCAAAAAACTATGATAAATATCAAAAAAATTATTTTCTTGATATTACAAATCCCATTTTAATTAGAGATATTGTTTCGGCTACATCGCCTGATATAATTATTAATTTAGCTGCTTTAACCAATGTAGACCTTTGTGAAGAGAGACCTGATCTAGCATTTTCAGTAAATTTTGCAGGTTTGCAAAACATAGTAGAAATATTTAATGGACCTATTATACAATTATCGACTGATTATGTTTTTGATGGAAAAGCTGGACAGTACAATGAAAATAGTAGTGTGAACCCAATTAATGTATACGGCAGAACAAAACTTGAAGCTGAAATTTTTTTAAAAGAAAATTCAAAAGATAGTTTAATTATTAGAACGAATGTTTTGTATGACTATGTGAGCGAATCTCCAGCAAGTTTTTTAAATTGGGTTGTTAAATCTCTTCAAGATGACAAAAAAATTAATGTCGTTGATGATCAATGGAATAATCCAACATGGACTAAGTCAATTGCTATAGCGATAGATAAAGCTATTAAATTTGAATTAAATGGTTTAATTCATTGGGGCGATAATGATTATGTAAGTAGATACGATTTTGCAATTAAAATTGCAGAGACTTTTCAATTAAATAAAAAATTGATTAAGCCTATTAAAACCGCTGAACTGAATCAAATAGCTCCTAGGCCATTAAAAGGTGGTTTAAATATGGATAGGGCTAAAAATATTTTAAATTTAGAACCTTCAAATATCAGTGATTGTTTAAAATATATTTGGGAGAATGTAAACGCATGAAAATCTTAGTTATTTCACCTACATACAATGAAAGAAAAAATATTAAACGTTTGGTTGATATGGTTTTAGGTGAAAATCCTGAATTTCATTTATTAATTGTTGACGATAATTCTCCTGATGGAACTGGGAAGAAAGTAGAAAAACTTCAAAAAAAATATACAAACTTATTTCTTGAAACTAGATCAAAAAAATCTGGTTTAGGGACTGCTTATATTTTTGGTTTTAAATGGGCCTTAAAAGACAATTACGATTATGTCATACAAATGGATGCTGATTTATCACATAATCCTAAGGACCTTTCCTTAATGGTGAAAAAGCTCAAAGAATATGACCTTGTTATTGGTAGTCGATACATTAAAGGTATTAGCGTAGTGAATTGGCCACTTCGAAGATTAATGCTTAGTTATGGGGCAAATGCTTATTCAAGAGTAATCACGGGTATGCCAATAATGGATGGCACAGGAGGCTTCAAAGCCTGGAAATCAAACGTTCTTGCATCTATTGACCTCGATTCTGTTAAATCTCAAGGATATTCATTTCAAATAGAAATGAATTTTAGAGCTTGGGTCAAAGGTTACAAAATCAAAGAAATACCTATTATTTTTTCTGATAGGACAATAGGCCAATCAAAAATGTCTAGGACTATTGTTTATGAAGCAATATTTATGGTTTGGAGATTAAGAATCTGGAAAATATTTAAATGGCATTCCTGAAGTGAGAAAAGTATCGATAATAATAGTATCATATAATGTACGCTCCTATGTCTCGCATGCTATCGATTCCATATTAAAATCAGATTATAATAATTTTGAAATTATTGTCGTTGATAATAATTCTTATGACGGGACTTGTGATCATTTAAAAAAAAAATATAAAACAATTCATGTAATATCAAATGATACAAATAGGGGCTTTGGTAAAGCTGTTAATCAAGGTGCTAAACATGCGGATGGAGAATATCTTTTTGTCTTGAATCCAGATACTATTATTGAAGAAGATACTATCTCCAAGCTGATAAAATTTATATCCATGAATAAAAATATAGGCATGGTTGGTCCAAAAATCTTGAATGCAGACGGTAGTTTACAATTATCTTGTAAAAGGTCCTTCCCAACACTAAAAGTTGCTTTACCAAAAATACTTGGTTTAGATAAAATTTTTCCAAATTCTAAATGGATGGGTAAATATAATCTTACTTATTTAGATCCTTCGAAAAATCATACCGTTGATGCAATTAGTGGCTCGTGCATGATGATTTCTTCTAGTGTATTTAGAAAAATTGGTGGTTTTGATGAAACTTTTTTTATGTTTGGTGAAGATATTGATATTTGTTTGCGAATATGGAAGGCTAATTTTGAGGTTCATTATTTTTCTGGAACAAAAATAGTTCACTACAAAGGCGAATCTGTAAAAACGGCTCCGTATAATAGTCGACAAGCTTTTTATGATTCAATGGACATTTTTGTAGATAAGCACTATTCCTCGACTCTCAGTTTAGTTGCAAGATTTTTTATATCATTTGGTATCAGATTAAATAAATTTCTAGCTTCGTTTAATGAAAAGAAATCATTATTTCTTTCATTGCTCATGGATTTAATTATTATATCATGTTCGTTTAGCCTAGCTGTTTATTTTAGATTTGGTAATTTCGATCCAATTTTTGATAGCCATGGCCTAGTTCCAATAGTTTATGTAGCGTTATGGTTATCTGTATATTCATATCTTCAATTATATTCTAGATACATACTGTCTTATTCTAGAGCTTTAATGGGGACAGTAATTGGTTTTCTTTTGGCTGTTTTATTTACATATTTTTTTAAGCAAATCGCCTACTCAAGGTTGGTAATCATAAATGCTTCTACTTTGATAGCACTATTTCTACCAGGATGGCGAATATTTACTCATTATTTAATATCAAGAGGATATTTTAGAAGTGTAAATCAATCTAAATCTTTATTATTTGCAAGGAAAACAATAGTGTTAGGTTCAGATATCGAGGGGGTAAGAATCGCTGAAAGCATATTAAATCGTTTTGATAGTGGGTTAGATCTTATTGGCTACATTGATAAAAATTATCAAGAAGAAAATAACAATTTGCCTATTCCATTTTTAGGAAAACTAAACGAAGCGCGTCAGCTCATCCATACTCATCGAATAAATGAAATTATTTTCAGTTCTTCCTCATTTAGTAATAAAGAAATTTTAGATTTTATGGATAAAACTAGAGATCTTAGATTGATATACCGAATGGTTCCTAGTGAACAAGATATTTTGTTAGGGAAATCAAACGTCGAGGACATTGGAGGCATCTCTTTTATAAATATTGAATATAATTTTTATCAAAAATTTCACAAATTTTCAAAAAGAATTTTTGATATAATTATTTCTATTTTATTATTAATAATTTTATCTCCAATTATACTTTTCTATATATCACTTGGAAGATTAGTGAAAATTCAATTTGGGGGGGAAGCTGGTATCATTATAAATGCTAGAATATTTAAAACCAGTAATAAATTAATTAGAGATATACCCTTACTCTTTGACGTTTTGAAAGGTAACATAAGCATTGTAGGTTCTAAATTAGTAAATAGTGATGAAACTTCGCCAAGAATTTTATGTAAACCTGGTATTACAGGTCTAGAAAGATTGAAAAATATTAAATTAAAATCTGAAACACGAAAATCAGCTCAGCAATATTATATACAAAATCAAAACCTTAAATTAGATGTGGAAATAATCATCAAAACGTTGCTCAATGGCTGATAAGCGATTGTTATACATTTTTTAATCAAGGATAACTTAATTTGAAATATTATTTAGAATTTGAAGAACCAATTCGATTGGTAGATGAAGAAATTCATTTAAATGAATCAATCCTTGAACCTACTTCAGATGTGACAAAAGAAATCGCATTATTACATCAAAAAAGACTAAAGTTGATAAATAAAATTCATGCAGGATTAAATAGATGGCAAAGAGTGCAACTAGCTAGGCATCCTGAAAGACCATATTCGCTCGACTATATTAAATTAATATTTACCGATTTTTTTGAAATTCATGGAGATAGGTTATTCGCTGATGATCCTGCTGTAGTAACTGGATTTGGAAAAATAAATAACAAAAAAGTTGCAATTATTGCTCAGCAAAAAGGTCGTAATACAAAAGAAAATTTGCACAGAAACTTTGGTATGATGAAGCCAGAAGGCTACAGAAAAGCTATGCGTGTAATGAAACTTGCTGAAAAATTTAAAATCCCAATTATTACGTTTATGGATACGCCAGGTGCTTTTCCTGGTATTGGTGCTGAGGAAAGAGGTCAGGGAGAAGCTATTGCAAATAATTTGATAAAAATGTCAGGTTTAAAAGTTCCCGTTATTTCTGTAGTAATTGGTGAGGGCGCAAGTGGTGGAGCCTTGGGCATTGGTGTTTGTGATAAATTTTTAATGATGCAAAACAGCTGGTACTCAGTAATTAGTCCAGAAGGTTGTGCTTCCATTCTTTTTCGTGATGCGAGTAAAGCTGAGGATGCGGCAGAGGCATTAAAAGTAACGCCTGATGACATGGTAGATTTGGGTATTTGTGATTTGGTGATTCTAGAACCAAATGGTGGCGCACATAGAGATTCAGAATCATCAGCGAAAAATTTAGAATCAGCAATATTAAATGCTTTAAATGATTTTAAATCGATTGAACCGGATAAATTTCTTGATATGAGAATAGAAAAATATAATAAACTTGGATTTTTTGAAAAAAGATAATGATATCATATAATCATAAAGTAAAAGTTTATTATCGTGATGTTGACCAAATGGGGATTGTATATCATTCCAGATATCTTGAGTATTTTGAAGAATCACGTACTGAATTATTAAAATCAATAGACTTAAGTGTAACAAAGATTGAAGATACTGGAATAATGCTTCCTGTAATAAGTAGTCATTGTGAATATTTTAAAGGTGCTCATTTTGAACAAGAGCTTATTATCAAATCTAGTATTTCTATTTTTCCAAAGGCTAAATTAGATATAGACTACTCAATTTTATGTGCTAAATCCTTAATAATTCACGTTAAAGGTTATACTACTCACGCATTTGTAAATAAAAATAATAAGCCTGTTAGAGTTCCTAAAATGATTTCGGAAAATTTTGTTCGAAAAGGCCTGATATAAGAAAATGTTGCTATCGATATTTAAGATTCTTTTATTAATATTATTTTCACTTTTTTCGTTTAATTGTGAAGATAAAGATGCTTACCCCTGGAGTATGGATTCTTTAGATAATATTATAGTAAAAAATTCTGGAAAAATGATCTTAGTTGATTTTGAAACAGATTGGTGAACATGGTGTGATCGTTTGGATAACGATACCTACTCAGATAAAAGAATTATTAAATATGCTAGTGAAAATCTAATTTCAATAAAAATAGATGCAGAAAAAGGCAGTGGCCCTGAGCAGAAAAAAAAATATAGAGTAAGAGGTTATCCTACAATACTTTTATTAGATTCATTTGGAAATGAAATTGATAGAATCGTCGGTTATAGACCTCCTGATGAGTTTATGGCTGAGTTGGTAAGGATAGAAAGCGGAACAAATACTTTGTCCTCCTTGCAATCCAAATATCTAAGAAACATGGATGACCCTAGTTTGGAGCTTACTTTGGTTGAAAAATATATTGACCTTAATGTAAAAGATTCTGCGGAAAAACATCTAAAAAATGCCTTGCAATATTACGAGCAGGAAAATGAATTCACCTTCCAAAATATTTTTAACATAAGCCAGCTTTATTATCGAATAGGATCGGTCGATGTTTCTATTGAACTCCTAGATAAAATCGTTGAAAATGATATAGATTCTTCCGAAACCGCTTATTTTTATGGGCTGTTATATAAAACAAAAGTCAGTAATAAAGTTGATGATCTTCTTCAATATGTATCAATAATTGATAATATTGAATGGAAAAAGTTGTCTTACTGGCAAGTAATAAGAATTGTGAAGAAAAGTGGCGAGGATCCAGACCTAGAGGCTTCTCTTTATTTAAAAGCCGTTAACTTATATGACAAAAATTATAAATACCTTCCTAGTTTGTTAAATGGGTTTGCTTGGAGGATGACAGAGCTAGGAAGAAACCTACCAAAAGCTCTAGAGAAAGTGAATATTGCACTAGAATATGGAGAAGATATTCCAATCCTTGATACGAAAGCAGAAGTACTCTGGAAACTTGGAAGAACTGAAGACGCTTTAGAGATAATTAATAAATGTATTCAGGGCGACCCGAATAAGAAACATTATCAAGACCAAAAAGCTAAGTTTTTGGAAAACAATAATATTTAATAGAAATAATTTCTATTATCTACAATCTCAGCATTATCCTTTAACTCATCCAACCAGTTTTGCAGGTATTGATTTTGTTTTTTTGTCTGAAGTCCATTCGCTAAAGATTCTCTCTGCACTTCAAATTCTGTGGAGTCAATTGAAGCAATAGCTTTAACATGAATTATTGCCCAACCTCTGTTTGTCTCAACTGGGCCAACAATTTTCCCTTCAACACTATTTAATAAGGCTCCCGTAATAAAATTGCTTCTACCAATAGAAGTAAACCCTTCGTTTATCGTTTTTGATTCATCCTTAACGCTATCAAACATTTTTTGCTTTTCAATAAGAGTAATTAGAGATTGTTCGCTTGCATTTAACTCTATTGCGAGTCCATCAATGATATCCCTTGAAGCAGATTTCTGTTTTTCTTTCTTTACCTTATTCAAAAGTTGAGATTTAACACTAGTAAATGATTTGTGCCCTTCTTCAATTAAGCTGTCAACGTGAAAAACAGCATAGAATTGATCATTTTCAAGAACATCAGAAACGGAACCAACTTTATTATTAAAGGCATATCTCACGCCACTGCGCATTGAGCCAATAGCTCTAATACGGGAAGAGGATTGCTCGACATTCTCTTGTGATATAATGGCTAGGTCATTGCTGTTTGCAACAGTAGTAAACCCAGAATCTTGCGCATCATAACTAAAGAGAGTGGCAACTCTTCTTAGACCAGACAGTGTAGTTGGACTTGCTTCGACTTTAAGTAATATGTGCGAGGCCAATATTTGATCTTTGCCTTTTTCTTTTCTTTTATCTCTGACGTTAATAATGTGGCTTCCAAAACGAGACTCGATTGGTCCAATTATGGAGCCTTTTTTTGCTTTAAAAGCTGCATCTTCAAACGGTTTGACCATTTGTCCTTTACCAAACCAGCCAAGGTCACCACCTTTTTCTTGGTTAGAAGGGTCTTGCGTATATTCATTAGCTAAACTAGAAAAGTCTTCGCCAGCTTTTGCTCTATCCATAATATCAGCTACTAGATAGGTATTATTGAGACTATCCTGAGATGATGGTGATTTTTTCCAAGAAACAAAGCTTAGATTGCGAAGTTCATCATGTTCAAAATCTGAAAGTGAAGCATTGTATTCATCTGTGAGTTCATTATCAGATGGTTCAATATCAGCTTTTGGTGCTTTGTCATAAGTGACATGAATTGCATCTATTGTATATTTTACGTTTTTCTTTACAAAATCATCTTTTATGTCATCAGCGGTAACGAGCACATTTTCATTTAAATATTGAGTCAGTTTAAGATTGGGTATGTAGCTAGTTCTCATCCAGTTCTCAATCGGAGTCCATTCGTCTCCTTGAGGGGAGGAAAGTGCAAGAAGATATTTTTCTGAATCAAAGTTTCCATCAGTATGAAATGTCGGGTTTGAACGTAAAAACTCAGGTGGGTTTTCTCTCAAATGATAGATTATCTCTTCATCTGTTGCTCCTAATCCGAGTTTTTTAATTTCTGCACTAACTAATACTTCTTGTACAAGATTTGTCCACGCAGAGTTTCTTACTCGTTCGTAGAGTGCATCATTAACAGTTTGGCCGTTTTCTTTTGCTTGATTAATCTGCTGATTTACTAAATTATTAAAATAATCTGGAGAAATATCTTGATCATTAATCCTTGCAATTACTCTCGATGGATCGACTCTACCAGCAATTTGATCGATGATATTCGCTCCGCCAACTAAACCACCAACTGACATACTTAATAAAAAGAGAAGCAATAGAGCCCAGAGCACTATTGTCATTCGTTTTCTTAATGTGACCATTAAACCCATAATAATTCCTTCAACGTATAAATTAAAAATATTCCATTATATTGAATGGTGCCAAATTTAGACTTTGAACAAGCATGAAACAATGAACAAGACTAAATTTAAGACATAGTAATTTTAATATACGAAATAGATAAGATGGTTCAAAATATTCATAAAGTAAGAAGTGAAGTAATTAAGTGTGTAGAATGCCCACGATTAGTGAGTTTTCGGACAAAAATAGCACAAGAAAAAAGAAAGTCATACATGGATTGGGACTACTGGGGAAAGCCTGTCCCTGGTTACGGCGACCCGAATTCTAATCTTCTTATTTTAGGTTTAGCACCAGCAGCGCATGGAGGTAATCGAACAGGACGCGTATTTACGGGCGATAAATCTGCGGATTTTTTGTTTAAGTGTTTGCACGCAGCTGGAATGGCTAATCAAGCAGATTCAACCTCTAGAGACGATGGCTTAACATTAGCTGGTTTTATGTCGGTTGCTGTAAAATGTGTTCCTCCCGGAGATAAACCGACAGCTCAAGAACGGAATAATTGCGCGAAGCATCTTGCTAGCGAAATTGAGTGCCTTCCAAATTTAAAAATTGTCTTAGGTCTAGGTAAAATTGGGTTTGAGTCTTTTTTGCATTTTTCTCGTAAATCCTTTGACATAAAAATGAAAGATTACCCTTTTAAACACGGAGTCGGATACAACCTTCCAAATGGAATAGCTCTTTATGGAGCATATCATCCAAGTCCTAGGAATGTTAACACGAAGACAATAACTTTTGATATGATGGTTAAATTTTTAAAAAAGCTTAAAAATGAGATTTAGTCCTTTAAAAACAGGCTTCATCCTTTTTTCTTTTTGCTTAGGCGTTGCTCTAGCAGAGCCTACGCCATGGTGGGAGGTGAGTTATAATTTAAACATCAAGTATCCGAGCATGGGTGATTATAGATGGAAAAAGGGGTCAGATAAGATTATTGTCAAAGGAAAAGCAGAGAATAGACGTTCTTTTTATACCGTTGATCCTGCGTTTGGTGATACAGTAGTTTATTTAGACAGTAGCGTTTTTAGATATAAAGGTAACGATATTCCAATCCTCCGCTGGAATTTTTCTAAAGATAAGCGATGGATGTTGATTCAATCTGAGAGAAATAGAATATGGAGGCACTCTAATAAAGGAAGTTATTATATCTTACGTATAAGTGACCGCTCATTAATAAAAGTAAGTAAAAAAAATAAAAATCTACGAAACGTCAAGATTTCCCCTGATAGTAGATGGGTGTCTTATGTCCGTGATGATAACAATTTATATGTTTACGACATTAACCGTGACCGGGAAAAAAAACTAACCAGAACGGGTTCAGAAACTGTTTTGAATGGCCATTATGGTTGGGTATATGAAGAAGAATTAAGTGGCTATGATGGCTACAGGTGGTCGCCTGATAGTCGTTTTATTGCTTATGTGGAGGAAAATCAGTCTGAAGTAAGTCAGTTTAATATGATCGATGATCTTCAACTCTACCCAGATATTCAAAAAGTGTATTATCCAAAGGCAGGGCGACGAAACCCAGCCATAAAAATTGCGGTTGTTAATGTTCAAGGAGGTGGAAAGAAGTTTATTAGTCTTGACCAAGATTCCAGTGTTTATTATCCTTGGTTTGAGTGGTATGACAATGAAAATCTTTGGGTGATGAAGCTTGAGAGACTACAAAAAAAGTGGCAAATGATCTATGCCGATATCTCGAGTGGTAGGACAATGAAAGGTCTTAAGGAGACAGATATTGATGGGTGGGTTGAACTTCATGAGACAAACCAAATTCTTAAAAACGGATTATTCTTACATATCTCTGAACGGGATGGTTACCAACACATGTACCTTGAAAGGACCGATGGTCGCTTTACGGTTCCGGTGACTAGCGGGCAGTGGGAAGTCAAAGAGATCGTGCATGTAGACGAAAAAAATGAAACTATATTTTTTATGTCAAATAAAAAGTCCGTTCTTGAAAAACATTTATATTCTGTTCGTTTTGATGGCACAGCATTAAAACTATTAACACCGGAGCCAGGGACTCACTCTGTTTCGATGAACCCCAATGGAAAAACATTTATTGATACTTATTCCTCGATTGATCAGCCGAGAACAATAAGGTTTCGTAGTAGCGATGGAACCTTAATACGAACCTTAGGAACAACGGACCTTTCTAATTTTGATCAAACTAATTTATCAAAGCCTTCAATTGTTCGATTCTTAGCAGATGACAATGAAACTATTTTGAATGGAATTGTAACGCTTCCCCATAATTATGAAGAAGGCAAACAGTATCCTATGATTGTTCATGGCTATGGAATGCCTGGCACTCAAATTGTACGAAATCGTTGGCAGGGTGGCTTTCAGCAATTCTTAGCCAAAGAAGGGTATATTATTTTCTCTATGGATGCGAGGGGTATGTCAGGGAGAGGTAGAGATTTTAAAAACTTAAGCTATGGTGATATGGCGCATTATCTTTCAAGGGATCATGCTACCGGAGTAAACTATTTAATTGGTCAAGGTTATGTGGATAAAGATCGTATTGGAGCATGGGGTTGGAGCGGTGGTGGTTACTTCACGTGTCTGATGCTTACCAAACATTCGGATCTATTCAATGTTGGTGTCGCTGTTGCGCCAGTAACAGATTTTAGACTTTATGATACAGCCTACACGGAAAGATACATGGGCTTGCCCCAAGAAAACGAGAGTGGATATGATTCGACCTCAACAATAACCTATGTAGATAAATTAAAGGGGAAGCTGCTTTTAATGCATGGTACCCACGATGATAATGTTCATGCACAGAACACTACAAAATTTATTGAAGCATGTATTCAAGCGGATAAACCGATTGATGTGATGTATTATCCAACAAGAAATCATGGTATTTATGGTAATAATGCAGGAAAACATGTTTACAAGAAACTCTTCGAATATTTCCGACTTCATCTTAAAATAGGCTAAATAGGACTGCGGAAAAATTTATCTTATCCTATCGAATTTGAATTATGGCAGAAAAAAAAGAAAAACAAACAGGTAGAGTACCCACAGAAAAACAGGTAATCCTGTTGGAGAAGTTGATGGTGCATGAACTAGAAGATGTCCAGCAGAAAGCGCTGGCTATCGTTCTAAGTATCTGGAAGAAGAAGACCGTCCGAGAAATTTCGTATATTATTCCAAATTTAACGGAGAAGCAGATACGCTATACGATGAAGCGTTATCATGCAAACCCAACAGACTATCTGACGGCGATGCACGAGAGGTGGTCAAAGCAGCGAATGGTTCATGAACTCCGAAGCGCTCATGATAAATGGGCGAAAAGGCATCAGAATAAAAAAACATTTGATCTATCAGTGCGCGGATTTTTTAATCAGTTCAACAAGCCACTTTTAGCTCAGCTTCAAAATTTAGGAAAGAACAAATTATTTATTACGGTTCAAGATGCTTACGCGCATGCGGGTATCAATCCGAATTGTCACCTTCCGCCAGTTTATGGTTCAAACGATGAAGAAGAAAAGAATAACTGGTCTGAAACTTTAAAAATAGTCGCTGGTATTTTTGGCGATAGAGTTCTTGCATCTGAATATATGAATCCAAAAGATAAGGACGATAGGAAGTTCATTCGTATTCCTGATTTCATTCGCTATCCTGGTTCGGACTTTCCATTATCCCAAGCAGAAAAAACGCCCGAATTGAGAATTTCATTAGTTTCTGTAATGCAAGAAGGTGTGCGCATGTTCGGCACAAAAGATTTGGCTACGCATGAACTATGTTGGAAAGCAGCCGTAGAGGCAGCAGGTTTTGATTATATGGAGATCAAACAAAAGATTGCAGCTGCAAATAGAAAACGGTTTGTACTCATGTTCCTGGATTATTTGATCGAACAAAAATTTGTATTTAAACAAGAGCAGTTAACAAAGCCCAAATACGATTACATTGCTTATTTCTACAGGGGATTAAGAAAAACGTGGGCAGATTCTAAATTTAAAGAGTTCATGCATGAGGATGATTTCCTTTTAGGTAGTTTGATTGAAGCCTATTACTACAGAGATAAGGAACCCTGCGCTCCTCATCAATATTACATAGATCATATCGAGAGAGTATTCCGCGATATCTATTTAGATGGTGATTTGCGCGATGCTTCAACCTTTGACGATATGCTTCAGGGTGTGTTCAGACGATATTCGAATGGGCAGAGAATTACGCGAAAGTATTTAGAAAATGACGAAAATGAAGCTGAAGTACTAGATCAAATGACTGAGCTAGGAAAAGGAAGCTATATTGATTTTATGGAAAATCTTGGACTTCCAGTCAAGGACCTAGACTCTTTATATCATGATGAGCTAGATGACCCATGGAAGATTGAGGTCATATATGAAAATGTTAGAAGGCTCGTTGAAGAATCACTAAATACCGGGGAGAACAGACTTCTTGGTAAGTATGCATCAACACACGAAAAAGGTCTTTATCATGCTATTTGTGCAAAATATGGCTACTGGACAGCGGGACTTCTCAAAGTAGGTGTGGACCTTAAAGCCTTTACAAATCAGCTTAAAACAAGAGAAAGTATGCAAAATGCATTTCATACTTTCTTTCATGCAATGCTCAAGAAATACAATTTTACGGAATTGAAAAATCCAAAAAGAGTAACCAAAGAAAATCAATTCTCTTGTAAACAGCAGGTTAAAAGTACCGTTCCTGAGTTTTATTTCTGGGATAAAATTATTGAGACTAGACTTGGCTACCATGAACAGGAGCCTAAAGAAGATATTGAAAAATTAAAAGCACATACGGGTATGATTATCATCGTTACGCCAGACGGAAAAAAATCGTTAACGTCAGGAGAAACATCCGTTCTGCGTATTCCTTTTCATGAGTTCGTGAAGGAATCAAAAGCACTTCTAGGCATTAAACTTAGACATACCGAAGTACAAAGCTTATCCAATAAGCTAAAAAGAAAGCTTTACTGGAACCAGTAGGTTCTCTTCATTAAGTTGATCTCAGCTTATTGTAATCTTCACATTTTTACATTTCCCTTTTGAAAAAGGTCATTCGAAAAATCATCCATATTGATATGGATGCCTTTTTTGCCTCTGTGGAGCAGTTAGACAATCCTAGTCTTCGAGGTAAGCCCGTAGCTGTTGGTGGAAGCAAAGAAAGGGGCGTGGTCGCGGCAGCTTCCTATGAAGCCAGAGTATTTGGCGTTAGGTCTGCAATGCCTTCTGTTCTTGCAAAAAAGAGGTGTAAGGACCTTATCTTCGCAAAGCCAAGGTTTGATAGATACAAAGAAATATCAGGTCAAATAAGGGGTATTTTTTCCGATTACACAGACCTCATTGAACCGCTTTCACTCGATGAGGCTTTTTTGGACGTTACCGAAAACAAAAAAAATGTAGAACTTGCAGCAGATATTGCAATAGAGATACGAGCTAGAATCACATCGGAAACAGGTCTAACTGCATCAGCCGGTATCTCGATTAATAAGTTTTTAGCAAAAGTCGCGACAGAGGTTAATAAGCCCAATGGGCAAAAGACGATTCATCCATCTCAAGTAGATGAGTTTATTGATACCCTCGAGGTGAAGAAATTCTTTGGTGTTGGGCAGGTTACCGCAAAAAAGATGAACGATCTCGGTATTTACTATGGTGTTGATTTACGCAAATTAGAAAAAGATAAATTAATAGCTTATTTCGGAAAAGCAGGAAGCCAATATTATAAAATAGTCCGAAGTATTCAAGATAGTCCCGTAAACCCTAGTCGCATACGTAAGTCTGTAGGAGCAGAAAGAACGTTTTCAAAAGATATTAAATCCGAGGCGTTTATGCTCGATGAACTTGATAGTATTGCTGAC
>JABGWJ010000151.1 GCA_018645565.1 bacterium | reverse complement strand
TATTGTAATTGAAAGTGAAGTTGCTGTAGAGCAGCGAATACTGAATACTATCTATGATGGTTTGGAGACCTATGCTCGTGAGCAATACATTGCGAACGGTGTTCGTTCCTGGCCAGAAAATCCATTTGTAGCGTTATCTAAACTTCCACCAGATTATGATGCTGACCTTTTTGTACTATCTCAAATGAAAGATAGGGACTGGATTTTTACAGGCGAAGGAAACAACCCTACCTACAACCTTGCAATAGCCCATTTAAGAAAATCTGATAGCATTGCAGTTTGGAAATACAATCCTAACGATGGAAAAATTGAACATAATGGCGCTCCATTTGGTCCTATCAACATCGTTCATAGAGTGAATGGTACTGGCGGTAATTAGAAATATTTATAAATAAGGAATTATTATCATGAAGAAAAATAATAAAAATGGTTTTACCTTAATTGAATTAATAATGGTTATGATCATCTTGGGTATTTTGTCTGCGGTGGCTATACCAAGATACTTAGAAACCATACAAAAATCTGAGATCACAGCAGAAGATGCCGTAATAGATAAACTCTGCGCTGCTCTTGAGAATTATGCTCAGCATAAAATGCTAACTCAAGGGAGGCGATACTGGCCGGAGAATCCATTCGAAGCCTTAGAAACGTTACCTCAGACGTATACCAATGACGGTGACGATACGGATACTGATAATGAGTGGACATTTGTAAATTGGTATTCTGGTGATGAAAATTCTGGAGGCGTTTCTGGAAGGATTACGCATCAGAGAGCTGACAACACAAGATGGCAGTGGTCTTACAATGCAGGTATTAATCACGGAACAGACAAAGATGTAACCGGTACTCTATATATTAGAACCGAGCTTGGTACAGCGGGGTCTGAAGTACGTTTTCAATAATAAATAAAAATTCAATTTTATTGATATTATCATTTAAGGCTTCGTTCATAATAGCGAAGCCTTTGTAATTTTTGGAGTAAGTGTTGTTTAAAAAATTAAAATCAAATTCAGGCGTTACTATGATAGAGCTCGTGATTGTATTAGCGATCATGGGTATACTTGCAGTTACTGTTGTTCCTATGTTTAGTCAGCTTCAACATAAATCACAAGTCAGTAGAAATTTATCAAATATGAAAATTATCCAAGAGGCCTTTTTAAACCATTACTATACTACCTATGCTAATGGTGCGCCTCAAGTCCCCCCTCCCCCCGTAGACAGTTTAATGACAGACGTTTGGTGTAATACTCCAATGGACTCTTCAATAAATTTTAAGACGCCAAATGAACTATTTGGCACAGGTGAAATACCAAAAAACTCAAATCATGTTCCTTTTGTTTATCGCAGTTGGATTGATACAGAAATTGATGGCAGACAAAAGAGAAAGATTCTGATTAGGGATAGTGACGCAGATAGTCCGTCCTATGGTGAATTTCTTTTATTTACAATCTAACTACTTTTTAGTTACATCAGGCCTTATATTGGGTTAGTCGATGACAAAAAATAAAAAATACTTACCCCCTGCTAGCAAGCTCAATAAAGGCTTTACACTTATCGAGTTGCTGGTGATGATAATAATTTTAGGCGTCCTAGGTGCTTTGTCCTCTGTAAGAATTAAAAACATCTCTTCTAATGTTAAAATAACCTCCACACTCAATAGAATTAGAGCAGATATAAATATGGTTAAAGAACTCGCACTATCTAGTCATAATAATATGTCTATATCATTTAATCACTTACAAGAGTCATATACTGTGCTTAAAAATGGAACCATTATGCAAGATTATCCTGATAGTGAAAATGGCGTAATAAATTTATCCAGCGGGTCTTTCTCTAATGTGGACATAACAAGCGTTAATTTTAACAATTCTAATATAATTAGTTTCGATAAATGGGGCAATGTATTGAATAGTGGCACTATTGTTTTAAACCAAAATCACACTTTACAAATTTCTGGAATGAATGGAATTATAGAGATATCAAACCAATGAAAAAAAACTTTAAAGGGTTTGCTCTAATTGAAGTAGTAATTGTTGTGATTTTAGTTTCTGGTTCTTTTCTTGTTTTTTTAGAGGCCCTAAATCAGACGAAAACATTGCAAGTAAGATCAGAAGTTGTTTCAAAACAAACAATGGTTCTTAACCAAAAAATCAATCAATCCAGAGCTGCAGGGTTTGACAATGTAAATGGCATTTTAAACTATACCACTGTTTCAAATAATCCAGCATTTCAGTATTCTTTGAATGTTTCTTTTGTTAATGAAAATCTTGAATTTATAAGTAATGCTCAAACAGATTATAAGCTTGTAGAAGTAAAAGTTCGCCACAGCAGCGATGAGTACTCCCCAATCAAAGATATTTTTCTTATGACAAAAAAATAAATATGATGCAATTTTTTAAAAATTTTTTAAAAAAATCAAATTCAGGTTTTACAATGATAGAATTGACCATAGTTATTTTAGTAATGGCAATATTTGGTACTCTTACAGCAGAAATATTATCTAATGCAACTAAGATATATTCGAAATCTTTAAAAAGGCAGCAATTCATTTCCGAAGCTAGATCATCATTTTTTAAAATTTCTAGGGAACTTTCATGGCAAAAACATTTTGAGGGATTTAAGCAAAGTTCTGAAAAAAAAATATATATCAATACTGGAGATGGAAATTCAATTTCTTATGAAATTCGTAATTCGAATGACATCTTGAACTTTAATAACCAATTAAGTACAGACCTCTTATCAAAAAAAATTAATTATAATAATTCATCATTCTCTTTTTACAATTCTGATTACACTCCTATTGACTTAATAAACCAGGATCATGAAGTGATGATTATCAATCTGAATATAAAGTATGTTGATAATGACCTATCTATAAATTTCAATAGTGATATTTCACCTTACGGGCTTTCTTTGGGAAGAGCGATGAGCTATCATGAGTAAATCTTATGTTTAGTAAAAAAACACTGAATTTAAAATCTACGAATAGTGGATTTATATTATTAGGAAGTGCCATGGCAATTTTTCTCATCTTAAGTATATTTTCAATTTATTTGATAAAGATTCTTGTAAAAGAGAATATATCATCGAACAACAATATATTAGATATAAGAGCAAGAAACCTTATGGTCAGTGGCCTTGAGTTTGGTTCTAAACTTTTTTCACAAAGCTTATTACCTCTTAATACTTCAATTAGCAAAGACATCGAAGAAGGAAACTTTAGTATTGAGTTTGTTCCATCGCATGATGAAAATAATTCACCTCTACCTTACAGCCATTTTGGAATGCTAAAAAGCAATTCTTTAATTGGTGATGTGAATAGAAATGGAAGAGTGTATTTCTCATCATATCCTAATATTTTTAACCTTGCATTTTTTGGTAATAACTCTGGCGGGGCAGCATTTAACCAAGCTGGGGGGACATTTCATGGAGATATTCATTTTAATGGCAATATTAATAATGTAAACCTATCCTCAGGGTATACCGCATATAATAATGGTAGCGATGGTGGAGAATTCAACTATGATAACAACCTTACATTCCCATCTAATTCATTTTCATATTTCACAAATATTTTAAGTACAACGCCTAACATTGTGGATAACACAACTACAACAGCATCTAATTCCACAATTTTATATGATTTTGAAAGTGGATGGCAAGGATGGTCACAGCATCAAATATCATATAGAAAAACATGGGGAAGGAGGTCTACTTCTGGTACTGGAGTTAATTTTGGAACAGGGAATGCCTTGGGTACTATGAATAATGGTAGTAGAAATGGTACTGAACATAGCTATCTGTTGAGTCCAGTATTCAACTCTACTGGAGGCGGGACTATAACATTTAATGCTTGGGCTAATAATGAATGGTCACATTACGATAGAGAGTATTTGGAGATATCGTATAATGGTGGCAGTAATTGGAGTGTATTAATAAATTATAATAGTTCTTTTTGGCAGAACAGTAATTCAAAAAAAAATGGATCTGTAACTGTACCAGCTAATTCTGGCACATCAAATACTCTTATAAGGTTTAGATATAATACAATTGATGGCTGCTGCGGAAATGGATTTGGATTTTTTGTTGATAATGTCCGAGTTCCTAACCAACAGACAAATACGGTAATTGTAGATTATGGAATCGTAGAAAATAAAACTATAGACTTAAATCAAAATGGTATTGTTACGACTAATGGACCATATGTCTCAAATGGTACATTAACATTTACAAATAAAATGACATTTAATAATTGCACGTTCACTGGAAATGGTAAAATTATCAATAGAGCTTCAATTGAATTTTCCAATTGTAACATTTCTGGAGGTATTGAAATCATGTCACTGGATAAAATAGTTATCAAAAATAATTCAACATTAGGAAGTAACGTAGAAAGCTTGAATACTTCGGTAACATCATATAGTAAGAATTCTTTTGAAATAGATAATAGCACGTTCAACGGCATTGTAATTTCAAAAGGTAATAAAACTCATTTAAAAAATGGAGTTAACTTCTACGGAGCAATTTATAATGAGGCTGCTAACTGTATTATTGAGGGCAACTCTACAAATATAATTGGTTCTATAGTAAGCAAATACTCGCTAAATTTTAATAGTGGCTCGATTAGAAAAGGAAATCTTCCTAAAATATTTGGAAATAACTTTGGGATATTAAGCTCAGTGATACCTGGATCATACTTGGAGTATTAATAGAATTATGACTAAAATAAATAAATTAATTAATACTTATATTTTTTTCGTTTTGATTGTTTTCTCTCAACAATCTGAAAATACGTTTCTAAACATAAATGGAGAATATGCTAGAAGACTTTATTTAGGAGAGAGTATGGAAGAATGTAGAGCTGCTTGCATTGACTCCGCGAAGAACAATCTCATTGATAATTATATTTACACTAGATTTGATGATCATATATTCTCAGATTCAGAAAGAAAGTTGTGCATTTTAGAACTAAAACCACTAATTAATAATGTAATTATTATTTCTGAAAGTGAAATCACCAGAAGATTAGAAAATAGAGGTAAATTTATAGAACTTAGTGCAGAAATAAACGACAATATATTTTATGAAAAAGTTCAACAAATCATTCAATAGAATGAGTTATGATTATTAATTTTAAGCATAAAATTATTTTCCACATGGAAAAGGAATTATAATATGATATACATTGTAAGCATTGGAACTATTTCTGTTTTTTTTGGATTGCTCCTTTTAATTGCTCCAAATACAATATTATCGATTGAAAGAAGAGCTAACAAGATCTACATGACAGATCCAACATTTATGCAGTATAGAGTACCATTCGGCATAGGTCTATTTGCAGCATCTATATTTATTATATATTCTTTAATTAATGAATCGACAGAATATTTAATAATAATTGGCGTCTTAGCTCTAATTTTTAGTCTGATGTTGCTATTAACGCCAAAGGCAATTTTTTCTCTTGAAAGACAAGCGAATAGAGTTTACATGACAGATCCAACTTTCATGAAATACCGCATGCCTTTTGGCATGTTTTTACTTCTATCAGGTGCTTTTATGATATATTCAAGCATTGGTTATTTTTAAAATAAAGGGCAAGGAAAACCTTGGAATTATTTGAATCAATCGGTCTTAAAGCTGATCCATTTACAACTTCTCCTAATCCTGATTTATTTTTCCCTGCAAAAGAACATAAGCAGTGCCTTGAAGGTCTTGAGCTCGCAATTAGAATGCGCAGAGGATTATCCGTCGTTAGAGGCGGTATCGGAACTGGAAAAACAACAATAAGCAGAAAACTAATTCAAAACTTCTCATCAGATGAAGATGTCAAGTTTGAATTTTATCCAGTTTTAGATCCAAAATTTGAATCTGAACTAGTTCTTTTACAACATCTAGTAGATTTATTCGGAATTGAAGAGGATGCCGGTTCAGCTGTAATCGAATGTAGGAATCAAATTGAACACCATCTAATCAAAGCAGGTGTAGAAGATGGTCGAGTACTAGTACTTGTAATCGATGAAGGTCAAAATTTAAAAGGTGAGTTTCTAGATGTTTTCAGGACATTATTAAATTTTGAAACAGATGATTTCAAACTGCTTCAATTAGTTATTTTTGGCCAACCTGAAATGACTTCCATCATTCATGAGTATCCAAATTTTGAAGACAGAAT
>JABGWJ010000150.1 GCA_018645565.1 bacterium | reverse complement strand
TAACAGTCATTTATAACAGGCTTTAGAACATTTTTAAATCTAGGTGCCCAATCTAACGCACCCCTTTGAGCGGTCGTTGAACAATTGCTATACATCCAGTCCATTCCTTTTTCTGAAACGAGAGGATAAAGACTTTCGAGAGCTTCTTCAATTGTTTCATTATATGCCTCTGATGGTGAATGCCCATTTTCTCTGAGGACTTCATACTGAGCAAGAAAAGCACCTTGAATTAACCCCATTAGAACGCAACGCTCACCTGTTAAATCACTGTGAACTTCCTTTTCAAATGTTGTTTCAAATAGATGACCAGAACCAATCGCAAAGGCGGTAGAAATTGCTATTTCTTTAGCTGAGCCATCATAATCTTGAAACACAGCGTAAGATGAATTAATACCTCTCCCCTCTAAAAAATGATTACGGACGGTTAAACCGCTTCCTTTTGGAGCAACTAGGACAACATTTACATTTTTCGGAGGGATAATGTTTGTGTCTGAATGAAACACAATACCGAAACCATGGGAAAAATATAGAGTATCACCTTCAACAAGATTACTTTTAACACTTGGCCATGCTTGAATTTGGCCTGCATCCGATAACAAGAACTGAATGATATCACCTTTTTTTGTGGCTTCTTCAATTTCAAATAAATTCTTACCAGCAACCCAGCCATCTTCCAAAGCTTTATTCCAACTAGCTCCTACCCTTAATCCAAGAATCACATTGAATCCTTGATCTCGCATATTTAATCCTTGTCCTCGACCTTGTGGACCGTAACCAAGAATGGTAGTTACTTTATTTTTCAAAATAGTTTTACATTTTTTAATTGGAAAGTCAGATCTTTCTATAATTTCTTCTTTATATCCATTTATATCTATTTGTTTCATTTTTTAAATTTTCCTATTTATTTAGGTTCAGATTTTACAAGAACCGGCTTATTCTTTTTTTGATTGCCAGATATCATCGCCATTTTTCCTGAACGTAAAAGTTCTAAAATTTTAAATTTTTTTAAAAAACCTATGCTTTTTTCAACAGTAACTTCGTTTCCAGATAATTCTAATATCATTGACTCTGGTTCATGATCTAAAACTCTACAATTACCTCTTGCTACTAAGTCTTCAATTTCTTTTAAATCATCAGGCTTAATTGATACCTTAACTAAAGCATGCTCACGAATATGACAGTTTTCATCAGAAGCATCAACAACATCATAGACATCAACCAGTTTTTTTAAATTATTATATATGGTTTTTCTTTTAGCTTTATTTGGTTCATTTACAACCAAGGTCATTCTTGTAATTCCATTTTTTTCAGTTCTTCCAGCTACAATGCTATCTATATTAAAATTTCTTCTTCTAACCAAACTAGCTATACGATTTAAAACACCTGGCTCATCTTGCATGAATAAAATTAATGTTTGTTTCATAAAAAGTCTCCCTACATTTCTGCATCTTTAAATTGTTCGTGGACAGGGCGACTTATCATCTCATCAAGATCTGCACCGGCTGCTACCATAGGATAAACCATATCATGCTGCTCAACAACAAACTCTATTAAAACTGGCCCCTTGATATTTTGCGCCTCTTTCATAGTATCTGAAATTTCTGTACGCGATTTAACTCTAAAACCCTTCATACCATAAGCTTCTGATAATTTTACATAATCAGGACTACTAATAGGCGTTTCACTATACCTAGAATCGTAAAATAATTGTTGCCATTGTCTAACCATACCTAAATAACCATTATTAATAATCGCAATTTTAATATTTGTATTTTCTTGAACTGCAGTCGCTAGTTCTGTTATCGTCATTTGAATACTACCATCACCAACGATAACCCAAATATCTTTATCACGATTAGAGAAACTTGCACCTATAGCAGCAGGCAAACTAAAACCCATAGTCCCTAGACCACCTGAAGTAAGCAATGTATTTGGTTCATCATGCTTGTAATACTGCGCTTCAAGCATTTGATGTTGGCCTACATCTGAAACAACGATAGCATCGCCATTTGTTTCTTTCCAAATATCACTTATCACTTGAGCCCCATATAGCATTTCAGTATTCATATTTATTATATCTCTAGATTGAGATTCTTTACGCCAATCTTCAATCTTATCAGTCCAAGAACTATTTTGCTGCTTTTTTAAAAGAGGTATTAGTTTTGTAAGAATTGATTTTAGGTCTCCAACGATAGCAACGTCGACAGGAACATTTTTATTGATTTCTGATGGGTCGATTTCAATATGTATTTTTTTTGATTCAAGAGAGTAGGATTTTGTATTTCCTGTAACTCTATCATCAAACCTCATCCCACAGGCAATTAGCAAATCAGCTTTTTGAATAGCATTATTTGCAGCAAACTCCCCATGCATTCCCATCAT
>JABGWJ010000149.1 GCA_018645565.1 bacterium | reverse complement strand
TCTTAAGTCATTCTTCCTCATCTAATTGTGATTCTTTAGGTTTCATATTCTCTTTTTGCATTTTAAAATAGATAAAACCCACAATTAGAGCCATAGTCATCACTATTGCGTCAGTTGGTATATTCATATTATCTCCTTATCCGAATCTACCCATCATCCTATAAACAAAAAACCCCACGAATGTGGAACTGATTTATAGAAATGAAGGTATGAGAATACAAATGTTATATTTTCTATTAAATATGATGATTAAAATCTTGCCTATAGTTGGACTCTTACTTTTAATTCCATTGATAGCGATGCAATTAACCGATGAAGTAAACTGGTCTTTTTTTGATTTTATAATTATGGGGGCATTGCTCACAATAACTGGTCTATTGATTGGAATAATACTTAAAAAAGTTAAAAGTTATAAATATAAAAAGGTTCTTATTGTAACGATATTATTGACATTTCTTCTAATTTGGGCAGAATTTGCAGTTGGTTTATTCGGAACACCATTCGCAGGGAATTAAATTTATAAGCACCATCCCTCAAACAAAAAACTCTTACAAAAAATGACCAGTGTATTACCAGTGAATTATGTGCTTTTTAGGGTATTTTTAAGGAAATCAGACTAAAGCAGGTAGAAAAGACAAAAGCCTCATTTCTTCTCGAGAAATAAGGCTTAATAGCGTCGGGGTGGAGAGATTCGAACTCCCGACCTCCTGCTCCCAAAGCAGGCTCAGAATCCTCTATTAATGAAACTTTACCAGTGTATCTGTAGCGGAAATTGAACCATTTTATAAATAAAAAACCCCACTAATGTGGGGATATACCTTGAATACTAGTTCTATTCATCATCATATAATTCAAAATTTAAGCCCCCTCTTATTATTATGCCTTTATATATTTTTTTACCAATGATTGTATTCATTTTAGGACAATACAACATTAAATTTGACATCAATTTTCATAAAAAAGGAACCAAAAATGAAAAAATACATTATACTTTTACTTCCACTCTTATTTTTTGCAGCGTGCAGCGATGAAGAGACAAATGATGAACTATCAATACCTAATTTTGATGGAACATATACAATGACAAATAGGGCAGCTGGCACCGGTGAACCTGCGTTAGGCTCATGGGAAGAACTATCATCCCCCGGTATTACTTCAGCAAGTATAGATATATCATCTGGCAGTATAACCTGCTGTAATGTGGATTTTAGTGCTGTCTACGATGATTCTACTATTACTTCTCAGGGGTCATTTATTTTTGATTCGAGCTCTTATGAATTATCGGAGGGAACCCTTATTCAAGGAGATATATATTTTGACGATCCAATTGTCGGGTTGCTTTTTAGCGATTTTTCTGTTGATTGGACGATTTCAGATGTTGACACAACAATGACAATGAGTTCAATTACAACACCAGGAAAATATTGTGAAAAAGATGGTGATTGCGTGATCGGGAGAGATCAGTGCACAAATGAAACGCTTAGAAGCAATCAAGCACAAATGGCCTCGTATGAGTTTTCTTGCTCAAATTATGGAGGCACTATGATAAACAATGGTGCGAATGAGGTTGAGTACTGGAGATTTCAAAAATAAATAGAATATTTTTTAATTATAAAAAAGCCTCTGCTTCTGTAGGGGCTTTTTTACATAATTCAATCTAGATCAGATAAAAAAATAAAATCCAGAGTTTTTCAAAACAAGTTCAGAATCCTCTATAAAGCAATCTTTACCAGTGTATCTGTAGTGTAAATTAAACCAATAATTACCCTATAATGTGTGGGCGGCTATAAACAAAAAACCCCACGAATGTGGGGCTTTAATAATTGTTCTAGTATTATGTTAAGAACTCTAGGCAGGTTTTTCTGAGGAATCGTTTTTCTTATGTTTAGTTACTTTATAAACTGTCTTTTGTTCCTGATTATGATATGATTTCTTTTTTTTAATATTTTCTAATTCTGAATGCCTCTCACAATGTTTAGTAATTGACTTATTTTGTTTAAGGTAAAAAATATCTTTATAATCCTCATCACTATAATGATGTAGTTTGAAATTAGAACTTACTATATGACCACCATTAATAAATAGTGCTAAACCTAATATAGTTTTTAAAATCATTTTTTAACTCCTAGTCCTAAATAAATATACAAATCTATCCATCATCCCACAAACAAGAAACCCCACGAATGTGGGATATATTCTTATTTTTTTGGTTTTACTTTTAGTATCATATCATACCTGTCTAATTCTACTCCATACCCATTTGTTGTAATTTTTTTAACAACAAATCCAAACTTTTCAAAAAACTTATAAGTCTTTTGACTCGTGTCTAAATAAATATCAACTCCTGAAAAATTATTTTTTATGTGCTCTATTCTATATTTAAGTAATTCACTACCATATCCTTGATTATGGTATTTACTATTAACTAATCCCCAAGATAAACCAGCTTTTGTTTGTGACTTATTTAAACCATAGCCACCACAAGCAACAAGGTTAAAATCATTGAATAAAACAAAATATGTTTTATCATCTCTTAATAAATAACCTCTATAATCTGAATGCTCACTTCGGTCAATATATTTTGGAGTATTACTTTGAATTATTTCTATACAATTTTCAAAGTATTTTGAATCATATGGTTCTATTCTCATATAGAGAAATCTACAAATAATTACCCTACAATATGTGCGAGACTATAAACAAAAAACCCCACTGATGTGGGGATATACCTTAAATATTAGTTCTATTCATCATCATATAATTGAAAAAATAAGCCCCCTCTTATTATCATGCCTTTATATAATTGTTCACCAATTGCATAACCATTTGATTTATAACCTACCTGAAGTGTCAATCCATAAAGATGTTTATTTTTAATCATGTCATAATTAATAGTGGTTATTAATTTGCCTCCCAATCCATCAACATTTATTAATTTATCATTCTGGTAAAATTGAATTTCTGGTTGATGCCAAATTTGTCCTGAAAAATTAAAAGATAGTTTATCCATTGGTTTTATTTCCCAAATATTTGCAGCAATTCTCCAAGAGTCTGGTAATTTAGAATCTGAATGGCTAAAACTAAACTGCAAGAGTGTAGAATCAAATTTAAAGTAATTCTGATATACTAATTCTGGGCCATATGGAGTGTACTCAAACCTGAATCTTGGTAAATATTTAAGCCTACTATTAAGGTTTATCATCTCTACTTTAGAACTATTTTCTCCTTTTATTACATAATCATAAAAGACAGATTTTAAAGCATAAAAATTCATAGGGTCAGTGAAAAGCGCTAAATAAGAATAATTTCTTATCTTTGCTCGAGTTAATACATTTTTATCCCCACCATAAAGTGTATTTAAATTTCTTCTATACTGATTAGGGTCACTGGCTGGTCGTGTAACAAATGCAGTATATCCAGGCATATCGTTACTACTATATAAATAAGAAAAACTATAGTTATACTTGAACTTATTATCTAGTAAAATATTTTTTCGCATAACATCTGAGAATACCAGGTTACTTTCAGAACCACCAAGATTTATCATTAACCCCTGCTGTTGTGTGAAATTTGTTGGCCAATTTAAATTTATATATGAGAATTCATTTGTAAATGGTGGTGGCATATTGTAAACAATTTTTTCAATTGCGCCACCGGCTTCTATCATTCTAAAGCCATGACCAAGTTCATGATTAATTGTTAGGGCATAGTCAGTTATTAGATAATTTGTAAAAAATAACTTACTTAATCGGAAAATAGGATTAATGATATTGCCAAAATTATTTTGGGGAAGGGGAATTATTTTTGGTATGAGTAGTGAATCTAAATAATCAATTAAATGGAATCCTGTATTAAGATTATCGGCTACAATATTCTGATGAAATTGTTTTTCATAAACTATGTTGTATGTGGATTGAGCATTGCTTGAACTCTTAACAATAAATAACAGAATAATAAAAACTATTTTATTCTTTGTCATAATCATAAATAAAATTACTAATAATTACAAAAAATTGACCAGTGTATTACCAGTGCGATTAAGTCTTTTTAGGGAATTAAAGGCATTTATTGAGTTCAATTTTCTAGCGATACCTGACTAGAAAGCAGTATCTGAAGTCGAGTCCTTTTTAATTTTGTAAAGTAATAATTCTTCATTATCATTTGGAAGTTTAGTAATGCCATTTAGTTGAAAACCTAATCTATGCAACAATTTATTTGATGATATATTTTCTTCTGTAGTTATTGCGCTTATTTCTTTTACCCCAAACTCATTGAAGGCAACATTCATTAACTTTTTTGAAGAATCAAACGCATAACCTTTTTTTTCATATTCTGGTAGTAGTGCAAAACCAATATCAATCCCATCTATACCTTCTCTATCATAGAGACCACAAGTTCCAATTTTTATATTATTTTGTTTTATTACAAGCGTATAAACCGAAAAACCAATTCTTATTAGTTGGGGCAACATCTTGGTTCGGATATACTTTTTTGCATCTTTAATCGACTTAATATTTCTATCTCCAATATACTTAACCCATTTTGGAGAGTTCAGCAATTCAAAAACAAGTTCTGCATCCTCTAATGATATTGGCTTAAGAAGAAGTCTTTCTGTCGCAAAAGTTTTGTGTCTTTTCATTTATTTTGAATTATTACTAGTTATATATATTTGGTCAAATAAAAATTGCATTTTTTATATTAAAATCTATACACCATCTAATAAACGCGAAGGCCTTTCTAATCAACCAGTGCATTTAGTGCTTTAAACAAAAAAAACCACTCATGTGGGAGTTGATACAGATTAAAGTGAGGGGTCTTAAGTCATTCTTCCTCATCTAATTGTGATTCTTTAGGTTTCATATTCTCTTTTTGCATTTTAAAATAGATAAAACCCACAATTAGAGCCATAGTCATCACTATTGCGTCAGTTGGTATATTCATATTATCTCCTTATC
>JABGWJ010000148.1 GCA_018645565.1 bacterium | reverse complement strand
GAGAATTACGAGTAAAAGAATCAGACAGAATTAAAGCAATAGTGATTAATCTCCGAAAAATGGGCGCATCTGTTGAAGAGTTTGAAGATGGGTTGACAATAACTGGGCCTACGAAATTAAAAGGTGCCAATATAAACACTTTTAAGGACCATAGAATTGCGATGGCTTTTACTATTGCAGGTCTGGTTGCTGAAGGCAATACAATACTGGATAATTATGATTGTGTAAATATATCATTTCCAGATTTTTTCAAAAAAATAAAAATGCTAGTAAAATGAAAAAGTTTGCGGTAATCGGAAACCCTGTAAGTCAAAGCATTAGTCCACTACTTCACACAACAATTATAAAACAACTGAAGATAGATGCTTCTTATGAAAAAATTAAAGTTTTACCAGATCAAATCAAAAATTTTATAAACAAAAATAATTATGATGGATATAACGTAACCATCCCGCATAAAAATAATATTATAAAGAATCTTAAATATCTTGATGATTATGCACAAGAAATAACAGCTGTAAACTGCGTATATAATAGTAAAGGCTATAATACTGATTGGATTGGTTTTTTGCATGCTCTCAAACAAAATGAAATTGATATCAAAGACAAATCGTGTTTAATTATTGGAGCTGGTGGAGCGGCGTACGCCATTGCTTTTGCACTCATTGAAGGAAACGCAGAATCTATATCAGTAGAAAATAGAAATCTTGAAAATAAAACTAAATTGGAGAATTGGATTTTAAAAAAAGGAGTATCTCCTACAAATATTAATCCCAAAATTATCATAAACTGCACACCGCTAGGAATGGGACGATACGTGAATAAAATACCTTCTAAAGTCGAAGTCAGTGATAGTCATATTGTTATTGATACCATATATAACCCTTTAAAAACTAAGTGGTTGAGACAATGCGAAAAATTAGGAGCCCAAACCATCAGTGGTCTTGATATGCTTATTTTTCAAGGAATTGCATCTTTAAATATTTGGCTTAATGAAAATATCGATGAACATATTAATTTTAAAATAATCAAAACTACTTTAGAGAGACACTTATGCTTACAAAAATAAAATTTTTAACAGCTGGAGAATCCCATGGAAGAGGATTATTAGGTATACTTGATGGAATTCCTGCTGGATTAAAAATCGAAAAAGAGTACATCGATATTCAGCTTGGTAGGCGACAAATGGGATATGGTCGAGGTGGACGTATGAAAATTGAAAAAGACCAAGTCGAAATCTGGTCAGGTATAAGACTTGGTGAAACTATAGCTTCGCCAATTGGTTTGATAGTTAGAAATAAGGACTGGGAGAATTGGAAAGATAAAATGTCCATTGGAGTGCCTGAGAAAAAACCTAAAAAAGTGACACTACCTCGTCCTGGACACGCTGATCTTGCAGGTGTAGAAAAATTTGGTTTTGATGATATAAGAAATGTTTTAGAAAGATCAAGCGCCCGAGAAACAACAATGAGGGTTGCACTTGCATCTGTATGTAGAAAATTATTAAATGAGATAGGAGTAAATGTTGCAAGCAGAGTGATTCAAATTCATAACATTACTGATACCTCAGACATACCCAAAAGCATGAGTGCAAATGAAATCAATGATTTAGCCGATAATTCTCCATTAAGATGTTTAGACAAAAACAAAGAACGTGAAATGATTGATATTATTGATCAAGCAAAGCAAAATGGTGATTCAGTCGGTGGAATTTTTGAAGTTTTTGCAACAGGACTTCCTTATGGTTTGGGATCTTATTCACAATGGGATCGAAAACTGCAATCAAAAATAACTTCAATGTTGATGAGTGTTAATGCTTTTAAATCTATAGAAATTGGACAAGGTTTAAGTTCAGGAGAAAAATTTGGAAGTGAAGTTCATGATGAAATTGGATGGGATGGTAAAAATTATAAAAGGTTTTCAAATAATGCTGGGGGCATTGAGGGTGGAATGAGTAATGCTATGCCTATAATTGCAAAAATTGCTATGAAACCTATTCCTACATTAATTAAATCATTAAGATCCGTTGATATTCATACAAAAGAAAAAAAAGATGCTCACAAAGAAAGAACTGATTCCTGTGCCGTCCCAGCTGCGTCCATCATAGCCGAAAGCATGATGTGTATTGTATTAGCTGATGTAATTTTAGAAAAATTTGGTGGCGATTCTTTAAAACAATTGCGAGCGCATTTAAAAGCATCTGCTAAATATTGATGAAAATATTTTTGATAGGAATGATGGGTAGTGGTAAATCATCAGTTGGGGAAAAATTATCGGAATATATTGATATACCATTTTTTGATACTGATAATATCCTAGTAGATAATGAAGGAATTTCGATAAAAGAAATTTTTAAAAAAAAGGGCGAGAAATATTTTAGACAAATTGAAAGCGAATCATTAAAAAAAATACGAGGTGATGGCGTTATTTCTTGTGGAGGGGGAAGTATTTTAGCAAAAGAAAATAGAAACTATTTTAAAAATAAAGGTTATACAATATATTTAAAATCATCATTATCAACATTAAAAAAAAGAATATCAAATGATATCAATAAGGATAGACCTATAATTGATTATAAAAATATTAAAAAATCGCTGAAAGCTGTTTATGAAAAAAGAAAATTACTTTTTCTTGAATCTGCAAACGATACAATCATTACTGATAATAAATCGTTAGATGACATTTGTAAAACAATAATTAAAAATATAAAAATTGAAAAAGTATAAAGTTAATCTTAGAGATCGTTCATATTACATAAATATTGAACCTGGTTTAAAAAACAACCTTCCATCATTATTATCCGATTTTAATAATGGACAAAAATGGATAATTATATCGCAATATAAATTGATGGAACTATTTGGGTACGAAATTAAAAGCAATCTAATCAGCTCAGGATTTGATTGCTCT
>JABGWJ010000147.1 GCA_018645565.1 bacterium | reverse complement strand
TTAACAATTCCGTTTTAATTATGATAAAAATATTTTTTAAATTCCTTTTATTGTGTTCTATTATCTTGTCTCAGGGTACGGATTATGCGGGCCCTGATGATCCAGCTGGAGACATTGAAGCCGAGCGTGAAGGATACATGAATGGTAATAGGGTTTACTTATATTATCGAAATACAACAGAGTTATCAGATTGGCCAAAACCCAATGTTTCAAAATGGCCCAATAATCCCGATGGTACAAAAATGTTGGATGGCATTGGTCTGTTAGTTGGTGGAAGAGTATATATTGAAGATGACCTTGATCCAAGCACTGTAGATACTATACCAATTACTGACTTAAATGAACTTGAAAACAAAAATTATCATATTCTTCATTATCTTCAAACCAGTTACAGAGAAGAAATGGATACAGACCCAACGGGACAAATTGAATGGGGGTTTTATCCTGTATTTGGTTATTTTAATGAAAACAATGAATACCCAGCATTAAGCAGATTGCCTGACTCTTGGCCTTCTGGCGGTTGGCCATCAGCGCAAGGTCCAATTTGGCCAGGTGAATGGAATGGCAGATTTGGGCGTGGTGTAAAATACGCTGATCTTGAAACATATTTTGTTGTCAATGATGCTCATGATTTAGAATACCTTGGCGAAGATGATATGGTAAAATACTTTCCCAAGCATAGTTCTACGCGAATAGATGAAACTTCATCTATTCAAAGTGGCGAACCGTGGGGAGGTCTTGGAATACGTGTTGAAGCAAGAGGGTTTCAATGGAATAACCCACAAGCTAGAGACGCAATATTTTGGGAATACAATATTTCAAATACGTCAAAATACGATTTACCAGAAGTGTGTTTTGGATATTGGGTTGATAATGCAATAGGTGGCGATGGTGCAGATGACGAACTAGGATTTTTTGATGATTTATTAGATATATCATACTCTTGGGACCAAAATGGAATTGGTGTATCGGGGTTACTGCCTGGGATTATGGGTTTTGCATATTTAGAAAGCCCGGGTATAGCTTATGATGGTGTTGATAATGATGACGATGGAATAGTTGATGAAAAAAGAGATAATCAAGCTACATCAATAGTTGGCCCCACTGATGGAATTGATGACCTTGCCAAATTTTTAGACTTTTATAAATTAAACGTTTCGGATCTCAAAAACCATTGGGATGCTGATGAAGATCAGGACTGGAGTGATGGTGATGATACAAACGGAGATGGTATCTATCAGGCGAATGAAAATGCTGGAGATGATGTTGGACTTGATGGCGTAGGTCCCCTTGAGCTTAATTACAATGGACCTGATGAAGGTGAGGGTAATCACAGACCTGATTTTGTTGAATCAGTTGGTTGCGAACCAAACTTTGCATCTACTGATGTCTCAGAGTCGGACATGATTGGATTAACTTCTTTTCAATTGTTTCCAATATTTGATCAACATCCAGCTCCCCCAGGAAGTCCTTGGTTTAGAAACGATGATACAATGTGGGATTTGGTTTCAGCGGATTCTTTAACAGAATATTATGGAACGGTTGCAAATCTCGTTGAGTTATTTGCTTCTGGTCCTTTTCCTCTTTATCAGGGAAAAACTGAAAGAGTTTCAATGGCTGAGATTCATTCTTATGACCCCCTAGAGGGTTTAAACTCATCTGAACACATTGCTCCAGCTTTGTTCAAATTAAAAGAAATTGTTCAGGTTATTTACGAGAAGGATTATAGGTTTGCACAGCCGCCAAAAACACCTACGCTAACAGCATCACCTGGTGACGGATATGTAATGCTTTCGTGGAATGACGATGCTGACAAACTAACACGAGATCCGTTTATTGGTAATGTTAATGATTTTGAAGGTTATAAATTATTCAGGTCAACAGATAAATATTTTTCTGACTCTGAAGTGATTACTGATGGGTACGGAACACCTATGTTTTTAAAGCCAATTTATCAATGTGATTTGGTGAATGATAATAGTGGGTTTACAGATTTTGGTTTAGTTAATGGAGCTTCTTACAACTTAGGCGACAACACAGGAATAAAACATTATTTTAAAGATGAAAACGTAGAAAATGGACGCACATATTATTATGCAATTGTTGCTTATGATTATGGTGCGCCAGAGATTGGACCAGGTATTTCTCCATCAGAAAATAACACAGTAATCGATGTAGATGAATTTGATAACATTAGAGGCATTGGCTTAAATGTAGCAATTGTTATTCCACGAGCTGATGCTGCTTCTTACTCAGACCCAGATATTATTCTAGACTCGCTTAACAATCTAATGATTGGAACAGGAACTATAACTCCTAATGTTGTTTCAAGAGAGCAATTAAAACCCGGGAATGAGTACCATGTAACTTTTAATTTTGATACAGTTTTTAATGAATTATTAAGACCGGCATACCATAATAATCCTGGATATAAAGTTTTTAATAAAACTGAAGGTGTTGAGGTGTACAATGAAAGCCCAACTTACAACTTAACAGGTCAGCCAAATTTTAGTGGTTCAAATCTAGTATATAACGAAGAAAATGATCATTGGGCTATGAACAATAATATAGTTTCGGATGTGTTTGATGGGCTGCAACTAGATATTTCACAATTATATACTACACCAAACATTGACACTGCCAATACTGGGTGGATTGGAGAAGGCTATGGAGAGGTAAACATAGCTATTACCTCAAGGGAGTCAAAATTAGTTCCATGGGATTGTGAAATTGTTTTTACTGAAAATAATAGCTACACATCAAAAGTAGAAAATGCTTTTGGTATTTATGATGAATTTGATAACAGGTTGTGGTTCCCCAATAGAATTATACTGAATCAATCTTTTGATTTTTATGTGGTAAATAAAAATAAGCTTGACGAAAACGGCAATTATGTTTTAATGGATTTAGTTGCTAAAGATCAAATTGGTTCTACATGGGGTTATGATGGTGAATATAATAAATTTAACGACAGAGTTTTGGTTGGTGAAATTGATAGTTTAAACAATTGGAAAGGGACTGCTTTTGTAATTGATTTTTTAAATATAGATAGCCTATTTCTACCTCAACCTGGTTCTAGGTATGCAATTAGCTATGACAGAAATTTTTGGAATACAGACACCTTTAAATTTTCTGTAGATAGCTTAAAGCCAATACTTGTAGATAATTTAAAAAATAGTATTGATGACATTAGAGTGGTCCCCAACCCCTACGTAGGTACAAACGGCATGGAAGAGGCTGTAATTAATCCATTTCTTAACCAGCCAAGAAGAATAATGTTCACAAACTTACCAGCAAATTGTATTATTTCAATCTTTACCCCTAGTGGTGTAAAAGTAAAAACAATTAATAAAAATGATAGCTTTGATAATGGGATGGCTTATTGGGATTTGCTTAATGAGGAGGGTTTGGAAATTGCTGCTGGAATGTATTTATATCATGTGAGGCCTAATTTTTCAGATAATTCATTAAATGGTCTAGAGTTCACCGGAAAATTTGCGGTGATTAAATGAAAAATTTATTCATCGCTAGTTTAATTTTTATTTCATTAGCAAATAGTCAGTATAGGTATGGTACTACCGCAGCTAACTTTCTTGAAATAGGTACAAGTAGTAGAGCGGTATCTATGGGCGAAGCATTTGTTTCTTTGGCTGATGATGTAAACTCTGCATATTGGAATCCTGCCGGATTAGCCTATGTTAATGGTCTGGAGTTTGGTGTCTCCTCGCAAGACTGGGTGGTTGGTATTACACATTCAACTTTTGCTGCAGCAATTGATATGGGTAGTTATGGAACAATTAGTGCTTGGTTTACAGACTTTGACTATGGTTCGACTGAAGTGACTAATTTATTAAATCAAAACGGAACGGGTGAGTTTTATAGTGCAAACGAAATCGCGGCATCTTTATCTTACGGAAGAACTTTAGTGGATTGGTTTGCCTTCGGAGCTTCACTTAAAACGATTAGCTCAAATATTTGGCACTCAACTGCGCGTGCATTTGCTCTTGATCTTGGTGTAATCGTAAAAACCAATTTCTTTTCATCAACCAATAATAGAAAGGATGGTATGAGTATTGGTATGAGCATTTCGAACTACGGATCAAAAATGCGTTATGACGGTATTGATTTAATAAATCCAATTGATATTTTAGAAAACGAAAATGGAAATTATGAAAATGTTATTGGCCAATTTCGGACAGAATATTGGGAGCTCCCTTTGATTTTTAGACTTGGTACTTCTTTTAAACCTGTTTTAAACGAAGTACAACAACTCATTGTTTCTATTGATGTACTTCACCCAAACAATAATAGTGAATCACTAAATTTTGGATCAGAATATCAACATAAATTTATTGGCGGGCACACAATCTGCCTAAGAGGCGGTGTAAAAGGAGTCGGTATTAAACAGGAAAATGAAACGGAGTTGTTTAGTTTAATTGATCTTCCATTTTTAACAACAACTTATGGTATAGGTTATGAAAAAGCATTACCAAATAGGAAGAGTATTTCTATTGATTACAGTTATCAATCTATAGGTGTTTTAGGGGATGTTTCACTATTAACAATGCGATTTAAATTATTTTAACTTGAGTTATGAAAAGGTATCTATTGGCACCTTTCTTGGTTTTATTTATTTTATCTTGCTCAGATAAAAGCCAATCCACATTCGAACCCAGTCTAAATATTTTAGCAACCATTGGTGATAAAAGTATCACAGTTAATGATTTTATAAAAAGATGTGAATATGTTCCTCGCCCTAACTATTGCAAGAACAATAATTACATTCACAAAAAAATAGCACTTAATTCTTTAATTGCTGAAAAGATATTATCCACTGAATTTGAAAAAAAACGACTTACTTATACATCTGCTCAAGAAAGTTTAATTAATGGACAAAAAGAGCAAGCTATGAGACAAATGATGTTGAAAATCCATGGCTTTGAAAAAGTAGTATTAGATTCAAAACAAGTTTATGTTTCTTCAAAATTGATAAATAGGACTTATGATGTATCTTTTGTTTTGATAAATGATAATCAAAAAGAAAGAGTTAATCAAAATAGTATCCGAACAGTAATTGATATTAAAAACTTATTAAAAAACGGTGTTGGGTTATCCCAAAAAACAATCTCAATTAATGATAAAATGCCAATTGAAATAAAAAGAATGTTGTTTTTTTCCAACCCCAAAAAAGGAGAACTGTTTGGCCCTATACATATTAGCAATAATAAAAACATGTATTTTGAAATACAAAAATGGAATACAAAAGTTTTAGTTACAGAAAAAGAAAAAGAACAATCTCTTTTTGACTCTAGAAAAATGTACCATGAATTATACGCTCTCAAAAAATATGAAAAATATGTAGCAAGTTTAATGAGCAACAAATCCATAAATTTCCAAGCAGATATTTTTTCAAGTTTTTCAAACAAACTCTCTCAAATTTTTTTAATTGAAAGAGAAAAGAAAGAGTCGGTGATTCAAGGTAGTATTTGGAGAGAGTCGAAAGAAACAGATGTTGTATCATTTGATGATTTGAATGAAATCAAAAAAGATGTTCTTTTAACCTTTGACAATGAACTTTTCACAGTTGCTGACGTTTTGAAAATGATTAAAAAGCATCCACTAGTTTTTAGAAATAAAGACATTATACCATCAATGTTTTCTAATGAATTAAAATATGCGCTTGTAGACTTATTTAGAGATAATGAAATTACGAAGGAAGCTTACAAAAACGGTTTAGATAAAATGTTTGACATATCTCAAGTAGAAAGAAAATGGAAGGATCACATTGCTGCATCTATTATTAAAACCCAACTGAATAAAAAAACTTTAAATAAAGATGAATTTTTTAGGATTCTAATTACTAAAATTGATTCCCTTCAAAAACAATATTCAAATATTATAAAAATTGACACTGATAAGTTTGAAAAAATTAAAATTACTAATATTGATATGAATGTGGTTTTTACAAATCAAGCGTACCCTATCTTTGAACCTGCATTTCCTATTCTCACTGACGATCACATACTAGATTATGGACAAAAGTATAATTTTAATTAGTTTCATTTTACTTATCACTTCTTGCACAAATAATGGAAAGGATGAAGAGGTAGAAGTTCTCGGTTGTATGGATGTTAATTCTTTGAATTATAATGAGGAAGCAACGGAAGACGATGGGAGCTGTTCATATTATGGATGTACTGATCCAAGCGCTATCAATTATAATAGTCAAGCTACAATAGATGATGGGAATTGTTTATCAGAAGAAAATTCTGTTCCAGGGTTTAGTTTATTTTGGAATGATGAGTTCAATGCTGATACTCTTAATTTACAATTTTGGAATATAGAAAGATTCAGTAAGGGGACTTTTAATAATGAAAGTCAAAGCTATGTAGATAGTAAAGATAATATCATACTTATTGATGGAAAGTTATATATCAGAGCAAAGAAAGAAAGCCCTTTTGATCCTAATAACCCAGTTTATACTTCTGGAAGAATTAATACTAAAAATAAAGTTGAAGTACAGTATGGTTATTGGGAAGTTAGAGCAAAACTTCCAACGGGAGTTGGAACGTGGCCCGCTATTTGGATGTTAAATTCGAAAATCGACTCAATTGGTTGGCCTAATTGCGGCGAAATAGATATTATGGAACATGTAGGTTATGATTCAAGCAGAGCTTTTTTCAGTATACATAATGCAAATATACATGGTGATGTTGGAGGTACTAATCAGCAAGGTATTTATGATTTTGATGATAATGAAAATGACTTTAATACGTATGCTGTTGAGTGGGGAGAGACATATATTAAAGGCTACGTAAATGGGAGTTTGTATTTTAACTTTTATAAATCATCAGAACTGTTTAATGACTGGCCTTATGATAATCCTTTTTTTCTAATTATTAATTTAGCCATTGGTGGTGATTGGGGTGGTGTCGAAGGAATCGACACTTCAATTTTTCCAGCATCATTTATCATTGATTATGTACGTATGCATGTAAAGTCGTAAAAACTCAAGTTAATGATAATTTTATAATAACAGGACAAATCTTGCTTACGTAATATATGACATGATAAAAATTTCTCTTTTAATAGTTTCCTTGATTAGTTTTTCTTTTGCAAAAAAGGAATTGTCGACCGACCTAGCATATCAATTAGTCTTAGAAAAAATAAATAAAAAAATAGTTCCTGTCGCTTTTATAGATAATGTATTTAAAAACCCAAAAATTGAATTACATGCAAAAATACCAGAGCGCTTCGCTAGACCGTACGAAAAAAAATCATGGGAGCAGTATAAAAAATTATTTATAAAAGAGTCTCGTATTGTAGCAGGTGTCAAATTTTACAGCAAAAATAAAGATTTAATATTAAAAGTTTCAAAAAAGTACGGCGTAGACCCATTTATAATTTTAAGTATTGCAGGAATCGAGAGTAATTACGGTAAGCATTACAAAGGATTTACTGTTTTTAATTCATTATATACACAAATTCATGAGATGCCTAAAAGAGCAAAGTGGGCTTCTAAAGAATTGGCTTCCTATCTAGAATATTGTTACCAAGACAATGTCGATCCGCAAAGTATTGAGGGCTCGTATGCCGGGGCCTTTGGCTTTGGACAGTTTATCCCATCAAGTTTCAACAGATATTCGGTAGACTTCGATAATGACGGTGTCAGAAGACCCCATGATTGGCCTGATGTTTTAGGAAGTATTGCTAACTACCTTATCAAAAATGGTTATAATTCTGGGAGTACGAATTATGAAAAAAAAGGAGATATCTGGAAATCTGTTTATGCATATAACCATTCAGAAAATTATGTGATGGCAGTGCTTGGCCTAACCGAAAAAATTAGAGAAAGATCAAGTTATCTACACTCAAATGTTGAAAATAGATTAAACTATGTTATTGAAACCTTTGATCCATTAGATAATAGATCTGTTAGTGATTTGCAAAAAGTTTTAAACGCGAATGGCTATGATCTAGAAACAGATGGAAGACTTGGTAGAAGAACTTTAGATGCTCTTAGAGATGCTCAGTTAAAGCGAAATTAGTAGCCTAAGCTAAAACCGTATAGTTAACATAATTATTCTTCCATCTCTTTTGATATCTATTGGAACACTTTGTCCTTTTTTAAAATCTTTTATCCTCTTCATGTATTCATAAATATCTTTCACCGGCTTTTTATCAATAGATTTTATTATATCACCCGATCTAATCCCGGCTCTAGCAGCAGGTCCGTTAGGATCATATATTTTATCAATTTTTAACCCGTCAATTGTTCCGCCATAATGTGGTATAATACCTAACTTTATTTTATTGTTGTTTCTTTGTGTTTTTTGTTTTTTTGGCCCAGCCAAAGTAAACGATGGCTTTAGATTTTGTCTACTTATGTCAATAACTAGGTTGTGAATTACGCTAAGTATTTGTCTCTCTCCTTTTAAATTAATGGATTGCCAATCATCTTCTGGTAAATGATAATTATTATCATAATCACCAGTAAAAAAGAACAGAACTGGAATGTCTTCAGAGTAAAAACTAGCATGATCGCTTGGACCATATCCAGCCTGGTCAAATTCGAATTTTAAACCAGAGTCCATAGATAGGCTATCTAATATTTTTTCAAATATTGGCGATGTTCCTACACCACCAATGACAACTGTTGAATCCTTCATTTTACCTATCATATCCATATTGATCATTGTAACAATATTACTTTTTTCAACGGTTGGATTTTGAATGAAATATTTAGACCCTAATAATCCCTTCTCTTCTGCATCAAACCCAATTAAAAGGACACTCCTTTTGAGTAATTGTCTATTGTTTTGGAGTTTGTGAGCTAGCTCTAGTAACCCAGCTGTGCCAGAAGCGTTATCATTTGCGCCATTGTGTATAGCGTTAGTATCCGGCTTTAGTGAGCCGGATCCAGCTCCTCCATATCCTAGGTGATCAAAGTGTGCGCCTATGACGATATACTCATCGCGATATTTATGATTCCTGCTTACAATTTTTCCAATAACGTTTGCTGCTCGTGAATAAATATTTTTCAATTCAACATTAGCTGATATTTTAATGTCAGAGATTTTGAAGCTTTCGGGTTTGAGATTATTATTCATTTTATCTTGTATTATCTTTCTAGAACTCCCAATAGAGTTAAGAATATCATCAGCAACTTCATTATTTATTTGAATTGCAGGTATACCAGATTTTGAATATCCCGGTATGTATTTAAATGGTATTAAGGTTGAATCTTCAACCTGTGATATGAAAATAATACCAACGGCACCTCGATCTCTTGCTTCTATCATTTTTTTATGAAGATCAGAATGTGGTGCATATACACTATGTGGATTTTCTCTTTCAGGGCTATGTCTCATAACCATTACCCATTTACCGTCAACATTCAGATCTTTATAATCATTCCAAACTAAAGAATCGGTTATTAGATTTATACCATATCCAGCGAAAACGACTTCGGCTGATACACTTGAGTTACCTGAAAACCAAAGGGGGATGTAATCTTTTTCAATATTTAAAGGGCGGTCATTTATTTTTAACGAATTATTTCTTCCAATTTTTACACTATCTAGAATACTGAAAGTCTGTTTAAAAGAAGAACCTTCGCCAGCAGGCTGAACACCATAACTTTTTAACTGATTAATTAAGTAAGCAATTACATCTTTAGATCCTCGTGTTCCTGGGTAGCGACCAGCTCTTTTGTCATCTGACAAGAAGCGTATGTGCTTCACAATGTCTTTTTCTGAAATATCTGAGGTTCCATTTAAACCAGGTCCTGCTTGACGAAACCAGAAAAAACAAAGTCCGACAATTATAATTACTAAAATAGTTGATAATAAGCTTTTGTTTTCTGTCATAATAAATTTTTCTTAGCTTAATTTAATACCCTTGAATTTATGTCTATAAAAAACAATAATATTAGTATTAAAGTACATTCAAACTTTATCCGAGATCGTTCATTCCCCCAAAATTCGATTTTTTTATTTTCATATGATGTTGTTATTAAAAATCACAATCTTTTTGATGTTCAGCTTTTATCAAGGTATTGGCATATCCAAGATGGAAACGGGGTGGTTGAAGAAGTCCGCGGTCCTGGTGTAATTGGGTTAAAACCAGTCATAAAATCAGACGGAACATTTAAATATTCTAGCTTCTGCCCTATCAAAACGCCGCTTGGAGCAATGAAAGGTTCTTATAAAATGAGAAGTACTAAAGAGGAAGTTTTTGAAGCTAAAATAGCGACATTTACTTTACGTGCTAATGAATACGTTAATTAGATTTTTCAGAAAAAAGAAAACTAAAAAAACCAACACAAACCATTTGCCATACAGACCTAAAACATGAATTGGTTTCAGGCGTTTCCTATAATTTGTCATATCGCCTTTAAAGGGGGTTGATTCATCGCTAATAGGTTTTGAACTATATTGCCAAAGATTATAACCAAAAGTTTTTACAATATCTATATGGCTAGTTTCAAAAGATTCACTTGAATATAAATTTTTATATTTTTCTACTGGAAGTATGTAATCACCGGCATCTAATACATTCATACAAATGTTATTAAAATATTTTTTTTCAATTACTGCCGGTTCTATTCCTATAATTTTACCGCTACTCTTTAAAACTCTATGAAATTCTTTGAAAATAAGTTTGCAAGTTTTTGCATTAATATGATGAAGGCACAATGAAACAAAAATTAGATCAAAAGAATCTTTTTCCCATGGAAGTTGTTCCTTAGCAGAGTGTATTATTGGAATTTTTTCAAAAGTGTATTTAACATACTTTTCTCTTGAACTTTGGACTCTGCTCATGTCTACTTCAGCTCCAATATAGTCCTCAGCGTGAAATAGTTTTGAATTAGATCCTGTTCCACAACCGAAATCGAGTGTTTTCATACCTTTTTTATAATGATTTTCAACAAAATCAAAAGTTGCTTTTCCTTGAAGAGGAACAACAATATTACGATAGGCGAAGGTTTCTAATTTTGAAAAAATATCCAAATTTTAATTCCTATATAATGAAAAAACCCAAGAGGTCTCTTCCTTAGTGATTCTTTCACCTAGTTCTCCTGCTGCTGCTGCTTGAGATTCGTTTCTTTGACCTAATAGAGCGCACCCTGTAGGATTATCAAATAAGATTGATCCAAGCAATGCATGCATTATTGCATTTTCTCCAAAATGAGAAAATTTTCCATCTACTTTTTTTCTATTTATCTGCATCTTTTTTATAAAATCGATATCTTGGAACTCTTTTATTGACTTTCTGAAATCACCTTTTGGAAAATCGGTTATTGAATTATACTTCCCCGTAAGTATACCATGTTTTATAGGTGAAAAAAAACACACTCCTAGATTATTAGTTTTGATATAGTCTTTTAGTCCCGATGTCTCATATTCGATATCCAAGACATTATAAAGAGTTTGTATTACGTCAGGATCTACGAATTTAATAAATTTCATAATTCTTGCTGAGGACCAATCTGACAAACCAATAAAACGTATTTTACCATCTTCTTTAAATTGGTTAATTATTTCTAGGGCGCCTTCAAGCATTTCATCATTATTCCCAAAATTGCAGTGATGTAAATAAAGAAGGTCAATATAATCAGTTCTAAGGTTTTGAAGAGACTGTTCAACTTTTTCTTTGATATAACTGGGTTCATACCATTGTTTATATGGCCCTTTATCCCAACCCACTTTGGTAGCAAGAAATATGCTTTCTCTTGAAATTTCTTTCCACATTGATCCGATAATTTTTTCTGAGTGCCCTTCGCCGTAAACATCAGCTGTATCCCAATGGTTTAAGCCCAATGAAAATGATTTTTTCAAGGCATTTATTGAGTCTAAATCAGATTGGTTTGACCAGCCGACATTATGACCGCCACTAGTGTTTTGTTTACCATGTGACCATGCTCCGAGACTGATTATAGACACATCTTCATTTGTCCGACCTAAGGTAATTTTTTTCATAATATAATTAAATAAATTGGATAGATAGTTAGCCAGAAAATATTATAATTTTTACATTATGCAGCAACAATATTTGAAAGTATTAGATATAGGTCACAGCGGAAAATCACCTGATGAGGCAATGATGATTCTCGAGACAACAGTTAGTCAGTGTTCTTTTGAAAATAGGGTTAAAGCTATAAAAGTCATTACCGGCCATGGTTCTGGGAAATTACGAAATATTGTGAGGGCATGGTGTAATGATCAAGAGGGTCGGTTTAACAAAGTAATATATGGTGAAGACTATGATATGTTTAATAAGGATGCCGTTAATATGAGGAGCGATTGCAACCAGCCACTTGATAATGATTTTGGTAGGAAAAATGCAGCAATAACATATATTTGGTTGAGGTAACATGGTAAAAGCAAAACAGTTTAAACCTATTCTATTAATGATCGCGGGGATTCATTTATTTAATTGTTCAGGAATAAATTATAAAAAAATGAGTATTGATGACCCCGGTTCACTTTTAGCGATTCAAGATTCATTAATACTTAATAACAAAAACAATCAAAACATTATGGATGCTTTAACGGCAGCTAATAATAATATGGGTAAAAACTATCTTATTAAAGGGGAGTTGTCTTTAGCTATTGATCATTTTAAAAAAGCTGCTTCTTTAAATAGTGAAAATAAATTCTCTAAATACAGTTTGTTAATTGCTGAGGGACAGTTATTGATAAAAAAAGGGAATAAAAATGGCATTTGGGATGCTATTGAAAAGTTTTCAAAAGCTTCAAATTTTTTCCCAAATAATGGAGAGCCTTTTTACTGGATGGCTATTTCATATACAAAACTAGGCGATACTGAATTTGATTTAATTCTTGAATCTTACGAAAAATCTTTATCTTTGGAATTAAGTGAAAATATTAAGAGCGAGGTTGAAAAAAAGTATGAAAAAGCGAAAATGCGAAAACAAAAACTTGATTCATTTTGGAAATAATGCTGTGGCTTCCTCGTCGATTATACATAAATATTTATAGTAATTAATAATTTCTTGACACGTGATTGATTATTAAGTAAGATTGCTCCCACTCTGTATTGTAAGATGCAAAGTGACTTAAAATATCCGAGGTAAGATATGAGATCACAATTGAGCTTTATAAGGCGAGTTGTAAGCTCGCTGTACGTTCTATTGCTTTTAGGGCATTCTGTGTCTTTAGCTGCAAAGTACGACTTAAAAGGCACGGTAATAGGTGCTGATGGAAAAGTAAAAGTCGAATTAGCAGGCACAAAAAAGGATGCGCGGACTAAAAAAGATGGTGCGTTTAAATTAAGTAATGTTCCTGAAGGGGAATATACACTTCAGGTTTTTCAGGATAAGAAAGTTATCCACGAACAATCTATTAATGTAACGGAAGATGATGACAATTTAGAAGTAAAAATTGGGGCTTCATCCATTGCTCTTGCTGAAAAAACTGTTTCATCATTAACACCAGCTTCAGTAGCAACATCCGTAAATCCAGTTGCCGAAAGTTCGCCAATTCCGCAAACCGCTGAATCTTCTGGCGGAGCTTCAAACGATTTTATTCTAAATGAACTTAATTTTGAGATTAAAAAATTAACAGCTGAATTCAAACACCTTAGTAGGGAGATGGATGACCTTAAAGCTCTAAGTAAAATGTGGATTAATCCGTTAACTATTTATTCTAAAGAAATAATTTTAAAAAATGGTAGTACTGTTTTTGGTAAAATTGTTTATCAAGACGATAAATCCTTAAAAGTTGAAACTTTAGTAGGTTATCTTATTATAAAGCGTGATGAGGTTGTCCGTATTGTAGATAATGTGATTACTGAAGATCAGCAAGAATATGTTCCGGAGCAAATTAGAGAAAGTTATGCGCCGCCACCCATGCCAAAATTAACAGTTCCAAAGTATACTTCATCAAGTATGTCAAATAGGGATGCTGGCCAAAAATTTTCAGCTAACTGTGTCCTCATGGGAAACATTACTGAAAAGAAAGACAGCCAAGGTAATATTGTTTTTAATGGTGAAATTAAAAACATCGGTGGAAGAAGAGCTGATTTTGTTAAAATGGATTTTGTTTTTAGAAAAAATTGGAGCGGTGAAACACGGACGCTCACTACTTTCATTCAAGGTTCGTATAATACTTTTGACAGCGGTATTGTTTCTGATGCGAGTTTACTTCCAGGTGCTCTCGGGAAATTTGAATTATATGTTCCACAAGATTTTGGATCATTCATAGGATATTCCTACGTTATTGATTGGGAAGAATATCAATAAAAACATTCCAAATATGTTTAAATACTTTTACATAATATTATTTTTCTTAATGTCTATGGCGGTTTGTCAAAATGACGCTGGCGATACATTCTTCTTAGATATGGGCGTTGTTATCAAATCAGAAAACAAGGGCATAGCATTACCTGACTTGTCTTCTCCAACACCTAAACTAAAATCAAATAATATTGTCAAAACAATAGAATCTAGTTCTGTTTACATGGCGACAACGTCTGATATGATTTCATCCCTAGATAGAATCACATCTCAGGTTACAGATATTGAAAAAGATTTTGAATCGAAACTAGACATGCTAGAAATCGAAAATTCTAATTTGAGAAATCAAATTACTGGACTCAAAAAAAGGTTGAACGCCGAAATTTTAGATGCAAGCCTTATTGATGTTAATTTAGAAAAACCGCAAAAAGAATCGTCGCTTCCTTATGAGAATATCTCAAAAAATTTAGAAATGACTGAAGTTGTTGCGCATTCAAAAGATATTTTAAATAAAAGATCGGTTTTGCAAAGGTTTGATTTTGATATTTTCACTGAAGGCGTCATTCATTATAATAATGAAAAATACTACGATTGCATTAATAGCCTTAGCGTACTGCCTGTAAATGATGATAGTAATAAAAACGCTAGTAAAGCTTTATTTCTATTAGCTGATTCGTATGAAAGCATAGGAAGATATAAACAAGCTCTTAATCATTTAGATAGATTGTCATTAGCTAATAATGATGAGTATTCAGATTTAATTTTATTTAAAAAAGGTATAATTTTTAGAAACATTGGCATGGTGATGCAAGCGCAGAAAGCGTTTCAAGAGCTAGTTGAATTATTTCCTAATAGTGAATTTAAAATCTTCGCTGAAGAAGAAATTCAAAACATATAATGAGAAATACTAAAAACATCATAATCTTTTTTGTTATTGCTGTGAGTATGATTTTCGCATCTGCCAGGGTTGCATATACTCGACCAGGCCTTATGATGCGAATTCCAACATCAAGTATTCAAAAAGCTCCGTATATATTTAGAACGGGTTTTGGTGTTGAGTTGCATAATTTTGATCCAATAAATACCGCAAAAGGTGTTTATTTTGACATGGAATTTGGCAAGGGTTTTTCAGCTGGTTTTTCAGCTGTACAAGGAGGTGACACTACTTCGTTAGACCTGATTTCAGAATCTCAATATTCTCCACAAGTAGAATTTGGGTTTCATTTTCAACAAAGAGTTTTTGTTTACAATGATATTTCTCTATCTGCTGGATTGCAAGATATTGTTTTTCAAAACAACCAAGATGACGAACAAGTTTTAAGTTTAAATACTGATCTATTGTCTTTTTTTCTCGTTTTAGCTAGTGAAAAAGACTTAGGTGATTATAAAATGAGCACTTTCATGGGCTTCGGTACAGGAGGCCTTGGTCCAATGGATAGTGTCAAAGTAATAAGTGATTCAACACAAACGGCAAATGCGGGTGTCTTTGTTGGATTCTTATTGAAAACACCCTACTTCGGTAGAAATGGTGGAATGGATATTGTGGGTGAATTCGATGGAACAGGTGTCAATGTGGGACTCCGCATCCCCCTTACCTCGGATTACCGCCTGAACCTTGGGTTCACCCACATAGAGCGTTTACCAAGTTGGAAAACGCGATACTGGACAGGGCACCCTGCTTTCACAATTGGTTTTGATATGGCGGTCCCTAGAATAGGAGGTAGTTCGAGGTCTTCAGCTAGTGGGCCATCAAACCAGCCTCTATCAACAGCAAACTTGGCATTTTCTAATGATGGTACTGTGCCTGCATACATGGATTCAACTATTGCTATGGCAGATTTCACAGTTATGTCTCTAAGGGATTCAATGCTGATGATGAATAATGAAATGCGAAACTTAATGGTTCAACTCTCCGCATTAGAGCAGGAGTCACAGTTTCTTGTTGACTCATTGAAACAATTAAAACTTGGCAAAAATGTACAAGAAAAAAATATGAATGAATCAATGAGACATCTTTCACGAAGTCTTCGCTTCTTTTATGCTGGTGATTTTCGTGAAGCATTGAAAGAAGTTGATTTATCATTGGAACTGAAACCTGATTTAGCTCTAGCTTACGCTAGGCGTGGTTCTATATATTACAAACTAGGTGATGTTCAAAGAGCCACAATTAATTGGAATTTAGCCCTTAGGTTAGATCCCGAATATGATGATGTAAGAAATATTCTGAAGGCGCTTCATGAGAACCGTCTCAAAGATGCTAATTTATTTGAGGAGTAATTTATGGATATTGCATTAATTATAGGTGTTGTACTCGGTTTAGCTGCTATGATTGGTAGTATTGCTTATGCTCTATTTGTTGAAGGATCAGCAGGGGGTTTTGGTAATTTTCTATCAGCACCTAGTTTTGGAATTGTATTTGGAGGTATGATAGCTTCTATTTTTGTTGCTTTCCCTATGCCACATGTGGTTGCTCTAGGAAAAGCTATCGGAGCAGTGCTTAAGCCAGCAGATGATAAAATGGGTGGATTAGTTGACGAGGCGGTTGAAGTTGCAGATGTGGGTCGAAAGGGAGCAGCTGATCTTGAAAAATCAGTTGATAGTATTAAGAATTATTTTTTTAAAGATGGTGTCCAAATGGTTGTTGATGGCTACTCTTTAGATGAAATCACAGAAATCATGGAAACCAGAATCGAATATAGAGAGAAAAGAGAAAATGTTCAGAAGTCTATGTTAAAATCTATGGGAGACCTTGCTCCTGCTTGGGGTATGGTAGGAACTCTAATTGGTTTAGTACTTATGTTAGCTGGTTTTGGTGGAGAAGGTGGAGCAGATAACCTTGGTGGTGGTATGGCGGCAGCGCTCATTACGACTCTTTATGGAGCTGTATTTGCCAACTTGTTTTTCCTTCCAATGGCAGATAAAATGGGTAATAAAACCACTCAAACATCTATGTCAGCAGCGCTTTTAGTAGAGGCTGCTCGGTTGATACATCAAAAAAAGCACCCACTAATCGTGCGAGAAAAATTAAACTCTTTCATTCCTCCTGGAGAGTGGAAATCAGAAGGCTAAGGTTTTCTTATGGCTGGAGCAGAATTCAAAAAAGGTTATAATAAAGGTTTCGCAGCCGGGGCGGACTCTGTTGAAGAGGGGCTTCCTGGATGGTTTGGGACTTTTGCAGACATGATGACTCTATTGTTTGCTTTTTTTGTATTATTAGCTGCTATTTCAACAATGGATCCTGTAAAATTACAAGAGATGTCTAATTCTGAGGGCAAATCTCTTGGTAGTAAAATCAAATCTTCTGGAAAAGCTGAACTCGAAGGAGAGTTTGAGCCAATTAAAAATTTAGCTGCCATGAAAAAAGAAATGGAAGAAACCATTGAAGAAATGAAAAAAGAAAGCCCTAAAGGAGATCCTCCCATTGATATTCAAACTAGTTCAAAAGGGCTAATAGTGAATATTAAAGGTGATTACGCTTTCCCGATTGGTAAGGCATCAATGAAAGAGGAGTTAAAAGGACTTTTAGATGAAGAAATAATACCTAAAATCCAAAATAGTCCATTCCAGGTAGAGGTCGCTGGGCATTCGGATTCTGATAGAATGCCTAAAAAATGGAGAAAAACCTTTGCAACTAACTGGGAACTTTCTGCAGCAAGAGGTGCGAGTGTTGTAAGATATATGATAGATAAAGGTATACCCGCTCCAAGGTTATTAGCCGCGGGATACGGACCTTGGGCTCCTCATGGACTGGATAGTGTAAAAAAACAAAATCCGATGTGGAACCCGTTAACCCTGACTTGGAAAGAGGCCGTTTTAACTAAAGATGGTAAAGAAATGCCTACGGTTTTGGGCCTTAATAAAAATGAAAAAATGAAATCTAAAAATAGAAGAATTCAAATTACTTTTTTAAATCCGCCGCATCATGGTAAGGGGCGGTCAGCAACTAGTTATGATGAATAAATACATACCGAGGAGTATTTCATGATAAAAACAGTTTTAAATCTCAAGAAGAAGTTAGCAGTATTTATGCTAGCTGGTCTTTTAGTCGGGCAAGGTTCTGGCTATTTAGCACAGAAACTAATGGTTGAAAATAATATTAGAGAGAGAGTTAAAGATGCTCTATCTAAAATTATAGATAATAATAAATATGTCATTAATGTTGATATAGATTTAGAAATAAGCGATGAAGTCGAAGAACAGATTACAGTACTGGCAGAAAGAGAATCAAGCCGTTCAATAGTTAAAAACTTAAGTGAAGAAACAGAAACTGAGAAGTCATTATCTAGTATTCAACAATCTATAGAATCAGAAGAAACATCTGAAACTTCTAGTTATTCTGTAGGATTGCCTATCCCAGGGTTTGAGATGGATTTTACTAATTCAAATAAAAGTAATAAAAAAGCTCAAGAGCCGAAACCACCTGTGATGTCTGCTGAAACTAAAAAACCTCTTCAGGTTTCTAGTGTTGATAGTGACCCTAGCAAACCGAGAGTTGATAAAGTTTTGTCTAGAACTCGTCCTTCAAGAGCAGAAATTAAAAAAATGTATATAAGTTTAATTTTGCAAGAAGGTGCTGCACCAGAACTAATTGAAAATATTCGTCAATTGACAATGGCTGCCGCAAAATTTGATAGAAACAGAGGTGATAAACTTACTATCATGACAGCAAGCTTTAGAGAAAAGAGAGATCAGCGTTCTGCCGAACAGATTATGTTGAAAAACATTGCTGAAAAAATTGAATTGTTGGAGCAAAAAAGAGAGTATGAAGAAAACACGCAAGATGCAACATGGAAAGATGAGCTAACTAGATACAGAGATGAAGAAACTGCTAGGCGAGAAGATGATAGAAAATTTTTCGAAGGACAAATATCTCAATTAGAACAACAAGCTAAAAACAGAGCTTATAATCAAGAAAAACAAGATATGCTTTTAAGAGATTCTTTAAAGTTAAAAAAATTGAATGATGAGATTATGGCTCTTAAATCCATGTTAAAGTCTTCTGAAAGAAGAGATAGCTTAAAAACAATCAGTAAGCAAGAACGGATTGATTCTCTAAGGTATGTTAGTCTTAGTAGTGAATTAGATGACCTAGCCAAATCGCTTCAAGTAGCGGTAACAACGAAATCAAAAGATGAGGAGGTTATAGCAAAGCGTAAGATTCAATTAGAGATGGATGAAAGAGAAAAGCAAAAAGAAGAAAGAGAAAAAGAAATTTCTGATAAGATTCGTGAGCTTGATAACGTCCAAGAAGAGCTTGATCAGCTTCATCAAAATATGGAAAAAGAGAGCGGAAATACGTTTATTATTTTAATTGCTTTAGGGGCCATAGTCTTTTTCTTAATAATTGCATTAATCTTTGTTTTATTAAAAAATAATAACAGGCAAGCCCCTGTTCCTCCTTGGATGATGCCTCCGCCTCCTCGTAAACCTAGAAGAAGAAAAAGAGAATCTCCAAAAGAAAAGAAACCTGTTGAAACTAAAAAAGTTGAAGAACCAGTAGTAGAGGCAAAAGAACCTGCAGCTGTAGTACTTGAACCAGAACCCCAGCAAGCAACTCAAGCTGATGAAAGTACTCGCCCACAAGAAAGTTCTTTACCGTCAAGTGATGATGATCCTGATGTTGTTCGTAGCGAAATAAATGACATTCGGAAATCAGTTGTATCTATGAGTGTTGGTCAGCCAGATAGAACGACAACTATTGTTAAGGAATGGTTAGAGCAGCCAGAGCCTACACCGCCAGCAGAGCCTGAGCAAGAAGCTGCTGAAGACCCAGCAGACGGTAGTGATTCTGAAGAGAAAGAAAAGTAAGGATTAGAGGTAAGATATGATTACAGATTATAATCGCCTATCAGGGCTTCATAAAGTTGCAATTCTTTTTTCAGTGCTTGGTGAGAGTCTTGCTATGTCTCTTATTAAAGGTTTGTCTCGCACAGAAGTTAGAAAAATACGAGCAACTATTCGCGAAATGGGGAATGTTTCTTTTACTCTAAAAAGACGAGTTATGGAAGAATTTTATTTTGGGTTTCTGAGCGAACAATTTTCTGATGAAAATGATAGTGATGAAGACGAGGGACCTATTAAGCCTTTTGAGTTTTTAACTGAAATGACAGACGAGCAACTTATTGCATTATTAGCAAATGAAGATGTCCCAGTTGTAGGAATTGCA
>JABGWJ010000146.1 GCA_018645565.1 bacterium | reverse complement strand
TGCATGGATTGCCTTATTGAACAAAAATGGTGATAAAAAACGGGAAAATAGCTATGGAGGTAGAGGTGCTGATGGTGGGAATCATTCTATAGTTACATCCGATGGCGGTTATATTTCTGTAGGATATACAAATGCCTACGGTAATGGTAAAAATGATGTTTGGATTATTAAAACAGATTTTACGGGAGCAAGAGAATGGAGTCGTGTATATGGTGGAAAGTTAGATGATTATGGTTGGGGTGTCATTGAATGTATTAATGGTGGCTATGTAATTGCAGGTGAAACCTTTTCTTTCGGTAACGGACAAAGTGATATATATCTGTTAAAACTTGATTCAAATGGAAATATGATATGGAATACAACTTTTGGAGGTCTTGCAGAAGATGTCGCTTATGAAGTTGTTAATTCTGATGACGGTGGTTTTGTCGTTGCATCGCAAACAAAGTCATATGGTAAAGGCGGAAGCGACGGCATGATTGTTAAGTTCAATTCTGATGGAATCAAGCAGTGGCATAGACTTTTTGGAGGTAAAGGATTAGATTATTTTAAATCAATAGCTGTTGATTCCTTAAAAGGATATGTTTTAGCAGGAGGAACAAGATCATTCAATAATGGAGATAGTCAAGGATGGTTATTATCTATTAATAGAGACGGTTTTCGGAGGTGGGAAAAAACTTATGGTGATAAAGGCGAGGATGCTTTTAATAATATAACTAGAACTAAGGATAACGGTTTTGTAGCGGTTGGATCAAGTGCGTCATTTTTTAGTAAAGGAATGAAAGATGTTGTAATGATAAAACTTGATTCTTTAGGACAAAAATTATGGATGAACTTATACGGCGGTAAGGAAGACGATATTGCAAATGCAGTAAGCGAGTCTAAGGATGGAGGCTTTATAATTACGGGCGAAACTACTAGCTATGGAAAAGGTAAAAGCGATATCCTATTACTTAAAACCAACCAACTAGGAACTGAAAAATGGAAAAAGACTGTTGGTGGTATTGGAGTTGATATTGGTAAGTCTGTAAAGGAACTAGCAAAGGGAGGGTATATAATTTCAGGTACTTCGACTATATCAAATTTATCGTTTGATTCTATTTTGATTAAAACGGATAAAAAAGGTAATGTCTCAAAATAAAAATATTATAAAATAAATCATTTTAAATATTCATTTATCAAATCAATTATTACATTCTACTCGTTAATTAAACAAAAAAAGTATAAACAAATCAAAATATGAAAAATTATATCCTTACACTATTTTTAATTGTGCTCTTTTCTTGTGGTGGTGATTCAAAAAAAGATTCTAATCTAAGCCAAAAGAAAAAAACCATTTCAAACAAAGATTTTCAAACCAGTGCTGAAGATGGTGGTTATGGATTTGAAAAAATTTCAAATGGTCTTGGTTTTGATACTTATGAATGGAGTGAAAAAGTTGATAAAACATTTTTTGGTGATCCGAAAGCTGTTAAAGGTGGCAATCTAAATTATATCCATTCTTTGTTTCCAAGAACAATGAGAGTCTTAGGCCAAAATTCATCTCAAGTCCTTAATAATAGAACCATTATGAGTTTATGTTATGAAGGTCTACTGGGTCAACACCCCGCGACTTTAGAGTTTGCGCCTAGATTGGCTTCTCATTGGAAAATATCAAAAGATAAGACAACTTTTGAATTTAGAATAAATCCTGATGCAAGATGGTGGGATGGTATGCCAGTAACCTCAGCTGATGTAATCGCAACATGGGACCTTAGGATGGATGAAACAATTCTTTCGCCTGCAGAACAAATAACGTATGGAAAATTTGAGAGACCAATTGCTAAATCAAAATATATTGTTTCTGTAAAGGCGAAATCGGTTAATTGGAGAAATTTTTTATATTTTTCAACAATGGTTCTTCACCCAAATCATATATTAAAAGACTTAGACGGAACTGCTTTTTTAGAAGAGTATGCTTTCTCCGTTATTCCAGGAACAGGTCCTTACATTCTTGAGGACAAAAATATTAAAAACCAGGAGTCATATACTCTCGAAAGAAGGTCTGATTATTGGAATGCGGATAGTCCATTTAATAAATATAAATATAACTTTGATAAGATTAAGGTCTCCGTAGTTAAAGATAACGATGCGCTACAATTTGAAAAATTCAAAAAAGGGGAACAGGATATATATAATGTTCAGAGATCTAGACGTTGGGTTGAAGAAACAGATTTTAAAGCCACAAAAAAAGGTTGGATTAAAAAGCAAAGAGTTTACTCAGAAAAACCTGCTGGCACTTCAGGCTATTATTTTAATATGCGCCAATGGCCATTTAATGATAAAAGAATAAGATATGCTTTTTGTTATTTGTATGATCGTCAAAAAATGAATAAAGAAATGTATTACAACGAGTATGGTATGATGAATTCACTTTATTCGGGATCTGTTTATGAAAACAAGGATAATAATCCTTTCGAGTATAACCCCACAGAAGCAAAGAAACTTTTAAAAGAGGCTGGATACATAGAAAGAAACACGAACGGCTGGCTTGTTCATTCTGAAACAGGAAAAATATTATCTTTTGAGATTGTAATTCAAAAAACGAGTGCATACATGGTGACTCCTGTTCAACAAATGCTCAAAGAATACGGTATAGATATGCAAATAAAGTTTATGGATTATAATACTATGATAAAAAACGTGAATGCTAGAAACTTTAACGTTTGTCTTCTTGCATATTCTGGTCTTATTTATCCAAACCCAGAAGGAAGTTTGAGATCTACATTGGCTGACCAAAATGATAATAATAATGTATGGGGTTTTAAGAGTGATCGAGTTGATAATCTGTTAGATGAATATGATATATGCTTTGATCAAAAGAGGAGAGTAGAAATTATTAGAGAAGTTGATGGAATTTTCAGTGATGTTCATCCTATTGCATTTAGTATTTCAAGAAACTATTCAAGAATGATGTGGTGGGACAAGTTTGGCTATCCTGATTGGATGTTTTCGCGGTATGTAGGGGAATATTGGGACGCCTTATACTACTGGTGGTATGACAAAGATAAAGATACTGAATTGAAGCAATCTATAGAAAACGGAAAGTCATTGCCTTTAAAACCCATTGATATGAAATACTGGCCCGATTATTTAGCAAAAAATTCTTAGATTGATTTTCAAATAGAATATGGTAAACTATTTTTTAAGAAGAATTCTTTTAATGATTCCTACTTTTTTGGGTTCAACTATTTTAGTCTTTACCATTCTACAAATGGCCCCAGGTGGACCAATAGAGCAGATGATGTTAGAACTCCAAATGGGCGGCAGTGTTGTTGGCGAAGGAGGAGGAGGAGCGTCTTCAAGCGCCATAGGAGGGGTGTCATTACCTCCTAAAGCTTTGAAAGAGCTAGAACGGTTCTACGGTTTTGACAAGCCAATCTATCAAAGATACCTTAGTTGGTTGGGTGTTTGGCCTAGAGAAATTAAACATAGGGATTTTTCGATACTTAAAGGTATAAACTCTGTTGAAAAGAGAGTTGGTAAAGTCGATGGTGCTATATGGGAAGTTGATGTATCTATTTCTAATAATAATGATCTTATTGTTTATGAAAAAAGTGGTGAGAAAAGTGAAAATTGGTTTTCAAAAATTGAGAATTTAAACGAAGATGGATCATTAGATGCTGTCGTTTTCCAGCAAGAATATTCTGGCATCCTAACAGGAAACCTTGGCAAATCTTATACTTATCTAAAGCCTGTTACTGAAGTTATGAAACCTCGTTTTAAGATCTCTTTATTTTTTGGTTTAACGGGTATATTTCTTTCATATTTAATTTGTATACCCTTAGGGATCAAGAAAGCTTTGAATCACGGCTCTGCTTTTGACTTTGGTTCAAGTGTCCTAATTTTTATGGCTTATTCTATTCCAGGTTGGGCATTGGGTGGTGTCTTATTAGTATTGTTTGGAGGCGGTAGTTTTTTTGACGTTTTTCCCTTGGGTGGCTTTAGGAGCCCATCAGAGATTTGGGATACATTATCACCGATACAAAAAGTTTTTGATCAAATACATCATATGATTTTACCTATTATTGCTTGGTCTATTGGCAGCTTCGCAACATTAACGGTCCTAATGAAAAATAGTCTTCTTGAAAATTTAAGTCAAGATTACGTTAGAACTGCATTTGCAAAAGGTCTAAAAGAAAATCGTGTTATTTGGTACCATGCCATGCGCAACAGTCTAATTCCTATTGCTTCCGGAATAGGACATCTTTTAGGTGTAGTCATTGCAGGTTCTTATTTTATTGAACGTATGTTTAACATCGATGGGTTTGGAAGAATGGCGTATGAAGCTATTTTATCGAGAGATTATCCTGTTACGTTGGGCTTCTTAGTCATAGTTGTTTTAATTAGACTTTTAGGCAATATAATTTCCGATCTTGTTCTAGCAACTGTTGATCCTAGGATACGCTTTAAGTAAGGAATGGAAATAGAATGAAAAATACTTCCATTTTAAGTAGAAGGTGGCAAAAGTTTAAAACTTTAAAACGTGGTTATTATTCTTTAATAATTTTGCTATCATTATATATTCTT
>JABGWJ010000024.1 GCA_018645565.1 bacterium | reverse complement strand
TTAGCAACTCAAAACCCTCTTGAGCAAGAAGGTACTTATCCATTACCAGAGGCTCAGGTAGATCGTTTTATGTTTAAGCTAATTGTTAATTATCCAGATATTGATTCTGAAAAAAAACTAATGAGGTTAAATACTCAATCCACAAAAAACGAAGAAGAAAATTCAATTGTTAAACCTGAAAAAATAATTGAAGCACAGAATATAATAGCAGATATTTATGTTGATGAGAAAGTAGAAGATTATATATTAAATTTAATCTTCGCAACCAGAGACCCACTAAAATATAATCTTAAAGATCTTGATGGGATAATTGATGTAGGTGCATCGCCTAGGGCAACCATTAATATAGTTAGAGCTGCAAAGGCTAGAGCATTTACTGATGGCAGGGGTTATGTGACGCCTGAAGATATTAGATACATAGGTGCTGATATATTGCGGCATAGAGTAATATTAACTTATGAGGCTGAGGCTGAAGAATTATCTACTGACCAAGTTATATCAAGGCTCTTTGAAAAAATTGAAGTGCCTTAATATCTATGTTGCCGCGTGAAATACTTAGAAAAGTAAAACGGATTGAGATTCGGACGCGTGGTTTAGTAGATAGCTTTTTTGGCGGAGAATATCACTCTTCTTTTAAAGGCCGCGGAATGACATTTTCTGAAGTAAGAGAATACCAACCTGGTGACGATGTAAGACTTATAGATTGGAATGTTACTGCTAGATCTGGTAGTCCATTTATCAAAGTTTTTGAAGAAGAGAGGGAGTTAACGGTTCTTTTGTTAGTCGATATATCTTCTTCTGGTTCTTTCGGGTCAAAAAATTATCAAAAAAAAGGTATTAGTGCTGAAATCGCTAGCGTTCTTGGGTTTTCTGCTATAAAGAACAATGACAAGGTCGGTCTAATATTATTTTCAAATGATATAGTCAAATATATCCCTCCAAAAAAAGGGAAATCACATGTCTTGAGAGTGGTAAGAGAACTTTTATACACGAAGCCAGACTTTAAAGGAACTTCGATAAATAATGCTTTGGAATTTTTAATGAAAGTAACAAAAAGAAAGGCTGTGGTATTCTTATTATCTGATTTTCTTGATGAAGGGTTTTTAGATTCTTTGAAAATAACAGCTCGCAAACATGATTTAGTTGGCATAAATATTTTTGATCCTTATGAACAAAATTTCCCCAATATTGGTATGCTTAAAGCTGAAGATGCTGAGACTGGCGTAAAATTTTGGATTGATACATCTAATGATCATTATTTAAAACAAATGAATGATTTAAACACTAAAAAAACTAATGAATTTTATAAATCCACGCAAAAGATGGGACTAGATATTATTCCTATTTCCACATCTGAAGATTATGTTGAGCCGCTAATGAGATTTTTTAAAAAAAGAGGTAAAAAATAAAACAGAAATTTAAATTAATCTTTTCCCTTCTTATCGCTCTTTCGTTCTCAAATGCGCAATCACTAAAAGTAGTCTCAAAAATTGATACCACTGTCGCTAGTATTGGAGATCAAATTCAGTGGAATATCAAAATACAAAACCTAAATGAAGATAATCAATTAGAATTCCCTGAATTAATTGTTGAAAATGATACTATTTCTATTATCTCTCAACGTAGTATTATAGAAGATAATACTATCATAGGGAGAAGTTTTAGAATTGCGTTTTGGGAAACTGGAAAGTTTTATACCCCTTCTTATTATGTAAAAGTTTTAAAAAAACATAATAATAAAGGTTATCAAATTGAAGCAGAAAAATTATTAATTCATATTAAATCTGTAATCGTTTCGGGCGATTCTGTGAAAGTCAGGCCAATAAAATCGCCAATTAAAGTTTCTAGAGTTATTCCCTATGCGATAATTGTCAAAGTTATAATTATACTAATCTTAATATATATGGTCTTTATTGTTTGGCGAAGGAGACTAGTCAAAAAACATCGTAAAAATTCAAATAGTATTCAAAAAAATCCTTTTGAAATTGCAAAAGACAGAATTAGTTCTATAAAAACCACTGGGTTTACAAAAGAGATATACGTTGAGTTGTCCCATATTATTCGTGAATTCATTGAAAACGTACATTACTTAAATGTTCTTGAAATGACGACAGAAGAAATCAAACAAAATAAAAATATTTTTTCTTTGAGTGAAAATAACTTTAATGAATTGGTACAATTTTTAGAAAAAGCTGATTTAATAAAATATGCAAAATTTGAGGTGTCCCATATTGACATTGAAAGTGATAAAAGCAAAGCAATGGATATGATTGAAAAGTTTTTTCTTAATAAATAGATCATATGCATTATTATTAAGCCTCCATTTGAAGAGTAGTTAAGAAAACTTATATTTAACTGTAATATCATTAAACAATTAAGAGGTTTTTGTGGCAACAACAGCAGATATTCGCAATAATGCAGTAATTATTTTTAAATCTAAAAGAATGAAGGTAATTGAGTTTCAGCATGTTAAACCTGGAAAAGGTGGAGCATTTGTAAGAACAAAGTTAAAGGACATTCAAAGTGGGAAGATTATTGATCACACATTTAATTCAGGGTCGAAAATTGAGTTTATTAGAGTAGAAGCAAAAGAAATGCAATTTCTTTATCTTGATGGAGAAAATTTTGTTTTTATGGATAATGAATCCTATGAACAATTGATGGTAAATATGGATATAATATCAGATGATAAAAACTACTTAATTGCAGGTATGAATGTAGATATTCTTTTTGACGACGATGAGATACTTGACGTTAGAATTCCAGCGCATGTGATTCTAACTGTAACAAAAACTGAACCTGGGTTTAAGGGCAATACCGCTACCGGGGCTAATAAGCCAGCTACAGTTGAAACTGGTTATGAGCTTAACGTTCCGTTATTTATAAATGAAGATGATCGAATAAAAATTGATACCAGAAGTGGTGATTATGTTGAAAGAGCAAAAGATAATTAAAGGTTAGGAAAAAAATGTGGCAAGATAAAGTTAAAGAGGTAATAAATATATTAGAAAATTCAAATGTGAATGAAATTGAGATTACATTTTGGGGGAGAAAAATTCGCGTTGTAAAAAATGCTTCTAGCATATTATCGAATTCTGTTTCAGCAACGCCGGAAACTATAATTCAAAATGACAAAATTTCAAATAACATGAGGCACGAAGATGATACTGAAAAAATTGATTCTGGTGAAAAAATACTCTCTCCAATGCCAGGTGTTTTTTACAGCTCTCAAGCACCTGAAAAGCCACCTTTCGTATCAGAAGGAGATAAGGTTAAAGTAGGTCAAGTTCTATGTATTATTGAATCAATGAAAATTATGAATGAAATTGAATCTGAATTTGAGGGCACAATTAAAAAAGTTCTCGTTAGTAATTCTGATCCTGTCGAGTTTAATCAGCCATTATTTATTGTAGAGTAAATTTAATTTATAATGTTTAAAAAAATTCTCATTGCCAATCGTGGTGAAATCGCTCTGCGAATTATGAGAGCATGTCACGAACTGGGTATTAAAACTGTTGCAATTTATTCCACTGCTGATGAGTTTTCCTTACACGTTAAATTTGCAGATGAGGCTGTTTGCATTGGTCCACCTGCCAGTTCAGAAAGCTATTTAAATATACCAAGAATAATAGCGGCTGGGGAAATTACAAATTCTGACGCTATTCACCCTGGATATGGTTTCTTATCAGAATCAGCTGAATTTTCAAAGATTTGTTCAGAAAATGGTTTTAGCTTTATTGGTCCAGGGCCAGAGATGATAAAATCAATGGGAGATAAAGCGACTGCAAAAAACACAATGAAGTCAGCCGGCGTTCCAGTTATTCCAGGCGGTGAGGGTATTTTATCTGGACCGGATGAAGCAAAAAAAATAGCTGAAAAAATGGGGTATCCTATTATGCTAAAAGCAACAGCAGGTGGCGGCGGCCGTGGGATGCGTTTTGTAACAAAAAAAGAAGAGGTAAATGATCTTTATGAAGTCGCTTACCAAGAAGCTTTGAATGGTTTCGGGAATGGTGACTTATATATTGAAAAGTTTATTGAAGAACCAAGACATATAGAAATTCAAATATTAGCAGATAAAGCAGGAAATGTAATTCAATTTGGAGAAAGAGACTGCTCAATTCAAAGAAGACATCAAAAACTAATTGAAGAGTCACCCTCTCCAGCTGTGGATGACAAATTAAGACTTAAAATGGGTAAAGCTGCAATTGCTGGAGCCAAATCCATTAATTATGTCGGTGTTGGAACTATTGAGTTTTTATTAGATAAGAATCAGAATTTTTATTTTATGGAAATGAATACTCGAATACAGGTTGAACACCCAGTAACTGAGATGGTAACTGGTGTGGATCTTATTAAACAACAAATTCGTGTTCATAGTGGTGAAGATTGTCCATCTTATAATTCAGATTATAAGCTTCGTGGTCATTCTATTGAGTGCAGAATAAATGCAGAAGATCCAGAAAAAAACTTCAGGCCATCTCCTGGTAAAATTAATAATTTTCACATGCCTGGGGGAAAAGGTGTTAGAGTAGATTCTCATGCTTACAGTGGCTATGAAATCCCAACTCATTATGATTCTATGATTGGTAAATTAATAGTTCATGCAAAAAATAGAAAACGAGCAATAAATAGAATGCAAAGAGCTCTTGAAGAAACAATTATTGAAGGTGTAAAAACAACGATACCATATCATCAAAAAATAATGGAAGACAAAAATTTTAATTCTGGAAAATTTGACACAAGTTTTCTAGAGAGTTTCTCTTTTGAATCAAAGAAAAATAAAGGATAATTAATTGACTATACCAGAAAAATTACTATATACAAAAGAACATGAATGGGTAAAGAAAGAAGATGGGCAAGTGACCATAGGTATTACAGATTTTGCTCAAAGCCAATTGGGTGATATTATATTTTTAGAATTACCAGAGGTAGGGCAAAAAATTGTTTCAGGTGAGCCATTTGGCGAGATAGAAGCTGTTAAAACTGTATCTGAATTATATGCTCCAATAAATGGAACTGTTATTGAAATTAATGTGGACTTAGAAGATAACCCTGATAATATTAATCAAGACTGTTATGGTTCTGGTTGGATTATAAAAGTAGAACTTGATGGGGGATTAGATAAAGAGAATCTACTTAATCATAAAAATTATGGCTCAATGATAGCATAGATGAAAGTTTTATCTAGACTTCAAAATTCTGTTAAAGTTAATGGAACCAGTTTTGTTCTACTTATTGATCCAGATAAAAAAAATAATGATAAAATTGAAAAGCTTGTTGAACATGCGAATATAAATGATGTAGATGCTATTTTTGTCGGTGGAAGTTTAATGATGGATAGCTTATACCATGAAAGAATTGCAAGAATTAAATCGATATCTAATATTCCATTAATTCTCTTTCCTGGTGGAATAAATCAAATTAATAGACATTTTGATGCAATGCTTTTTATGTCTCTAATATCAGGTAGGAATCCTCACTATCTCATAGGCGAACAAGTGCTCGCAGCTCCAATTGTAAAAGATCTTGGAATTGAAACAATTTCAACTGGTTATATTCTAATCGATGGAGGTTCTTCAACAACAGTTGAATTTATCAGTGGTACAAAGCCCCTTCCCACGAGCAGAATAGATTTAATAATGAGTCATGTATTAGCAGCTCAATTTTTGGGAATGAAATTTTTATACTTAGAGGCTGGAAGCGGAGCAAAAAAAAGAGTACCTAATGAGGTAGTAGAAATGGTTGCGAAAGAAAGTCAATTAGATTTAATTGTTGGTGGAGGTATAAAGACCCCAAAAGATGCTAATGAACTTGCTCAATCTGGTGCTTCATTTGTTGTTGTGGGATCTGCAATTGAAAATTCTATTGAATTGATGAATGATTTTTCATCGGCAATACACGGTTGATAGATATCTCAAGATAATTAAGAACGCAAATATTATTATGAACAAAAACTCTATAAAAAAACAAATCCTAGAAAGTATCAAAACCAAAGAAGCGATCATTGAAAATGGTTTAAACTATATAGAAGCTGCAGCAGAAGTTTTAATTAAATCAATTAATTCATCACGCAAAATTTTATGGTGCGGCAATGGTGGTAGTGCTGCTGATGCTCAACATTTAGCAACAGAGCTTATGGGTGGAATGTCTGATCATGACAGAATGCCAATACCCTCGATTGCGTTAACAACTGACTCTTCTTTTATTACTGCTTGGTCAAATGACTTAGATTTTGAATCGATATTTTCAAGACAAGTTCAGGGTTTAGGAAATGAAGGTGATGTGTTGATTGGTATATCTACTAGTGGTAATTCAGAAAATGTGATAAGCGCGATAAGACAGGCGAATTTTAAAAAATTAAAAACAATTGTCCTTACTGGTAAATCTGGTGGAAAAATTGATGGTCTCGCAGACATAACAATTAAAGTGCCGTCTGACGATACTCAAAGAATTCAAGAAGCTCATATAATGATTGGCCAAATACTTTGCAGCCAAGTTGAAAATTCAGTTATAGAAAATTGAAGCAATCCTACCTGAAAGATTATTTAACGATGCTTCGGGTAGAATTAAATGGCTCAAAAAAAACAATAGAAGCTTATAGTAGTGATATTCTGCGGTATTTAAATTATTTGAATAAGGTTGAGAATTTAGATACCTTAAAAAAAATTAAGCAAAACCATATAAGAAATTATGTTAAAAATTTGAGGAGTGTTTTTCTTGCTCCTGCCAGCATTGCAAGGATGATGGCTTCTGTCCGGTCCTACCATCAATTTTTATCTAAAGAAAAAATATTAAGTGATAATCCTTCTCTGTCAATCGACACTCCAAAACTAAAGAAAAAATTACCATCTGTTTTAACCATTGAAGATATAAATATTGTCATGGATGTTATTCCAAGAGATAACGCTTTAAATTTTAGAGACTATACAATAATTGAAATGCTTTATTCCTGCGGTCTTCGTGTCTCTGAATTATGTGATCTGAGCGTGATTCAACCATTCTTAGAGCCGACAATTGACGATATGGATGAAATACTGTATAATGATAAGAATAGAAAAACTAATGTTATTGAAGCAGGGTTGGCAAAAAGTTATCATGAAGACCATTCTATTAAATTAGCGTATAATGCGGAACTAAAAAAAAGACCTGGGTTAGTTAAAATTTTAGGAAAAGGTTCAAAAGAGAGAGTCGTTCCTATTGGAGCACAATCAAGAAATATTTGGTATGAATTTAAAAATCATTATAGAGAGCAGCTTTTAAATGATAATAGTTCAGAACAATTATTTACTAGTAGAAATGGTAGACCTTTAACAAGAGCAATGGTCAATAAAATTGTCAATAAGTGGTCAATTCAATCTGGTTTAATAAAAAAGATATCACCTCATACTTTTCGACATTCTTTTGCTACTCATTTAATTGAGGGAGGTGCAGATATAAGATTTGTTCAACATATGTTAGGGCACGCTGATATAACCACAACACAAATATATACCCATCTAGATAAAACCACATTAAGAAATGAATACAATCATTATCATCCTCGCTCAAAAAAAAATAAAAAGGAATATGCGTAATGATTTTTGGAAATCTGGATATTGAAATTATTGTTCTTTTAATACCTGCTTTAATATTTTCTCTATCCTTCCATGAATTTGCGCATGCTTGGATGGCATTTAGGCTCGGAGATGACACAGCTGCAAAATTAGGTAGATTAACATTGAATCCGATGGCTCACCTAGACCCTATAGGCTCAATCGCATTATTATTAATGGGTTTTGGTTGGGCGAAACCTGTACCCGTTGATGTTAGGTATTTAAGAAATCCTAAAGAAGATATGGTTAAAGTAGCTGCTGCAGGACCAATTTCAAATTTATTGTTAGCAGTAATCGCTGCTCTATGCTTACGCTTTTTATTTGGAAATAACTTATTAACAGGTTCTATTAAATCATTTATTGTGATTTTTATGCAGATTAATATAACATTAGCAATTTTTAATCTTTTACCAGTCTCGCCTTTAGATGGTTCTCAAATTCTTTCGCCATTTATTGAGAGAAAATTTGGAATTGAGATGGTCTACAAAATGGAAATGTATGGTCCTAGAGTATTATTTTTTATTATAATTTTTAGTATGGTAACTGGTATCCATTTATTTTCTTTTATAATAAACCCCATATTTAATTTATTTCTATACATATTTTTTTAAACTTTAATTAAGTATTTGATTTTTTGAAACGTATCTATCATAAAAGCAAAAGTGGTAAAAAATCACTCATACGGTTAATTTTATTGCTTGCGGGTGTATTATACATGATGTTTTATTTAAGAATTATGGTGTTAAAAGGATAAGGCTGTTGAAAAAACTTATAGAATGTGTTCCTAATTTTAGCGAAGGCATAGATAGCAATAAAATTAATAGTATTGTTGATGCTATTAAATTTATCGAGGGTGTTACCGTTTTGGATGTGGACTCAGGAAGAGATACAAATCGAACAGTTGTTACATTTGTTGGTGAGCCATTTGATGTCTTAGAAGCTGCATTTTTAGGAATAAAGAGAGCTTCTGAGCTAATTGATATGACAATTCACAAAGGAACTCACCCTCGGTTAGGTGCTACGGATGTATGCCCTATTATTCCCATCCAGGACGTTACTATTGAAGAATGTATTAAATATTCTCATCAATTAGCAAAAAGAGTCGGGCAAGATCTAAATATTCCAGTTTATTTATATGAAAAATCTGCTCAAAAACCAGATCGTGAAAATCTTGCAATAATAAGAGAAGGAGAATTTGAGGGACTTTCTAGTAAATTAAAAAGGTCAAATTGGAAACCTGATTATGGTGTTGAGCCTCTGAATCAATTAGCAGGCGCTACTGTAATCGGATGTAGAGAATTCTTAATTGCATATAATATTAATTTAAATACAAAAGATAAACGTTTAGCTACAGACATAGCATTTGAGATAAGAGAGCTAGGTAGAAGTAAACGTAAAAAAAATCCTAAATCACTTAATTTGCTTGATGGAGAAATAGTAAGAAATAAAGATGGCTCCCCAGTAAAAGTATCTGGAATGTTTAAAAATATTAAAGCAATAGGATGGTATGTAGAAGAATATAAAAGGGCTCAAATATCTATAAATTTTACAAATTATAAAATATCTTCATTGCACCATGTTTTTGATGCTGTTTGCGAATTTGCTAATATGAGAGGTATTCGAGTGACTGGGAGTGAATTAGTTGGGCTCATACCTAAAGAGGCAATTTTAGCATCTGGGAAACATTATCTTAATAAACAGGGTAGGACATTAGGTGTATCGGAAAATGATGTTTTAGATTGTGCTATTCAAAGTTTAGGTCTTAATGATGTATCAACTTTCAAAGTAAGTGAAAAAATTATTGAATATGCTATTGCTGACAAAGCTACAAAGCTAATGGACTTAAGTGGAGTAAATTTAATTTCTTCTATATCGGAAAGTAGTCCTGCTCCAGGCGGAGGGAGTGTATCTGCCTTCGCTGGTGCCTTAGGTGCTGCTCTATTATCAATGGTTGCCGCACTTACTCATGAAAAAAAAGAATTCATAAATAAGAAGAAAAAAATGAGTGACTTTGGTGAGAAAGCGCAAAAATATCAAAGAAGGTTAATGGAGCTCGTTGATGAAGATACTGCAGCATTTCATAATCTCATGTCAGCTAATAAGCTTCCAAGTAAAACACCATTAGATAAAAAAAATAAAGCCAAAAAACTATTTTTGGCTAATAAACTTGCCACGGATACTCCGCTTGAAACTGCCAAAGTTTCACTGGAAATTATTAGGATGTCAATAGAGATAATTAAACATGGAAACCCAAATTCTGTAACTGACGGTCATGTTGCAGCAGAGGTAGGGCTAGCTGGTGCTCGTGGCGGTTGTATGAATGTATTAATCAATCTATCAAGTTTCGAAAAAATAGAAGACTACGATTCTAAAATCGTTGAAAAAGTTGACAATATTTTGAAAGAATCTGTCCAGTTACATCGGAAAGCTTCTTCATTAACAAAAAAAATAATAAGCCATAATATTTAAAATGAATATTTCTCGCCTTTCCGAAGATTTGCAAAATAAAATTTCTGCTGGTGAGGTTGTTGAAAGACCGTCTTCTGTAGTAAAAGAATTGCTAGAAAATAGTCTTGATGCTAAATCAAATCAAATTGATATTACAATTGAGCAGGGAGGCAATCAATTGATTCAGGTCAGAGACAATGGTATCGGCATTAAAAAAGATCAGCTGCCCAATTCAATTAAACGTTTTCATACGAGTAAATTATCAAAACTAGATGATTTATTTAATATTAAAACGCTTGGGTTTAGAGGTGAAGCCTTAGCGAGCATTGCTTCTGTTGCTCAATTATCAATTATTTCCGATGATGGCAATTCTGGTGGCGCAGAAATTAGTGTAATAGATGGGCAGGCGAGTGGTATTAAGCCGGCTCCAAGTATTAGTGGAACTCAAATTACTATTCAGAATCTGTTCTATAATACCCCAGCACGAAGGAAATTTTTAAAAACCCCTCGAACTGAAGGAAGAAAAATTATTGAAATGGTCAAACGTTTTGGATTGTCAAATCCTCAAGTTGGTTTTTCTTTGGTCGTCGATGGGAAAAAAGTGGTTAGCTTATTAATTGAAACATTACCAGAAAGAATTGGTTCTTTATTTGATAATACTTATCAAAAAAATATTATTCCTATAGAAATTTCTAAAGCTGATTTCACTTTTACTGGGTATATTGGTAACCTTAATCTCGTTCGAAAACGTTTTGGAGAACAATATATTTATTTGAACGGCAGATACATTAAAGATAGACTTTTAAATTCTGCAGTTTATTCTTCTTATCAATCCCTAGTACAGCGAGGAGAGTACCCGTTTTTTATTATTAATATTCAAATGCCTTATGAACAGGTAGACGTCAATGTCCATCCAATGAAAACAGAAGTAAGATTCAATGATGAATGGAGAGTATATCATGTCTTAAAGTCTGGAGTAAGTCAATCGCTATCAGAGATACTAAATACAATTCCAAATTTTCAAAGAATAAGCTCTGACTCAAGCTCATTTTTTCAAAATACAAATAATCAGTCTTCTATTGATTTCAACAGTACCATCCAAGGTAATGGACTGGTTTCAAACCTTGAAAAAACTGATAGAGCAAAACTTTACGCCTCAAATATTGATGCTTCCAAAGACGGGATAGACAATTTTAATATTGAAAAAATGTGGCAGGTGCACAAGAAATATATCATTTCTGAATTAAATAGTGGATTAGTTGTTATCGATCAGCATGTGGCGCACGAGAGAGTGCTTTATGAGGAGTGTTTACAAGCATTCGAGTCAAAAATAATGTCATCTCAAACTTTATTATTTCCAGAAGAAATTGAATTTTCAAAAGAAGAATATGATATTCTTTTAGAAATTTTTCCTTACCTGAAAAAAATTGGTTTTAAAATAGTTGAGACAGAAAATTCAAAACTAGTCGTTGAAGCTACTCCTTCAGATATAAGCTGGGGTGATGAGAAAAAAATTATTAAGGAAATTATAGATGAGTTCATAAGTACAAGAAAAAAGTATAGCTCTTATAAAGAGGCATTGGCTGCATCTTTTGCTTGCAAAGCTGCGGTTAAAGCTGGAGATCAAATGTCAAAAGATGAAATGGTTATGTTGGTTAATCGTCTGTTTTCTACAGAGCATCCTTATTATTGCCCCCATGGAAGGCCAATAATAATGCAATTATCGTTAGATGAGTTAGATAGAAGGTTTGAAAGAATTTAAGATATATCTTTGGGAGATTTTATCCAGTCAAGATTTCCTTTTCCGAATTCAACCTTTTCCCAAGTATCACAATTAAAATCAATTTTTGCCATGCTTGCTGTTTTAAATTTTTCGCTGTGAAAAGTGCACAACGAAATAAAGCTTGAGCATGTAGGTTCATGACCAACAAAACAAGCTATGGCATTTGAGTCATCTAAAAGATGAGTAAGTTCTAATAAGAAATTTGAAGAACAACCATAAATTCTATTATCTGTAATAAAATGTGATGACCAAGCTCCATACTTGATTGCAAGCTCTGCAGTCTTTTTTGTCCTCACTGCTGTTGATGAAATGATAATATCAGGTATCGTCTTGATATCTTTCAAAAAACGGCCCATTTTTTTTGATGCTTCTATTCCTCTAAAAGATAATGGTCTATCGTGATCTTTGCTATATGTTGCGTCCCAATCAGATTTACCATGACGAAAAATTATAATACTACGCTTACCCATTATTAAAATTTATGCATATTTTAATGCAAGGTTTGTACATTGATTTAACTTATTTGTAAAAATAGAAATTAATTAATTGAAAAAAATATTAACTATAGTTGGACCAACTGCTATCGGTAAAACTGAGCTGAGTGTTAGTATAGCAAAGAATATAAATGGTCAAATAATTGGACTTGATTCTAGGCAAATATATAAGAAAATGCCAATTGGGACAGCTCAGCCTAATAAGGATGAGATGATGTCAATTAAGCACCACCTTGTTGGCATCAAAGATCCTAATGAGACCGTATCTGCTGGTAAATATTCTGATATGGTTTTATCAAAAGTAAATGATGTTATTGATGATGGGTTTACTCCGATTATTGTTGGTGGAGCAGGCCTATATTACCGTGCAATCACGCGTGGTATTTTTGATAAAAGTTCTTCAGACAATTTAATAAGATCAAATTTAGAAAAACAGTATGATGAAAATCCCGAATACTTATACGACAAGTTAAAAAAAATTGATCCAGTTTATTCTAAAATTGTTCACATAAATAATAAAAAACGATTAGTTCGAGCCCTGGAAATATATCAAATTAGTGGAACCACTCCCACAGAGCACTTTGATAATCAAAAAATGAATCAATCCAAAAAGCTAGACTTATTTACTGTTTTTTTGGTTTTAAAAAGGGACGCTCACAGAAAAATCATCAAAAGTAGGGCATTGAAAATGCTAGAAAAGGGATGGATTAAAGAAGTTGAAAACTTGATTTCTCTAAAAAATAAAAAAAATAGTTCCTTCCCAGCTCTTAACTCTATAGGTTATAAACAAATTTCAAATTATTTGGAGGGACAAATAGATAAGAATGAATTACTTGATATCATTGTTAATAAAACTTGGCAATATGCTAGGAAGCAAAATCAATGGTTCAAAAAAGAAAGTATAAATCTTACGGTTGATACTACAAACCTAAATTTAAAAGAGCTTGGTTTACATATTAGTGATATATATAAAAGTAGTTCCATAGATTAATTCATTTATAGTTTTTCGGTATTCGTTTTTTTTGTAACATTTGGTAAGAATAATACCTTTAAAATAGTACAGAGAGGCTAAAAAGGGAATTCTAATTCTCTTTATTCTCTCCTTCTTTGTAATTTTTAATTAAAAAATGAATAAAAATAAAAAAATTCTAACATCTAGTGATATTTCTAGAAAAATAGTACGTATCGGGCATGAAATTGTTGAAAACTATAGTGATATATCGAAAATAGTATTTCTGGGTATACATAATAGAGGCGTACCTATTGCTCAAAGGTTAAAAAAGTTTATAAAGGATCTTACAGACATTGATGTACCTATGGGTTCCTTAGATATTACATTCCATAGAGATGATTTTAGAGAAAGGCTCACTATGCCAGAAATCAAAGGCACTGATATAAGTTTTAATTTAGATGAGAAAATTGTAGTCCTAGTTGATGATGTTCTTTTCTCTGGTCGTACTGTTAGAGCAGCGCTTGACGAAATCAACAGCTTTGGTCGTCCTTCAATTATCGCCTTAGCAGTACTTATTGACAGGGGGCATAGAGAGCTTCCTATTAGAGCTGATTTTGTGGGTAAAAATATTCCCACTAATGATGGTGAACATGTAGCAGTTAAATTAAAAGAATCAGACACTGATGAAGGTGTATTTTTAATATTCGGAGATGGATAATGTTTGGGCATAAGCACTTTTTAGGTTTAGAAAATTTTCCAAGAGAAGATATTCAAAAAATAATTGATACTGCATTCGAATTTAAAGATGTACTAAACCGGCCCATAAAAAAAGTGCCATCACTTCAGGGTGTGACGATTGTTAATTTATTTTTTGAAAATTCAACACGTACAAGAATAAGTTTTGAGCTTGCCCAAAAGAGGTTGAGTGCGGATACTGTCAACTTCTCAGCCTCGACAAGTAGTTTAAAAAAAGGTGAAAGTTTTAAAGATACTGCACAAAATATTGAAGCCATGAAAATAGATGCTGTAGTTATGAGGCACCCTGCTCCAGGGTCTTCTAAACATCTTACTGAATTTATAGATGCGAAAGTTGTAAATGCTGGCGATGGCACTCATGAGCACCCTACTCAAGCAATCTTGGACATGATGAGCATTCAAGAAAAATTTGGTAAAATAAAAGATCTTAACATTGCAATTATTGGAGATATTAATCATAGTAGAGTAGCAAGAAGTAATATTTATGGTCTTATTTCAATGGGTGCAAATGTGACAGTTTGTGGTCCGGCTAATTTAATTCCTGAAAATATTAGTAATCTTGGAGTAAAAGTAAATTATAATATTGACGAAGTTATCGAATGGGCAGATGCTGTAAATATTCTTAGAATTCAAAGAGAAAGGATGGGTATAGGGCTTGTTCCATCAAATAGAGAATACCGAAGATTGTTTGGTGTTACCTCGGAAAGGATTAATCGAAGAAAAAAAGAACTAGTAATTATGCACCCTGGTCCAATAAATAGAGGCGTTGAAATTGATAGTCAAGTTGCAGATAGTGACCAGGCAATAATATTAGATCAAGTACTTAATGGTGTCGCTTCAAGAATGTCAATTCTATATTTGCTCCTGGGGCATAAAGAAGAGAGCACAAATGAAGGTTAATAAATTAGATAGTAAAGTATTGTTAAAAAATGCCACGATAATTGACCCTTTAAAAGAAAGTCAATCAAAAGCCGATATTTTATTGGTTGAAGGGAAAATAGCAGAAATAGGTAAAATTCAAGAACTAGATGTAATTAAAACCGTAGATTGTAGTGGCTTGATTCTAACACATGGGTTTTGTGATTTACATGTGCATTTTAGAGACCCAGGCAATGGGGATAAGGAGACACTTGAGTCAGGTTCTATGTCGGCTTTAGCCGGTGGATTTACTAGGGTTTGTACAATGCCTAATACTCAACCAACAGTAGACAACCCGGAATCCATAAATTATATAATAGAAAAATCAAAGCCGCTGCCTGTTCATATTCACCCAATAGGATCAGTAACAAAAGGGCAACAAGGTGTTGAATTAAGCGAAATGGGTCTAATGCATCAAGCTGGTGCGGTAGCGTTTAGTGATGATGGTCTACCAATCCAAAATGGTTTGGTTATGCGGAAGGCATTAGAATATTCAAAAATGTTTGGAGTCCCAATAATAAATCATGCCGAAGATGAGTGTCTTAGAGCAGATGGCCTAATGAATGAGGGTAAGGTCTCAACAAGGCTTGGGTTAGTGGGAAACCCGAGTATTGCAGAATCAATTATGGTTTTTCGAGATTTAAAATTAGCTGAGCTTACAGGTGCTAAGTTGCACATTCCGCATGTGAGTACAGCAGAATCTGTTAAATATATTAATGAGATGAAGAACGCTTATGATAAAATTACTGCTGAGGTTACACCTCACCATTTATTCTATAATGATAAGCATCTTGAAAATTATAATACGAATTTAAAAGTTGCGCCACCGATTAGAGATTCATTATCTAGGGAAGCGCTAATAAAAGGCATAAAAAATGGGACAATAGATTGTATTGCTACAGATCATGCGCCTCATACTGTACATGAAAAAGAGACAACTTTTGATTTAGCCAGCTGTGGATTAATTGGCTTGGAGTCTTGTTTTGGAGTTGTAAAAAGAATACTTGCCGATGAAGAAGGTGTAAGCTTAATAGATATAATTAAGCTACTTACGATTTCGCCAAGAAAAATAATGGGATTTGATAATAATTTACTTGAAATAGGTAAAGAGGCAGAATTAGTTATTCTTGACGATGAAGAGCGATGGAATTTTCAAGAAAAAAATATTGAGTCTAAATCAAAAAATTCTCCTTTCATAAACCAAGATTTATCAGGTCGGGTAAAGTATACTATTTCGAACGGGCAGATAGCCACTTCTTCATAAACTGATGAAACCAAGATATTTTAATTTTCTTTGTAATAATGATTGAAATCAACTATTCAATTAATTAAGTTCGCAGGCTTAAATGTTTTAAATATGAAGACAAGAACACTAAAAATATCAGAAATTCAGAAGAGCTGGTGGATTGCAGATGCAGATTCACAAGTATTGGGTAGATTGGCAAGTAAAATTGCTCAAATCCTCAAGGGAAAACATAAAGTCAATTATGTTCCTCACATGGACAATGGTGACTGTGTCGTTGTCGTTAATGCAGAAAAAGTGGTTGTGACCGGAAATAAAGAGGAGCAAAAAACTTATTTTAGACATACTGGCTATGTTGGTGGTGTAAAAACTACTAGTCTTGCTCATATGAGAAGAACTTATCCAGAAAGAATAATTGAAAAAGCAGTTAAGGGAATGTTACCAAGTAATAAACTTGGTAGAAGAATGTTCTCGCATCTTAAAGTTTATACTGGAACAAATCATCCTCATGAAGCACAATCCCCAAAAACACTAGAGTTATAAAATGGCAGAAAAATCAAGATTTAATGGAACAGGTAGAAGAAAGAGTTCAGTTGCTAGGGTAACCCTAACATCTCCAGGTAAAGGTAATATTGAGGTTAATGGTGTCGCTCTTGATAATTATGTTCCAAGAGAAAGTTTAGCTACTATGGTTAAACAGCCTCTTACTGCACTTGATAAAAATAAAGAATATGATATATCTGTTAATGTTAAAGGTGGGGGTCTTGCAGGACAAGCTGGTGCAATAAGACTTGGTATTTCTCGTGCTCTCATTTCTGCTAACCCCGAAGATAGACCTACGCTAAAGTCGAATGGTTTATTAACAAGAGATTCTCGTAAAGTAGAGAGACAAAAGCCTGGTCAACCTGGTGCGAGAAAAAAGTTTCAATTTTCTAAAAGATAAGAACATATATATGGCACTCATAAAATTTGAAGATTTAATTGATACAGGAGCACATTTTGGTCATGTGACCAGAAAATGGCATCCGAATTATAAACCATATGTTTTAATGGAAAAAAATGGTGTTCACATCATTAACCTTGAAGAAACAATTTCTGCTTTTGATAAAGCTATGAATTTTCTTCAGGGTATCGTTAAAAAGAATGGTGAAATATTGTTTATTGGTACTAAAAAGCAAGCCAAAGATATTGTTCAACAAGAAGCTGATAGATGTGGAATGTTTTATATAGTTGAGAGATGGCTAGGTGGATCTCTGACTAATTTTACAACTATCAAAAAGAGCATAAAAAGATTAAAACTTTTGGAAAAAGAGGGATCAAATCTTTATGAAAATTTGACAAAGAAAGAAACTCAAATGCTTAATAGGGAAAAAGTAAAACTTTCTGATCAGCATAGAGGTATTAAAGACATGAGAAAACCTCCAGATGCTGTTGTCGTTGTGGATAGTCAGTACGAAGCGACTGCTATTAAAGAAGCGACCAGTATGAACATACCGACGGTAGCAATAGTAGATTCCAATACAGATCCTAATAAAATTGATTTTCCGATTCCCGCTAATGATGATTCATTGAGAACAATCCAACTTATTGTGGGCTGCATTGCAGATTCAATTTTAGAGATAAAAGGTGCAAATAAGGATAAAAAGGAAGATGTTGAAGACAAAACTTCCAATAGTAATCCAAAAATTGCCGCACCTGCAAATGCAAAAAGTGAAGAGGAATAGTTTATGGCAATAGATGCTAAAACTGTAAAGCAATTAAGAGATAAAACTGGTGCTGGAATGATGGATTGTAAGAATGCTCTTACTGAATCTAATGGTGATTTAGATGGTGCCGTTGATCATCTCAGAAAATCTGGTGCTGCCAAGGCTGAAAAAAAAGGTGAGCGTGAGACTAAGGAAGGTTTAGTCTATTCATACATCCATGCAGGGGGAAGACTCGGTGTAATGATCGAGGTCAATTGTGAAACTGATTTTGTAGCAAAAACAGATGGTTTCATTGAATTGGCTCATAATCTTGCTATGCAAATAGCCGCAACAAATCCTATTTCTCTTGACAAAGATTCTGTATCCACTGATGTAGTTGCTAAAGAAAAAGAAATTTATACCGATCAAGCAAAATCTTCTGGAAAACCTGATAATATTATTGAAAAAATGGTTGAAGGGCGACTTTCAAAGTTCTACCAAGAAAATTGTTTAATGGAACAGGCATATATAAAAGATTCTGACAAGAAGGTAGTTGATTTAATGACTGAAACAATTGCCACTCTTGGTGAAAATATTACTATAAGCCAGTTCACTCGTTTTGCAGTTGGTGAGTCAAATCCTCAAAATTAGGTCTTTCTTATTTTAAAAAATGTCTGAACCAGCTTTCAGTCGAATTTTATTGAAACTCAGTGGAGAAGTACTTGCCAATAAGCATGGATTTGGTATTGACCCTGAAAAAGTCCTTTACCTAGCTCAACAAGTAAAACCCGTATACGATGCCAACGTTAAAATTGGTTTGATTATTGGCGCTGGTAATATTTTTAGAGGATTGGAAGCTAGCGCAGGCGGAATGGATAGAGTTACAGGTGATTATCTTGGCATGTTAGCGACGATTATGAATGCTATAGCCTTGCAAGATGCTTTAGAAAAAGTTGGGTGCGAGACTAGAGCTCTCTCAGCAATTAATGTAACACAAATAGCGGAACCCTATATTAGAAGGCGGGCAATTAGGCATATGGAAAAAGGTCGAATTGTGATTATCGCGGGAGGTACTGGGAATCCTTTTTTCACCACTGATTCTGCTGCTGCCTTAAGAGCGAATGAATTGGGTTCAGAAATTCTATTAAAAGGTACAAAGGTAGATGGTGTTTACGATAAGGACCCTGTAAAGAATTCTGATGCAAAAAAATATGATAATTTAACATACAACAAAGTCATCCATGATGACTTGCGTGTAATGGATATGACCGCAATTACCTTATGTAATGAAAATAATATCCCAATTCGTGTTTTCAATATTAAATCTCCTGGTGACTTGTATGATATAATTATGGGAAGTAAAATAGGAACAAATATAGGTAAATAATGTTAGATAATATTCATCAAGAAGCTATCTCGCGTATGGGTTCAGCTGTTATCCATACGCAGAATGAATTAAATAAAATAAGAACTGGGCGAGCTAATCCTGAAATATTTGATTCAATCGTAATTGATTATTATGGTACCCCTACTCCGCTTAATCAGGTATCAACTGTCTCAATTCCTGAACCAAAGTTGATCACATTACAGGCTTATGAAAAATCTCTTATTCCTATAATTGAAAAAGCAATTGTAGATGCAAATTTAGGATTTACCCCTGGTAATAATGGAAATGCTGTACTTGTACCTATTCCTGCATTATCGGAGGAACGTAGAAAAGAACTAATAAAATTCGTCCACAAAATTATAGAGGATGGTAAAGTTGCTGTTCGCAATATAAGAAGGGACACTCTTCACAAAATTCATGATTACGGTAAGAAAGAAAACGAAAGTGAGGATGAAATAAAAGGTCGAGAGACAGATTTACAAGAAATTACAGATAGTCATATTAAAGACTTGGAATCGCATGAAAAAAATAAAGAAAAAGAGTTAATGAAAGTTTAGTATCTGTTATCAGTATTAAATACTTTCTAGTCACATTTCGACCAGCCGCAATTCTGGCAAGTCAGACATCCGCCTTCATTTACTACACTTCTACTATCACAAATTTTGCACATCATTAACTTTGCTGAAGCAATCATTTCTGGATCTATAGCTTTCGCTAATTTTTCATCTTTATTTGTATCCATCGTGATTAATAATTTTTTATCTTCCTCGCTCTGTGGATTTTGCTTTTTTTCATGTAAATAATCATCAAGAGCTTTACCAATTGCATCTGGGGTAGAAAGTATTAGTCTTCCATCTTCCCATGTAGGGTTCGGACCAGAAATACCTTTCAATTGCCTTACAATTGATTGAGGATTGACTCCAGATCTTAATGCTAATGAAATTAGTCGGCTTATTGCCTCAGATTGCGCTGCCGCATTTCCGCCTGCCTTACCTATAGTAGTAAACACTTCGCATAGACCTTTCTCATCTTCATTTATAGTAATATAAAGAGTTCCTTCACCAGTTTTAATTCTTCTTGTTAATCCTGCTGTTTGAGTAGGTCTTAAGCGAGGTTGGCCTTCTACCACTCTTGATTGACCTAGGTTAGTTTCAGTTTTTTTGTCTTCATCTTTGTCATCATTGGTAATTAGAATACCTTCGCGGCTCCCTTCTCGGTAGACGGTAATCCCTTTTAAACCGTTTTCATAGGCCTTCATGTAAATATCTGCAACCGTCTCTATGGTTGTATCTTCTTTTAGATTAACCGTAGATGAGATGGAAGAATCTATATATTTTTGAACTGTACCTTGCATTTTTACCCTGAAAAATGGATCAATTCTATGAGATGTCGTAACATAGTCTGGTAAATCTTCATCGGTCCCAAATAATTCTTTGATAATCGGGTGATAAACGGTGTATTGATCAAATTCTTTTCCATATCCGCCATCGTTCTTTTTAACCATTCTTTTATATGACGTTGCAAAAATTGGTTCCACTCCCGAAGTTACTCTTGCTACTATAGCACCACTACCTGTAGGAGCAACTGTGGTTAATGTGCAGTTTCTAATTCCGTTATTTTTAATTCTTTCTCTTAACGATTTAGGTAGAGACTTTACAAATTTACTCTTATTGTATCCTTTCCATTCAAAATGAGGAAACTTACCTTTTTCCTTAGCAAGGTTTATGCTGGTTTCATAAGTAGAATCCCTAAAAATTGCCATGATTTGGTCTATTGTCTGTATTGCATCTTCACTATCATATTTAATGCCCATTTTAACAAGCATATCACCGAGTCCAAGTATGCCCATACCTACTCGTCGATCGTTCATCGCATTTTTTTTCTGATCTTCAAGTGCATGTCTATCTAAGTTATAATCGACGACATTATCTAAAAATCTAGTCCCTATTTCAACAGTCTCTTTAAATTCTTCAACCATAAAATTTTGATTTTCATCTACAAAACGTTCCAAATTGACAGCTCCTAGGTTACAACATCCTCCATCAGGAAGTGGTTGTTCTGCGCAGGGGTTCGTAGAAACTAGTGGTGAGCAATACTCTGCATTGTGATAATCCGTCATAGTGTCCCAGAACAATAAACCGGGTTCAGCACTAGCATGAGCACTGCTGATAATTTTATTCCAGAGATCTGTTGCTTTGATTGTTTCGTAAACTTGTCCATCAAATACTAAATCAAAATCCGCATCATTCTTTACAGCATCCATAAATTTATGTGTCAACAAAACGGAGATATTAGAATATTTGACCATGTTTATATCACCGGTTTTAATGGTAATAAACTTTTCTATATCAGGGTGGTCAATTCTTAATGTTTGCATGTTTGCACCCCTTCGACCGTGTTGTGCAATCGTATTTGTATTTTCGCTGAAAAGGTTCATGAAACCTGTTGGACCGCAAGAGTCTCCACCAGTACCATTGATAGCAGCTCCTGATGGTCTTAATAGCGATAAATCATGGCCGCAACCACCGCCGTATTTGTAGGTCAAAGCCTCTTCAATAATTGTATTATATATTGATTTGATTGAATCATCTTTGACTGCGACAACATAGCAATTATTCAAAGTGGTTGTAATGTCTTCTCTTCCTGCACCATGCATAATTCTTCCACCAGGCACAAATCTAAAGTCTTCAAGAATTGAGTAGAATTTTTCTTCCCACTTTTCTTTGTCTGATTTTGTTTTTTCTACTCCAGCTAGGGCTTTCGCTTGCCTTCCCCACATTTGATATGGGTGTTTTTCACCGGGGGCTAAATATTTGTTTTTTAAAACATCTGAGCCTAAAGAGTCATCGGAATAATAATTTTCAATTGTATAAATTTCATTTTTGTCAACATTGTTTTTTTCTTTATCGAACTCAAGAAGAGGTTTGATAATGTTTTCAACTGATTCAGTTCCGCCCTCGCCAAGAGGTATGTTGAGATCTAATGCTTCTGCCATAATTTACATCCTATGTAGTATGTGGTTATTATGCCTTGCGGCAATTTTTAAAATCAAAAAGGTTGACTAAAATGAAAGCATTATATAATGCGTGATTGGCGAATCTTAATATATATTGCGCGATACTTTTGAGTCAAACTGTAAGTTCAAAATTTTGCATTTTTTTTACATTTATATATTTTTAGTGTAAATATTTCGAAAAATTTGTGTGAGTAATACTATGTATTTGTCCGTAATTAATATGTGTTTAATATAAAATCAAATAATACTCATGTCCATAGAATGAGTAAAATTGCTTCACTTACTGAAGAAGAAAAAAAACTTTTAGCAGGACTACATACTCGAAAACAGTATAAAAAAAAATCTGTAATTGATCAACAAGGATCTATCTCAAAGGCTGTTTACTATTTAAATAATGGTATTCTTTCGATGGAATATCAACATGGCTCGAAAGTGTTCGTTAGAGACTTTATATTTAGAGATTCTCCAGCATTGGTTTATCCGAGTTTTTATCTGGAAGAACCTTCAAGGTACTCAATAAAAGCTATCACTGATTGTGATGTATGGGAGCTGACAAAAGAAAATTTTGAGATTGGGAAGAAAAAAATTCCCAACCTCGGAATTATCGCATTTAAGATTACAAATTTATTTCATCAGAATATTGAGAGAAGATTTGAGTCTATGATTACGAAATCTGCAGAAGATAGATATCTTGAATTGGTTGAAAATCATCCGAAGATAATCCAATCAATTTCTCTTAAAATGATAGCATCTTATCTAGGTATCACAGATGTTGCTTTAAGTAGAATTCGTTCACGTTTGTCAAAGAAGGTTGCTAAAAACTATTAATTAAATTGTAAAAGGAGCAGACATTTTATAGTAGATTAAAATTTCATCTATTGTATCCTCCCTAGTTTGCTCCTTATACAAAATATATTTTTAAAATATTTTTAATCGTGAGTACCTTAGCATCTTAATACGTATAATTCTTAACTTAGGTTAAGATAAAAGTTATTTAGGATGTTACACATGAAAATATTTTCTTTAATAATAATTTACCTTTTACAATTTGCATATTCTGAATGCAGTGATTTAAATCAATCAGATTGTGCGGCATATCCTGATTATTGCACCTGGGATGAAGAACAAAATTCTTGTGAAGATAACGGCGGCGGAGGTGGCGCTAATAATGGTCCTTATGAATACACCTACCTAACAGAGGTTGACGGTCTCCAATCTAGTGACTTATATAGCAGTGGATTTTTATATTACCCTATTGATGCTAGTCCACCCTACAAAAGTGTTGTACTTATTGATGCTTTTGGGTCCGAACCCGGTCTAATAAATTGGGCTCAATTTTATGCCTCACACGGATATATAGCTATGTCAATTGGTAATTTAGATGAGACTTTAAGGGATTCCAATTCAGATTGGGACTATATGGACAGAGCAATTGCTCTCCTGAGTGCTATTGAAACAGTAAAATCAGAAAATGAAAGACAAACATCACCTTTATTTAATATGATCGATACATCAAGTTTTGCTGTTTCTGGTTATTCAACAAGTGGAGGCGGAGCGCATACTGCTTTGACAATAGACTCTACATTAAAAACTGGCATATTATTAAACCCCGCGGTTGCATTTTTAGACTCTATTAATTGTACTGCTGAGAGTGACTATTATTGCTTAATTGAGGAGCACCTAAATCATGATGTGCCAGTCCTTATTTTCGCAGGAGAAAATGAATATAATGAGCTTGTAACTCCAGATGATGACGCATATGATAATATGTGGGCATTACCTCAGTATGAACATGTCCCGGATGATACAGATAAATTATATTTTGAATCAGCTAATGAAGGGCATGGGTCTTCTGTAGTCCCATCAGGGATTGTTGGAAAGCAGGCTCTTTTCTGGTTGAATTACTTTATGAAAAATGATGAATCATATTGCGATTCCGTAATAACACAACCTGATGGAGTTTCTTCTTTCCTAACATCCATAATTTGTGAGCAAGGTCCACCGCCACCACCTCCAAGTACAAACATCGGTTATTTACGTTCAACTGAAGCTTCTTTCTGCATGGGTGATTGTGACATGTATCATTTAGAATCCGAAAATGGAGAGTTTCTTTACAATGTTGCAAATCAGAATAACATTCCAAATTTTGAATATTTTATAAATAGATTTGTTGAAATAGAAGGTGATACAATTCAATGTGTGGAATGTAGCGCTGTAAACATTAATTCAATTTTTTTATCTGATCAATGTCAGCAGCCAACAAGCTGTTTTGTTGATCCTTGCACAGTTTCAAATTGTTCTTCAAGTGATAGTGCTGAATGTTCCGCTAACTATTGTGGCGGTTGTTATGCTGATTACTATCAAGAGTATGAACTTATCACCTGTGAAAGCCCAGGAAATGTGAATGATCTCTCTGGCGTGGATTTTGGCCTTTGTGATATGGCATTAGGATTTGCATGGGTAAATAATCATTGTGGTATGATTAGCGGTTGCGGTTATATTGTTGACGATGTTAATTATTCAACTCAGTTTTACAGCTCGTTGTTTGATTGTATATCGGCATCAACATTAAAAAATGAAAACGAAATCAATCCATCTGTTTTCAGGTTATATCAAAATCATCCAAATCCTTTTAATCCAAGCACTCAAATAAGATATCAGTTGTCAATTAGTAGTCACGTGAAAATTACTGTCTATAATACAATGGGGAAAATAGTAAAAACATTGGCTAATGAATATCAAAACGCAGGTTTCAGAAGTGTAAAATGGGATGGAAAGAATAATAATAAGCAAAAAGTTTCCACAGGCGTTTATTTTTATTCAATTCAGTCAGGCGAGTTTAGTTCCACTAAAAAAATGATGCTGCTTGATTAATTAATTTTTTTTAGAATAATTCAAGTTTTGACTTGATTTATTGGTAATGATTTTAGTTTAAATTAAGTATTTTTATATATGTCAACTCCCCTTATAGCAATAGTTGGTCGACCGAATGTCGGTAAATCCACATTTTTCAATCGTGTTTTGAGCCAAAGGCAGGCAATCGTAGATGCAACTGAGGGCATAACCAGAGATCGAATCTATGGAGAAATGGAATGGTGCGGACAAAAACTCCGTTTTATAGATACGGGCGGATTCATACCAGAAGATACTGATATTTTCAATGCGGCTGTAAGGGAGCAGGCAAAATTAGCAATTTCAGAAGCAGATTTAATTCTTCTTATGATTGATGGTCGCGTTGACGCAACTTCTAGTGATCTTACCCTTGCTCAATTTGTTCGAGAAAGTGATCGTCCACACTTGTTAGTAGTTAATAAAGTTGATACAATGAAATACGATTCAATAGTTCAAAATTTTTATCATTTAGGAATTGGAGAACCATATCCTATTTCTGCGCTTAATGGTAGATTAACCGGAGATCTTCTTGATGCCGTTCTTGGGAAGCTTGGTTTAGGAGTAACTAATGAAGAATATGACAATCCCGAAGATTTAAGATTAGCAATCGTTGGAATGCCAAATGTGGGAAAATCATCTCTTACGAATGCTCTTTTGCAAAGAGAACAAACAATTGTAACTCCAATAGCTGGTACGACAAGAGATGCTATTGATTCATATTTAAAATGGCATGGGAATGAAATTACATTAGTTGATACTGCTGGACTTAGAAAATTGTCCAAAATAAAAGATAAAATAGAATATTACAGTAGTCTTAGAACACAAAATGCAATTTTTAGTTGTAATGTTGCTTTAGTTCTAATTGATGCAGAAAAAGGTTTTGGTAAGCAAGATAAGTCAATTGTTGATTATGTAATAGGTAAGGGCAAGGCACTGATTTTTGTTGTGAATAAATGGGATAAAATTGAAAAATCCACAAGTACAATGAAAGAATTTGAGGAAGAGATTCGTTTACAGTATAAGGAATTAGATCATTTTCCAATTATTTTTATATCTTCCACAACCAGGCAAAGAATTAATAAAGTTTTGGAGACCGCATGGTCAGTTTACGAAAGATCAAAAAATTCTATTCCAACAAACAAGTTGAATTCTTTGGTTGAAAAAGCTATGAACGAAAACCCTCCTCCAGCTGAAAAAGGCAAGGTGATTAAAATAAATTATTGTGTCCAAGTTCACAAGCAGCCTGTTGTAATTGCTTTATTTGCTAATTATCCAAAATTAATAAAGGTTTCGTACCAACGCTTTCTTCTGAACCAGATACGGTTAAATTTTGACTTAAAGGGCTTACCAATTAGATTGTCATTTAGAAAAAAATAATAGGAGCAGGCAGGGGTGAAACCAAAGAGGAGGAAAGGTGTCATACTAAAAGCCTGCTCCTATTATTACTAACTTAAGATAGTTT
>JABGWJ010000145.1 GCA_018645565.1 bacterium | reverse complement strand
AAATTTTGCAGTTAAATTTTTTCCTGTTCCACTTTCACCATAAAGAATTGTTATAACATCTTTTTCTTGAATTTGAAGAAGTAGTGTATAAATTTTTTGCATGGAATCTGAAACACCCAAAATAGTGCTTAAGCCATGCGAATTTATTTGTCGTCGCTGATTTTTATTTAATCCTCTGCTAAAATTGATGAACGTGGAGCAACTATCAATGAGTTCGTTAAAGTGTTCAACGGAAGAACCTTTTGGTTCAAACCAGCCGGATAAACCATTATCAAAATCAGTTAAAATTTCAGACCTTCTTTTATCTGACCTTACGATTGCGATAATAGGTGTTTTGCTATAATGCTCTAATTGTTTAATCAAATTACTTGGGTCCATTAAAGGTAATTGATCTTCAATAATTACAGCGCTGTATCTGTTTTCGCTATCAGCCAATGCATTTAATGCAATCATTCCATTTTGTACTGCATCGATTCTTTTACCAGATTCATTCAATATTTGTTTAACATCAAATGAGTCACCTACATATAAAATCGGATCTATCATTATATCGTATCTGTCCCGAGTGTTTCTACAATTTCTTGTAACGATGTTTCTCCACGTTGTGCTTTTATTAAGCCATCATGTAGTAGTGAAAACATTCCATACTCTATTGCTTTTTGCCTTATAACATGGCCTGGTTTTTGTTCCATTACTAGATCAGCAATATCATTATTCATTCTAATGAGTTCAAAAAGCCCAACTCTGCCTTGATATCCTGTATTCCTACAGCTCAAACAACCAACGCCTTTATAAAACTCAATTGGCTCATCGACTTCAAGTCCAAATTTTATGAGCTCCGAAGGTTCGACCATATGTTTTTCGCGACACTCTTTGCATAGTTTTCTAACCAGCCTTTGGGATAATATTCCTTTTACTGTAGAGGTAATTAAAAAGGGTTCCATTCCCCAGTTTAAAAGCCTTGTGAATCCCGAGGCTGAATCATTTGTGTGTATTGTACTAAATACTAGATGACCAGTTAATGCCGCTCTAATAGCAAGCTCTACTGTTTCTTCATCTCTGACCTCCCCTACCATTATTATGTCAGGATCTTGTCTCAAAATTGCTCTCAATGCCGAGGCAAAAGTGACACCTGACCTTCGGTTGACTTGTGCCTGATTTATGTTATCTAAATCATATTCAATAGGATCTTCGATTGTTACAATATTTACATCTGGATTATCCATTTTATTTAAGGTGGAATAAAGAGTCGTCGTTTTTCCACTACCTGTTGGTCCTGAAACTAGAATAATCCCTTCTCCTCCAATAAGCATATCTTCAAATCGATTAAGGATGTCTTTTTCAAATCCTAAGCCATCAAGGTCGTGCATCGCGTCGGATATGTTTAATAATCGAAGTACTGACTTTTCTCCATAAAGAGTTGGATATGTTGAAACACGAAGGTCTAGCCTATCATTATTCATATCGAATAATATTCGACCATCCTGTGGTCTTCTAGATTCTGCAATATCCATATTGCCCATGATTTTAATTCTCGATGTTAATGGCGTGGCAATAGAGACAGGGAGTGTTTGGAAGTCTACTAGTTTTCCATCTATCCTGAATCTCACTCGAATATCCGTTTCTCTAGTTTCTATATGTATATCACTAGCTCGGTATTTCGCACTGTTTTCAATGATACTGTCAACTAGTTGAACAATTCGTGTATCATCAATATCATCAATACTAATATTTTCATCTTCAAAACCACTCATGGTTGACATGCCATAATAAATATCTATAGCAGCCTGCAGTTCGTTTGCAGTCACTATTATTGGTTCAGCTTTAAGGCCAGATGCATTTCTAGCCGCATTTATTGGGTCAGGGTCTATTGGGTCGAGAATAGCAACATTTATCGTATTATTAAGATTAAAGATTGGTAAAACATTGTATTCCCTTACTATTCTTTCAGGTATCATGCCTAAGACTGATTTATCAACTTCAAAATGCCCAAGATCAACAGCGGGGATATGAAGTTGTTGGCTTAAAAATCGATTTCTTGTTTT
>JABGWJ010000144.1 GCA_018645565.1 bacterium | reverse complement strand
CCGCAAGGAAGAGTTGACTTACAATGGATCGATGAAAAAACTATTATTGCGACTTGGTTGGAGGCCAATGAAGAAAATTCATCTATCGTGTATCGCAAAATTGGAACCGATGGTTCCAAGTCTGAAATGAACACCATAGAAACGTTAGGTGGCGGCCGGGGAATTGGGTACCCACAAATGGAAATTGTAGGAAATCACATTTTATTTTTGTGGACGAATCCTATTGTAAAAACTCATATCCAATCAAAATGGATGAAATTTTTCATTAATTTTAAAAATGGATAGTTTTTATAAAATTCTTTAATTTTCGATGATGAAAAACAGAAATAAAATTTTAATTCAACGGTTAATGACAGGATTTTTTTGTCTGACAATTATTACACATATAGCGATAGAACCGCCAATACTGTGTTTTGAATCCGACGGTCACATTAATATTGAATCAAATTGTAATAGCGATTGTGAAATACAAAAAGAAGCTGACCACAAAGACGATTGCGGTGAGTGCATAGACGTCAACTTATGGGATTATAATTCGGAAATAGTATTTTTAGTTACATCATCAGATTTTGACATCGATTTTGAAACACTCAATTCAGAATTCAATATTTTTGAAGTTTTTTATCAAATTTCTTCCGTATTTCTGATGAAAGAAATTCAGCAAACAAATTTTCCACCCTTCCTAAAAAACACCATTTTACTTATTTAGACTCTCTTTCTGAAATATGATTCATTATTGGTATAGTTAACCAATATTTTTCAAACATTTTATGAAAGGCGAGTTATGCAAATCCTCTCTCGGTGTATTATATACACCTCATTTACGACTTTGGTATTATGCCAAACATTAGACATAGAAACCCTCGAAGGATTGGTGATTGAACGAAATCTCCATCTCCTGGCATCTTTAAAACAAATAGATATTCAGCAAGGGTATTACGACCAAAGCAAGAAATTGCAAAATCCAAGTATAGAAATAGAATCCAATTCCGCTGTAGAATCTGAAAGTTCAGTGATGGTATCACAAAAGATTCTTCTTGGTGGAAAAAGAAAACTTAAAATTCGTTTGTATGAACTGGAATTAACGAAATCTCATTTTGAACATGAAAAACTGAAACATGAGAAATTAACTGAAGCATTTCAATCGTTTGTAGAGATTTTGCATTTACAGGAAATCAAGGTGCTTCAGAATAATCGTATTTTTTCGGTATTGGAATTATTAAACGCAGTAAGTAAAAAAGTGGAAGCGGGGAAATTGTCTCCCGCAGAAAAATCTCGCGTAAAAATTCGACACTTTAATGAGCAAATGAAACTGCGGGTAACTGACAAATCGCTCAAAACGGCCTGGCTCTCGATTACAACTATGTGGGGAGATGAAAAATCATCCTTCGATTTTGCCGAAGGTGATTTAAGAAAATTATCTATGTTGCCTTTGTCATATTCTTTTAAAAATTCTCCGCTCATTCAATTCGCTGAATTGTCTGTAGAAATTCAGCAAAACAAAATTAAATCAGAAAAAGCTATAGCTATTCCCAATTTTTCTTTGGGTGCTGGATTAAAACAAAGTGATATTCCCGGAAATACATTCCAGATTGGATTATCTGTGCCACTTCCAATATTCAATCGCAATCAGGGAAATATTAAAAGTGCTGTTTATGAATTGGAAAAGGCAGAGTTGGAATTAAAAGCGACGGAATCAGAATTGAAATCAAAAATAATTAATATTCAGAGTGAATTGGAATTACTTTTTTCTGAAACAATAACTCTAAAAGATGACATTATCCCGGAATCCCTCAATGCCTACACTATTATTACAGATGGTTATTTGAATGGACGATTTACCTATCTCGATGTGGTGGATGCACAGAAAATGTGGTTTCAATCTAGAGAACAATATTTGAACGTATTGACTGAATATCATCAGAAGTTCTTTGAATTAGATTATTTGACTGGAAACAAAATGCATAAAAATTTTAAAGAGAACAATTAATCATGAAAAAAACAACTCTTATACCAATTTTCCTTACAGCAATTTTAACATTTTTCTTCACTCGGCAATATTTTATGCAGGGTGAAGAAATGCATGCGGAGAAACATGAAGAAGGTGAGCATGAATCAATAATGATTTTTTCACAGGAATTATTAAATGAATTTGGGATTGTTGTAGAAACAGTGTCTGGCGGTGTTTTGGAACAAACTATCGAATTGCCAGGAGAAATTCAAATTGACCCTGATCGATTGGCACATATTACACCGCGATTCGTCGGTGTTGTAAAGGAAGTTTTTAAACAAATGGGGGAATCTGTAAAAAAAGGCGACCGTTTAGCAATTATCGAAAGTAACGAAAGTTTGACTACATACGAACTTCATTCATCTATGGACGGCGTTATTATTGATATGCACTTTACTAAAGGGGAAACGGCTCAACGCCCGGACCATTTTTTCGCAGTGGCCGATTTGTCCGAAGTGTGGGTGAATTTAAGTGTTTATCAGAAATTTATATCACAAATCAGTTTAGGGCAATCTGTGAGTATTTCAGTTAATTCAGCAATTGCTCAAACAGGAAATATTTCCTATGTGTCACCCACATTGGATAAACATACGCGAACAGCCACAGCTCGAATAGTGTTGAAAAATTCAGATGGGAAATTTCGTCCCGGACAATTTATAACGGGAAATGTAGTGATTAATCAAGGGGAATATAGTGTTCTTATTCCAAAGACAGCACTTGAAACAGTTAATGGAAAGACCGTTGTTTTTGTAAAAAACCAAAATGGATTCGAACCTGTTACTGTCAAAATTGGTAAAGAGAATCACAATAGTGTAGAAATCATTTCAGGCTTGGAAGCGGGACAAAAATATGTGTCCAAAGGTGGATTTGTATTAAAAGCCCAAATGGCCAAAGGTTCATTTGGCGGTGGACACGGACATTAAAATGAAAAAATTAATTCAATTTATATTAAAAAATCGCTTGTTAGCATTGGCGGGTTCACTGCTGGTTTTGGGTGCGGGATATTCCAGTTACAAGCAACTTCCTATCGATGCATTTCCCGATGTCTCGCCGAACTTGGTGCAGGTATTTACCACAACAGAAGGGTTGGCACCGGAAGAAGTGGAAAAATATGTAACCTATCCCATTGAAGTGGCCATGAATGGATTACCCAATATAGAAAAAATCCGTTCCCTATCGAATTTCGGCTTATCCGTGGTAAATATCTATTTTGAAGATGAGACAGATATTTATTTCGCGAGACAAATGGTAAATGAACGTATCCAACAAGCAAGAGAAAAAATTCCTAACGGATTCGGCGAACCGGTTATGGGACCCATTTCCACGGGAATGGGATTAATTCTTTTCTATTATTTGGACGATGAAACAGGAAAATACTCTCTTGAAGAATTAAGAACGATTCAAGATTGGCTTGTGAAATTTCATCTACAGACCGTTCCCGGTGTAACAGAAGTATTGGGAATCGGTGGCTATGAAAAACAATATCATGTGATTGTGGATCCATTTGCATTATTGAGATTTGATATTACGATTCAGGATATTATTGAAAAAATAAAAACGAATAATTTGAATGTAGGCGCACAGTTTATTGAGAAAAATTCGGAAGAATTTATCGTTCGTTCTGTGGGGTTGGCATCAGAAATCGAAGATGTGAAAAATATCATTCTTAAATCTGAATCGGGCATACCCATTTTCTTGAATCAAGTTGCAGATGTTGAAATAGGCGGAGCAATTCGTCGAGGCATCCAAACTCATAATGGCATGAGAGAAGTGGTATCCGGCATGGTAGTAAAGTTGTTTGGGAGCAATTCGTCCACTGTAATCGGGCAAGTGGAAACGAAGATGGAAGAAATCAATGGTATGCTTCCTGACGGCATCAAAATTATTCCTTATTATGAACAAAAGACTTTGGTTGAAGCATGCGTAAAAACCGTGAGCGATGCATTATTGCAGGGGATCATTCTCGTTATGATAATTCTGTTTCTATTTATGGGCTCCTTTCGCCCTAGCATTGTGGTGGCGGCATCTATTCCATTTTCTGTTCTTTTTGCCATGATTGGGATGAACCTTTTTGGCATTTCCGCAAATCTCATGTCCTTAGGTGGTTTAGCAATTGCTATCGGAATGATGGTGGACGGCTCTATTGTAATTATTGAAAATATTGACAGAGTTTTGAAAGAAAAATCTAATGATGAATCAAAAATACAATTGATTTCCAAAGCGTTTCTTGAAGTAATTCAGCCTGTTACTTTTGCCATTATCATTATAATTATTGTCTTTTTACCCCTATTTACATTGCAAGGCGTAGAAGGAAAAACATTTCGTCCTTTGGCTTACACAATTGCAATTGCAATGTTTGGATCACTCATTTACGCTATGATTCTTTCGCCGGTTCTTTCATCCTTTATATTGAAAGATTCCACAAATAATGGAGAAAAGAAAGATTTATGGATTCTTCGAATAATGAATCGCATTTATGAACCGGTCATCACCTATTTCGTAGAAAATCGAAAAATGGCAGTGTGGCTGGCAGGAAGTCTCATCGTCGTTGGAATGGCAATTTTTCCCAAATTAGGTTCGGAATTCACTCCAAAATTAAACGAAGGAACTATTGTTGTCCGCTTATCCATGGCACCATCCATTTCATTGAATGAGAGCAAAAATACCACGCTCATTGTGGAACGCCGATTGATAAAAATTCCGGGAATTACAGGAGTCGTTACGCGTATAGGTCGTGGAGAAATAGGTGCCCATACAGACCCCGTCAATAATGCTGAAATTTATGTGCTGCTGAAGCCAAAAGATGAATGGGGTAATAATAGTCAAGCAGATATGGAAATGCTGATTCGAGAAGAATTGGAAAATGTACCGGGTGTTTTGGTGAATATCACTCAACCCATTGCCATGTCCGTAGATGAACTTTTAGAAGGAATTCGAGCTGAACTTGCAGTAAAACTTTTTGGTGACGATTTGGAAATCTTGAAAGAAAAAGCAGATGAAATTGCCGATGTCATTCGGAAAATTCCGGGTGCGGATGATGTGCAGGTTGACCAAATTACCGGTACCCCCCAATTACTCATTACCATAAATAGGAATGCAATTGCTCGCTACGGTATCAATATTTCAGATGTGCAGGAAGTGATTCGAGCATCTGTGGGTGGGGAAACAGCAGGACAAATATTTGAAGGGATTCGTCGATTTGATATTTTGGTAAGATTAGCGCCGAATTTCAGAAATACATCAGATGCTATTGCCAATATTCTAATTCAATCTCCGGATGGAGTGGATGTGCCACTTTCAGAATTGGCCCACATTGAAGAATTGGTGGGACCGAGGCAAATTACGCGAGAAAATAATCAACGATTTATTACAGTGCAGTGCAATGTAACGGGACGAGATATTGGTTCATTTGTGGAAGAAGGGCAAGGTGCTATTGATAATTCTATCATTCTTCCTGCCGGATATTTGGTGAAGTGGGGCGGTCAGTTTCGATTACAGCAGGAAGCAAATAAACGATTGGCAGTAGTTATTCCCATTACGCTTATTGTTATATTTTTGTTATTATTTTACAACTTCAATTCTCTGAAAAATTCATTACTCATTTTGTTGAATATTCCATTGGCATTGGTGGGTGGGGTAGTCGGATTATGGCTCACGGGACAAAATTTATCAGTCCCAGCTTCAGTGGGATTTATCGCACTGTTTGGTATCGCTTTGGGAAATGGTATGGTTTTGCTTACGTACATGAATCAACTGGTAAAAGATGGTGTTTCCATAAAGACAGCCTCAATTACAGGAGCCTTATTAAGACTTCGCCCCGTTTTGTTGACAGCTCTTACAACTGCCCTTGGATTGCTGCCATTATTATACGCATCAGGTACGGGAAGCGAAGTACAACGGCCCCTTGCAACTGTGGTCGTCGGTGGATTAATTACATCCACGATTTTAACTTTATTAGTTATTCCAGCATTATATAAATGGTTTTCGGATAAGAAGAATTAAATTAACAATTGAAAAATAAAGGAATAGTATGAAAAGGATTCATCAGAAATTGATTTGGGTTTTCATCTTGATGCCCGTTTTCCTATTGGCACACGGCGTTACCATTGGCGATGCAGGATATATTCAAGAAATTACTGGAATCAATTTTGTTCCATTCATGTATTTGGGTGCAAAACACATGGTGACAGGATATGACCATTTACTCTTTTTAGTAGGTGTCATTTTCTTTCTTTATAAATTAAAAGATATTGGGATTTAT
>JABGWJ010000143.1 GCA_018645565.1 bacterium | reverse complement strand
TATTTCTAATTTATCTGGAGATGAGGTCCTGGATGTGATACTAGGAGCGAATTTATTTCCTCATTTTAGACAAAGGCCTTTTAATACTATTCCTGACCATAAGATTAAGCCTAGAGATATTTTTATTTCGGGTTTAAATACCGCCCCCTTAGCAGTCGATCTTGAAATCGTGATTAATGACGAGATAGAAAATTTCCAAGCTGGTATAAATGCAATAGAAAAATTAACAGACGGTAACGTATACCTTACCAATAAAGTTGACTCTAGGCTTTCTGATGTTGAAAATGTCAACATTAATACCATTGAAGGTCCTCATCCATCAGGTAATGTAGGTATTCAAATACACCATATTTCACACCTTAAGCCATCTGAATTGATATGGACTATTGACCCTCAAGATGTGGTTATGCTTGGAAAACTTTTTTTGAAGGGTGTATATGATCCTTCAAAAATTATTTCAGTTGCGGGTCCAGGCGTTAAAAACCCGACTCACCTTAGAGTTAAAACTGGATATCCTATTGAATCTATTTTAAGATCAAATCTATCATCAGAGGATGTTAGATTGATTTCTGGAGATGTTTTGACAGGCAGAGAGTGTACTTTAGAAGACTATATTAGCTTTTACGATAGTTCAATTAGTGTTATTTCTAATGAAATTAATAGAGAGTTTATAGGTATGCTTAATCCTGGTAGTAGCTCATCAAGATATAGTTTAACTCCTGTGTTTGTTTCTTTAAGTAATATTTTGTTTCCTTTTACTTCATCTCAAAATGGAAATCACAGAGCAGTGGTTCCAATAAATTCTTGGGAGCGAGTTCTGCCTATGGATATTCTTCCAAATGAATTATATCGTTCTATTCTTGCTGAAGATATTGAAGAGATGGAAAGTCTCGGGTTATTCGAGTGCGATGATGAAGACTTTGCATTGTGTTCATTTGCTTGCCCTAGTAAGACGGACGTTAGTGGTGTGATTAGAAAAGGTTTAGATATGCTTCAAGCAGAGGTTTAAGATGAAGTGGTTGTTAGACTATTTATTAAAAATAAAGCCTAATTTTGATGAGGGCCAAAAACTTAATTGGTTATATCCATTGTATGAGGCAACCGAAACAATATTATTTAGTACGGATGCAAAAACAAAATCTGCGCCTCATATTAGAGATAGTATTGATATTAAAAGAGTAATGATTCTCGTTGTTGTTGCACTAATACCTTGCTATGTCTTTGGTGCAATAAATGTAGGCTATCAAAACGCTCTCTCATTTGGGTTGGAGAGAACTTGGATAGAAAATCTAATTTTTGGGGCTAATGCAATTATCCCAATAATTGTAGTAACATTTGTTGCCGGTGCTTTTTGGGAAATTTTATTTGCTATCGTTAGAAAACATGAAATATCAGAAGGTTTTCTTGTCACTTGTGCTCTCATTCCGCTTACAATGCCGCCATCAATACCTCTCTGGCAATTATTCATTGCTACTTCCTTTGGAATTGTGATAGGTAAAGAAATTTTTGGTGGAGTTGGAATGAATATTTTTAACCCCGCTTTAACGGCTAGATGCTTTATTTTCTTTTCATATCCTAGTAAAATTTCAGGTGACATGGTCTGGCTCGTTGGTCCTGACGGTTACTCAGGTGCTACTGCTTTGTCTGTACCTGCTTCTACTAATAATGCAGATGCAGTTTATCTGCTAAATGGAATAACTCAATTTGATTATTCTTGGATAAATTTAGCATCAGGTTGGATTCCAGGTTCCATTGGTGAAACAAATAAATTTATTATTTTTTCAGCTGCTGCTGCTTTAATGCTTATGAAATTGATTTCCTGGAGGGTGATATTAGGGGGTATAAGCGGACTTTTTGCTATGTCATATATTGGTACTCTAATTGCTCCGTTTTCTGATAATTCAATGTTGTCGATTCCTCCGCATTACCATCTAGTAATGGGAAGTTTTGCGTTCGGATTGACTTTTATGGCTACAGAACCTGTTACAGGATCTCATACAGACACTGGAAGGTTAGTTTACGGTTTTTTTGTTGGTGTTTTGACTGTTATCATTCGGTCGATTAATCCAGCGTACCCTGAGGGTGTTATGTTGGCAATTTTATTAATGAATGCATTTGCATCATTAATTGATTATTTCGTTGTAAAAGTGAACATAAGCAAAAGGATGGCAAGATATGCGTAGCGATACATATACTATTGTTTTTACAACAATTGTTACAGTTGTCTTAGGTCTGGGGTTATCCGTAACTGCTGATAGTTTGCGAGAACGACAATCTATTAATGAAGAGCTTGATATAAAAAAGAATATATTATCTGTACTTGGTTTTAGTCTAAGTAGCGATTGGGAAAATGACAAGATTCAGTCTTTATATGAACAAAATATTAACGAGTTCATTGTTGATAAAACCGGCTCTATTCTTAGCTCGATTGAATCATCTAATTCGGATAATTATACAATATACCAAAGTAGAGAAAATGATAAAGTGACTGGTTATGCTATCCCTATTGCTGGAAAAGGGTTATGGGGAACGATGTATGGATACTTTGCAATTGAACCTGATGCTGAAACAGTCAAAGGCATTACTTTTTATCGTCATAAAGAAACACCTGGTCTTGGTGCTGAAGTAGATAAAGAATGGTTTCAAAATAACTTTATTGGGAAAAAACTGATTGATACCAATGGTAGCTTAGTCAGTGTAGAAGTTGTCAAAGGCTATGTATCTAGTACTGACCCAAAATCTATGCATAAAGTAGATGGAATCTCAGGTGCTACAATTACGGGCAAGGGATTAACCAATTTTCTAAAAAATGATTTGCAAAAATATGAACCATATTTATCAAAAGTCAGAAAGTTGAATCAAATTGAATCTCTTTAGTAGTAAAAATAAAAAAATAATTAAAGACCCTTTAATGGGGGAAAATCCAATTTCTATTCATGTGCTTGGCATATGCTCTGCTCTAGCTATTACAACAAAAATAGATACAGCAGTAGTAATGACGATTGCTGTTGTTGCAGTTCTTTCAATATCGAATGTTGTTATATCTTTACTACGTAACAATATTCCTAATAAAGTTAGAATTATAATACAAATGAGTGTAATAGCTTCGCTAGTTATCATTGCTGATCAAGTATTAAAAGCTTACATGTATGATATGAGCAAACTTCTTGGCGTTTTTTTAGGGCTTATCATTACTAATTGTATAGTTCTAGGCCGTGCAGAAGCCTATGCTATGCAAAATTCTCCGAGCAAGGCTCTTCTTGATGGTATGGGTAATGGTCTTGGTTACGGTACTATTTTGATAGCGGTTGCTTTTTTTAGAGAATTATTTGGTTTTGGTTCTATTTATGGTGCTCAAGTAATAACTAATCAAATCTATCTTGGCGGCTATGAAAATAATGGTTTAATGATTTTGTCTCCAGGAGCATTTTTTATTTTGGGTTTAATTGTTTGGGCGCATAGAGCTTATACTGAAACATCGGATAAAGATTAAATATGCAACATTACATAAATATTATTATAAACTCAGTATTCATAGAAAATATATTATTGATTTATTTTTTAGGAATGTGCTCTTTTTTATCAATATCTAAGAAGGTAGAAACTTCCATCGGTCTTGGTTTAGCTGTGATTTTCGTATTATCGATTACTGCTCCAGCAAACTGGGCAATCAATGAGTATCTTTTAGCTGAAGGTGCATTGAGCTGGGCTGGTTTGGGCCATATTAATCTTGATTTTCTACAATTTATAGTTTTTATCTCAGTGATTGCAGCAATGGTCCAATTAGTCGAGATGTTAATGGATCGGTTTTCGCCTGCACTATATGTCAATTTAGGCATTTTTCTTCCTTTAATTACTGTTAACTGTTCGATTCTAGGGACTTCCCTTTTTCTAGTGGAAAGGGATTATAATTTAGCTGAATCAACTGTATTTGGTTTTGGTTCAGGTTTAGGGTTTTTTCTCGCGATTGTGTCTTTAGCTACAGTAAGAAAAAGAATGAGATATTCAGATGTTCCTTCATCATTAAGAGGGGTAGGTATGGCCATGCTATTAACTGGTTTAATTTCTATGGCGTTTTTAGGGTTTTCCGGAATCAGTTTGTAATTATTTAGGTCTAGTTTATGGAATTTACTATTGTTAGTGTAATTGTTTTTGGTAGCATTACGATGTGTTTAGTTTTGCTTTTAAATTTAGCAGAAAAAAAATTACTACCGCAGGGAGATGTTTCAATACTTATTAATGATGAACCTGATAATGCGATTAGTGTAGGTACCGGTGGTACACTACTAGGAGCATTAAGTGGCCAAAAAGTATTTTTACCTTCCGCATGTGGTGGCGGCGGGACCTGCGCAATGTGCAAATGTCAAGTTTTTGAAGGAGGAGGAGACATACTACCAACTGAGACTAGTCATATAAGTAGACCTGAAGCAAAAGAAAATTGGCGTTTAGCTTGTCAAGTTAAAGTCAAAGAAGATATGAAAATTCATGTTCCTGAAGAAGTTTTCAGTGTTCGGAAATGGGACTGCACTGTGAAATCCAATACCGATGTTGCTACTTTTATTAGAGAGTTTGTCATTGAACTTCCTGAAGGTGAAAACTTGGATTTTCAAGCAGGCGGTTATATTCAAATAGACATTCCAGAATATCACGGTCTTACTTTTAAAAATTTTGATATAGATAAAGAATATCATGAAGACTGGGATAAATTTAATATTTGGGGCTTAGTTGCAAATAATGATGAAGATGAATTTAGGGCTTACTCAATGGCTAGCCACCCGGCTGAGGGAAATAAAGTTATGCTTAATGTTAGAATCGCTACCCCTCCGCCAGCATTGTGGAATGATGTTCCACCGGGCATTGCGTCTTCATATATTTATAGCTTGAAGCCTGGAGACCCAGTTACAATATCTGGGCCTTATGGTGAGTTTTTCATTAAAGATACAGATCGTGAAATGGTTTACATAGGAGGTGGTGCGGGTATGGCTCCGATGCGATCTCATCTTTTTCACTTGTTTCATACTTTAAAAACAGGTCGAAAAGTCTCATTTTGGTATGGTGCTAGATCTCTTAGAGAAATGTTTTATGATGACGAATTCAAGAACATTGCAAAAGAATTTCCTAACTTTAACTATAATGTTGCCTTATCAGAGCCATTACCAGAAGATAATTGGACTGGACCAACTGGTTTCATTCATCAAGTTGCGCATGATAATTATTTGGGTAAGCATGAAGATCCAACTGAAATAGAATATTACATGTGTGGTCCTCCACCAATGATAAAAGCTGTTGAAGATATGTTAGATGGTCTTGGTGTTGAGAAAGAAATGATTGCCTTTGATAGCTTTGGGTAAAAAATATCTTAAATATTTGTTTTTAAAAGCCCAATTATTATTGGGCTTTTTCTTTTACTTGTCTTGTTCTGATTCATTTGTTGAATATTCAATATCTGGATTTACTATGGGCACCTCATTCAACATAAAAATAAATGAATCACACAAAATTGATCAAATCAAACAAATTGAATATTCTATCGATTCAATTTTAGTTAGTCTTAATAGACAGATGTCAACTTGGATTGAGGATAGTGAAATTTCATTTTTTAATCAGAGTCGTTCTGGAAGCCCTTTCAGAATTTCTGATGAGTTTTATCATGTATTAAAGAAAGGAAAACTAATTAATAATCAGACATCGGGAGCCTTTGATTATACTGTTTTTCCATTGGCTCAGATTTGGGGTTTTGGGCCAAAAGGAAAGAATAGTTCAAAAAGCCCTGATGTGAATGAAATAAAAAATGTTCTTGAATACATTGGTACAGATAAAATAGAACTTGACTACCCATACATCACAAAAAAACATCCTAAGGTTCAGATTGATCTTAATGCAATTGCTAAGGGGTACGCAGTAGATATAATTCATGATTGGTTAATACATAAGAATTATAAAAATATTTATGTTGAAATTGGAGGTGAGTTAAGATGCAGCGGTGTAAATAAAACTGGTGCTACTTGGATTATTGGTATTGATACTCCAATTAATAATATTGTTTCTAGTAAAAATATATATTCTAAGACTAAGCTTAAGAATATGTCCTTAGCAACCTCTGGTAATTACAGAAATTTTCTAGAAAAAAATGGTAAAAAAATTAATCATACTATCGATCCACGAAATGGAATTTCTGTTGAATCTAATATTCTTTCTGTAAGCGTAAAAGCTAGAAGCTGCTTAGTCGCAGATGCCTGGGCTACGGCGTTGATGATTTTGCCGTACGACGAAGGCTTAAAAGTCGCAACTGAAGCTGGTGGATTAGAAGTATTATGGATTTTAGCAGAAGGAAAAGAGGGCTTTTCTCAATTTAGCACTAAAGGCTTCTATCGCAAATAGATTTAAGCGCTCTAAATAGTTTCACATTTTTCTGTATCACCACCACAAATCGTACATGCTTCGTCTGCGCCTATACCTCCACAACTGCCTTGGATTGGCTTATCATTAAAAATGACCCCAATAGATAAGCCTAAAATGGCAATTCCTAATACAAATATTGATATATATATTGATTCCATATAACATAATTTACGAAAGGAACGCTATTATTTATCATATTGAAAAATATGTAAATTATATATTATTTTATAACTCAAATAAAGGTTTTTACATGTTAAAAAAGATGATGCTTCTTACATACGTTTTTACTCCAATGATATGTTTGGCTGCTGGAGGTGGTCATGGTGGTGATTATCATTTAGATGGAAGTCTTTCAAATATGGGAATTATCTGGGTAATCCCATTTGCTGGTATCTTATTGTCTATTGCCATTTTCCCATTAGTCCTTCCAGAGTTTTGGCATCATAACTTTGGTAAAATATCTTTATTTTGGGCGTCCATACTTATTATTCCTTTTGTTATTAAAGAGGGTGCTGCTGTAGCGGCGTATGAGATATTGCATGTAGGGTTGTTAGAGTATATTCCTTTTATTATTTTGTTGTTAGCGCTATTTACAATATCAGGAGGAGTTAGATTAACAGGTTCCTTAGTCGGAACTCCTTTAGTAAATCTTGCAATAATTTTAATTGGTACTTTCTTAGCTAGTTGGATGGGTACTACTGGTGCGGCTATGTTACTTATTAGGCCATTAATAAATGCAAATAAACATCGTAAAAACAATGTCCACGTAGTAGTCTTCTTTATATTTCTTGTTGCTAATATTGGAGGTTCTTTAACGCCACTAGGCGACCCACCTTTATTTTTGGGTTTTTTGAAAGGAGTTGACTTTTTTTGGACCACTTCTGCAATGTTTTTTCCTATGTTAACTATGATAATTGCACTTTCAATAATTTTTTATTTTCTTGATTCATATTATCTTAAAAAAGAAGGGATTACTCCTGCTCCAAAAAAAGAAAAAATTAAATTAGGCATCGAGGGTGTTTTTAATCTAGGGTTAATACTTGGTGTCATCGTGGCTGTTCTGATCAGTGGCTTCTGGAAACCTCATATTAGTTTTGAAGTTTATTCTGGCGTTCATCTTGAACTACAAAATTTAACTAGAGATATTTTGCTTTTAATATTAACCTATGTTAGTTGGACTTATACTTCGAAACAAATTCGTAAAGACAATGAATACACATGGTTTCCTATAATCGAGGTAGCGAAGCTATTTGCTGGTATATTTGTAACAATAATTCCGGCAATTGCTATTTTGAAAGCAGGCACAGATGGTGCCCTTTCTGGAATTATTAATTCTGTGACCAATGAAGATGGGCCAGTAAATATAATGTATTTTTGGTATACCGGAGTTTTATCAAGTTTCTTAGATAATGCTCCAACCTATCTAGTATTTTTTAATACAGCCGGAGGAGATCCTATTTTGTTAATGGGTGAGCTTAAAAACACTCTTTTAGCTATTTCTGCTGGTGCAGTATTTATGGGTGCAAATACTTACATTGGTAATGCGCCAAATTTTATGGTTAAATCAATCTCTGAATCCTCAGGTATAGAAATGCCAAGTTTTTTCGGATATTTCTTCAAATGGGCAATTCCATTCTTAGTTCCTCTTTTTGTTATTGTTAGTTGGATATTCTTTTAATGAGAATTACAAAAGTGACAACAAAAACTGGTGACGATGGAAAAACTAGTTTAGCCGACGGAAAACGTGTAAAAAAAAATCATGTTATCATTGATGCTTTAGGTGAATTAGACCACCTGAACTCGGTTATAGGTTGGGCTGAGGTTGCTAGTTCAAGTAAAAAGAACTCAAAAGACTTAAAATCAATTCAGCAAGACATTTTTAATATTAGTGGCGATATTTCTTTGCCAGATGGTAAATCTAAGTTATTAAAAGAAGAGCGTATTTTTTTTCTCGAAAATCAAATTACAGTTATGAGTAAAAATTTACCACCTTTAAAAGAGTTCATTTTGGCTGGGGGTAGCGAATTTAATGCAAGATTACATATTTTGAGGACAACCGCGAGAAATACAGAGAGGTGCCTTGTTTCAATGCAGGAGGATAAGGGTAGAAATATATTACATTTAAAATATCTAAATCGTTTGTCAGATTATTTATTTTTACTGGCAAGGGCCGTAGGGTTATCTGAAAATCTTGAGGAAGAGCATTGGGAATTAAATAAGTGAATTATAATAATTCAGAAATTAATTGGAAAAAAATTGATGAAATCATTAGTTCAAAAGATAAAATACTATTAACGACTCATGAAAATCCAGATGGTGATGGTTTGGGATCCGAAGTAGCTATGTATCATCATCTAATTGAAAACGGCAAGGATGTAAGAATAATTAATTGTTCTCCTACACCAGATATGTTTGATTTTATAAATCTAGATAATTGTATTGAAACCTTTAATGAAGATACCCATGTTGAATGGATTAAAGATTGTGATATTATTATAGTTTTTGACGTTGGTAATTTTAATCGAACTAGAGATATAAAAGTTGTTGCAGATAAATTTAATATTTCTGTGATGAATATAGATCATCATCCACATCCTGTTGACCATGGTTTTAAATATAATATTGTTGATATCAATTCAGCAGCTACTGGTTGCATGGTAAGAAGCTACCTCAATAGTGCAAGGACAACCCCATTAAACAAGAAGATTTGCGATGGCATATATGTAGCCGTTATGACTGATACTGGTTGTTTTAAGTATAGTAATACGGATACGTATTGCCATTCAATTGCCATTGAATGCCTAGATAATGGAGTAAATACTAACTATATATATCAAAAAATTTATGAAAATAGTTCTAGAAAGCGTGTTAGTGTTTTAGCTGAAATGATTTCTAATATTTCTTATGAACTGGATGGGAAATTTGCTTGGTCCTTTATCACAAATGATATAATGAACAAGCATCATGCTTCAAAAGATGACTTAGAAGGTTTTCCAGATTTCATTCGCTCGATAAGTGGCGTTGAGGCAGCTCTAATGATTTTTGAAATAGATGAAAATCTATGTAGAATGAATTTCCGCTCTAAAGGTAAAATAATAGTAAATACAATAGCAAGATTCTTCAATGGTGGAGGTCATGCTTTTGCATCGGGGGCAGTTCTTCATGAGCCTATCGAGATTGCAAAAAGTACGATAATAAATAAAACAAAAAAAATGATTCAAGATCAATTGGATGCTTAATTAATGAAAATATTAGTAGCTAAAGACGCGGGATATTGTTTTGGTGTTAGAGATGCTGTTAAACTTGCAAAAAAAAGTGGGGCCGATTACGACGAAGTCTATATGCTTGGAGATATTGTACATAATGAACAGGTCGTTAGCGATTTAAGTAAAAAAGGTTCAAAAGTTGTAAAAAATCTGGACGAAATCCCGAAAGATAAGCCAGTCCTATTTCGTGCTCATGGTACGGATCCTGAAACATGGAAAGCAGCTCAAAAAAAGAAACTTAATATTATTGATGCGACATGTCCATTGGTTACAGAAATTCATGAAGAAATAAAAAGTTTAGAAGAAGAGGGAAGAAGGACTATTATAATTGGAGACCATAATCATGACGAAGTTGTTGGTATTGCTTCTCAGGTAAAGAATGCGACTATTATCTCAAGTGCAGAAGAGGCTCGTTCCTTAAAAAAAATGAAAAGAGCGGGAGTAGTTAGTCAATCAACTCAAATGATTGAAAATGTAAATGAAATACTCAATATATTATCTGAAAAAATTTATGATTTAAGATTTGTGAATACTATTTGTTATCCAACGCGTAGAAATCATGAACAAATTAAAAAACTTGCTGATACTTGTGACTTAATGGTTGTGATTGGTTCATACACCAGTGCCAATTCAAAAAGGCTCACTCAATTATCTTTGGCTAGAAATAAAAACTCTTTTCAAGTTACATGCGCTGATGAACTTAAAAAGTCTTGGTTCTCTAATATTGGTAGTGTGGGCATATCGGCAGGTGCTTCGACACCTGATGATCTTATAGCAGATGTTATTAGTAAAGTTAAAATATTTTCAAAAATTAAAGTAAAGGAAGAAATTTATGAGTGATAATGAATTTGATATAAAAGTAGGTTTAGCTGAAATGCTAAAAGGCGGTGTTATAATGGATGTGACTAATGTAGAAGAGGCGGTAATAGCTGAATCTGCTGGAGCATGTGCTGTAATGGCCTTAGAAAGAATTCCTTCAGATATCCGTAAGGATGGAGGAATAGCTAGGATGAGTGATCCTCAAATGATAATGGAGATTCAAAAAGCAGTTACAATACCTGTAATGGCAAAATGTCGCATTGGTCATTTTGCGGAAGCTCAGGTTTTAGAAGCTTTAGAAGTAGACTTCATTGACGAAAGTGAAGTTCTTACACCAGCGGATGAACACAACCATGTTTGGAAACATGATTTTAAGGTTCCATTCGTTTGCGGTTGTCGGAACCTTGGTGAAGCATTGAGACGGATTGCGGAGGGCGCTGCTTTAATAAGGACCAAAGGTGAAGCTGGTAGCGGTAATATTGTTGAGGCTGTAAGACACATGAGAACAGTTATGAATGACATTAGCAGATTAACGACACTAAGTCGAGAGCAACTTGTTGCAGAAGCAAAAAATATGGGCGCACCACTTGACTTGGTCATTAAAGTTTCGCAAACAGGGAAATTACCTGTTCCTAATTTTGCTGCTGGTGGTATCGCTACACCGGCAGATGCAGCTTTGATGATGCAGTTAGGTGCTGAAACGGTATTCGTGGGTTCAGGCATTTTTAAAAGTCAAGATCCTGAAGCAAGGGGAAGAGCAGTGGTCGAGGCTACGACTAATTTTAGTAATGCCAAAAAAGTTATGGAGGCTAGCACTGGACTCAAATCAGCAATGAAAGGACTTGATATGTCAGAAATCCCTGAAGGCGAAAGACTGCAAGAGCGAGGCTGGTGATAGAAGTTGGTGTTCTTGAATTGCAAGGCAATTTTGAATTGCACCATAAAATACTTTATGATTTAGGTATTGGTTCAAAAGGTGTAAAATCTCTTGATGACTTAAATTGCTTAGATGGCCTTATTATTCCAGGTGGAGAGTCTACGACAATGTCTTTACTAATTGATTCTTTCAATCTTCGCAATTCAATATTAGATTTTTCTAAAAAAAAACCGGTATTGGGTACATGTGCAGGGTTAATTTTAATGTCTAAAAAGATAGAAAATGATGTTAAAGTAAAACCTCTTGGTATACTTGATATTGTTGTTGATAGAAACGCGTATGGTCGCCAAATAATGTCTGAAAAAAAACATATAGAAATTCATCATAATCCTCATGTTTCCGTTGGTATAAAAGCCACTTTAATAAGAGCACCAAAAATTACTAGTATGGGTAAAAAAGTTATTTCTATGGGCAAGATTGACAATACACCAGTTGCCGTATTTGATGGAAAGCATATAGGTCTGTCTTTTCATCCTGAATTAGATGGCATTTCAATTTTCCATGAAATGTTATTTGACTCCTCCAGTAAATTATTTTCTAATAAGTTCGAGAACATTAATGCAGCTTAAATATTTACCAAAAATTCAATCGCCTAAAGATTTGAAGACATTAGATACCAAAGCTTTACACTCGTTGTGTGAGGAGTTAAGGTATTACACTGTAAACACAATTACTGAGATTGGCGGACACCTAGCTCCTACTCTCGGTGTGATAGAGTTAACCACTGCGCTTCACTATGTTTATAATACGCCAGAAGATAAATTAGTCTGGGATGTAGGACATCAGGCTTACGCGCACAAGCTTTTAACTGGCCGGTTTGAAGATTTCCCAAGCATTAGACAATTTGGAGGCTTGAGTGGCTTTTTAAAACGAAGTGAAAGTGATTATGATGTTTTTGGAGCAGGTCATGCCTCTACAGCAATATCTGCTGCTTTAGGGATGTCTGAAGCTAGGTTTCAGAAAAAGCAAAAGTATAAAGTTATTTCAGTAATCGGAGATGGTGCTATGACTGGTGGTTTGGCCTTTGAAGCTATTAATAACGCTGGACATTTGGGTAGGCAAATAACAGTTATTTTAAATGATAATGAAATGTCGATTAGTCCTAATGTCGGAGCTATAAGTAAATATTTCACTAGACTTATATCAAATCCTACATATAACAAACTTAAAAAAGAAGCTTGGGACATTACTAAAAAGCTTCCACTTGCCAGAGGAAAAATCCAATCATTTTTAAGTAGGCTAGATAAAAGTATTAAAAATATAATCGTACCTGGAATGTTATTCGAAGAAATGGGCTTTAGATATTTTGGTCCTATTGATGGACATGATTTAGATGAAGTAATTAAAACATTAGAAATGATTAAAGATTTAGACCAACCTGTTTTATTACATGTGTTAACAAAAAAAGGTAAAGGGATGTCTGTTGCTGAGGATGATCCAATTAAATATCATGGTGTGAAAGCAACTGGTAGTGCAAATGGTAGTGCAAATGGTAGTGCAAATGGTAGTGCAAATGGTAAGGTAGTAAAACAAAAGGAAGAATTAAGTTCTCTCTCATTTCAAGATGTTTTTGGACATCTTGCATGTGAGATTGCTGAGAACCGTAAAGATACTGTTTGTATTACAGCAGCAATGAGAGAGGGTACAGGATTGGTACCTTATGAGAAAAAGTTTGCAGGTAGATACTACGATGTAGGTATCGCAGAAGGGCACGCAGTTACTTTTTCGGCAGGTCTTGCAACACAGGGTATACGTCCAATTGTTGCAATCTATTCTACTTTTCTACAAAGGGCTTTTGATCATATTGTACATGATGTTTGCGTTCAGGGCTTACCTGTAATTTTTTGCATGGATAGATCTGGTATTGCAGGAGAAGATGGTCCTACGCACCATGGAGCTCTCGATATTTCTTATCTTCGTTGTATTCAAGGAATGATGTTATTTGCTCCTAAAAATGGTGATGAATTTAGAGATCTGCTTTATACTGCTTTAAATCACAATGGTCCAGTCGGCATACGTTATCCAAAATGTAGTTCTGTCAAATTTGACAAAGATGGACAGGCAAAACTCTTGCCTATAGGATCCTGGGAAGTAGAAAAAAAGGGGGTGGATTTAGTAGTCCTTGCAGTCGGTCCCATGGTTTATACTGCCTTAAAAGTTGCATCTGATCTTGAACAAAAAGGCATCTCGGTCGAAGTTGTTAATTGCAGATTTATAAAGCCTATGGATTATAAGTATCTAAAAACAATCATTTCTAGAGCTATTACTAAGGTCCTTACTATTGAAGAGGGTGTAATCGAAGGTGGCTTTGGTGAAGGGGTTAGTTCGTTTTTGCTTGAAAACGGATATCGAGGAAAATTGAAAAGGTGTGGGCTTCCAGATTCTTATGTCCAGCATGGTAGCAGAGCTCAAATACTAAATCAGTTATCCCTTGACGAATCAGGTGTAAATAATAAAATTTTAGAGCTTTTTGATGAGGTCAAAGAGCTACAATAGGAAAATTATTTCATGAGTGCATCGACTGATAATGATTTTCTATCTAGTTGGCGTAATAACGTTAACAGTTCTAAAACCAGAGCTTCTTCTTTTGATACACTTAGTGGTCACCAATTAGACGTATGTTATTTTCCAGAAAATATAGATCAAGAATACCTTTCAAAATCTGGTGTTCCAGGTCAATTCCCATTCACTAGAGGAATCCATCCCAACTTATATAGAGGGAAATTATGGACTATGAGGCAGTTTGCTGGATTTGGGACTCCTGAGGATACTAATAGAAGATTTAAATTATTAATAGAAAAAGGGCAAACTGGTTTATCCGTTGCCTATGATATGCCTACTTTAATGGGCTATGACCCTGATCACTCTTTATCGTTAGGAGAAGTCGGAAAGTGTGGTGTAAGTGTTTTCCATATTGGTGATATGGAATCATTATTTAGTGGCATTAATTTAGGTGAGGTTTCTGTTTCTCAAACTATTAATGGTCCAGCAATTATTTTATTAGCTTTTTATATTGCAGTGGCTGAGAGACAAGGCGTAAGTGCCAAAAATTTAAAAGGGACTCTTCAAAATGATATTTTAAAAGAATTCATTGCACAAAAAGAGTGGATTTTTCCACCGGATCATTCAATGAGAATCATAACGGATATGTTAAGTTATTGCACTTCTGAAATGCCGCTTTATAATACAATTTCGGTAAGTGGCTATCACATACGAGAAGCAGGCTCAACAGCTGCTCAGGAACTTGCATTTACACTATCAGATGGTTTTACATATATTGAGCATGGATTGAATGCAGGGTTAGATATCGATAGTTTTGCACCAAGAATTTCCTTCTTCTTCAATTCTCATTCTGATTTTTTTGAGGAAATAGCAAAGTATCGCGCTGCTAGAAGGATTTGGGCAAAAAAATTGAAAAACAAATATGGTGCTAAAAATGAAAAATCTATGATGCTAAGGTTCCATACTCAAACTGCGGGTTGCAGTTTAACAGCTCAACAACCAGAAATAAACATTGCTAGGACTAGTTTTCAAGCAATGGCTGCTGTTTTAGGTGGCACGCAAAGTCTTCATACAAACTCAATGGACGAAACGCTTGCTCTTCCATCGGAGAAAGCAGCAGAGATTGCATTAAGAACCCAGCAATTGATTGCTTATGAAACAGGCGTAGCAAATGTTGTTGATCCGCTAGGAGGTTCTTGGTTTATTGAAAAGTTGACCGATGAGATGGAAAATAAAGCAGAGGAATATTTTAAGGAGATAGATGATATGGGAGGCGTTATATCTGCTATCGAAAATGGATATCAACAAAGAGAAATCGCAAAAGCTGCTTCAAATTTTCAAAACAATGTAGATAAAAATGAAAGAATTGTAGTAGGTGTGAACGATTTCATAAATGAGAATGAAGATATAGATATTCCAATTTTAGAAATTGATACTAGAGCGGAAAAAAATCAGATGGAAAGGTTAATTCAAATTAAAAATAACAGAGATAGTACTTTAGTTAGTAACTTGCTTAATAGTATTTCAACAGCATGTAAAAATGGAGATAACCTAGTTCCTCCAATTATAGATGCAGCAAAAAATTATTGTACAATGGGTGAAATAGTTGAAGCAATGAAGTTAGAGTTTGGTGAGTGGACAGAGAATTCAGTTTTTTAAAAATAATTAAAAGGTTTTAAAGTTTAGGGAATATAATGGAAAGAAAAATTGTTCATGTCGTTGGTACTGGTACGATAGGAGAGCCTTTAATTGGGTTACTTTGTGACTATCAAGGTCAGTTAGGTATAGATGAAGTCACATTTCATAAAAATTCAGCTTTAAAGATTGATAAGTCCAAGGTCGTAGATTTATTAAAAAGAGGTGCTAGGCTTGCTGTTGATGATGGCAAGGAAAATCAATTTAAAAAACTCAAAATTGATTCTGATTTAAAAACTGAGGATGCAATAGAAAGAGCTTCTGTTGTAATTGATTGCACGCCTAGTGGAATTGGGCATGATAATAAGGCAAAATATTATCAAAAATTTTCAAACCATGTTAAAGGGTTTATTGCTCAAGGTAGCGAAGATGGGTTTGGTAAAAAATATGCAAGAGGAATTAATGATAAGGCTCTAAAGTCTGATGACAAATTTTTGCAAGTTGTTAGTTGCAACACTCATAATATTTCATGTTTGACTAAAACAATAGCGTTCACTAATGATGATTCTAATGATTTAGTTAAAGGAGATTTTTTGTGTATAAGGCGTGCGAATGATTTAAGTCAAGAAGGTGGTTTTATACCTGCTCCTCAAGTTGGAACTCATAATGACGAAAAGTTTGGTACGCATCATGCAAAAGATGCTTCAGGTTTATTTGAAACTATTGGAGAAAATTTGAATTTATTTTCTTCAGCCATGAAAGTAAATAGTCAGTACATGCATATCTTGCATTTCAAGATAATTATAAATGGTTCGATGCACATCAATGATTTAAAGGATAAATTGAATAAAAACCCTTTGGTAGCAATGACTACCAAAAACATGACCAGTTCTGTATTTTCTTTTGGTAGAGACCATGGGCATTACGGTCGTATATTAAATCAAACAGTCATTGTCGAACAGTCTTTGAACATTAGGAATGGAAATGAAATTACAGGGTTTTGTTTTACACCTCAAGATGGAAACTCAATACTAAGCAGTATTTCCGCAACAGAGTGGTTTCTATACCCTCATTCTTACGAGGATAAGATTCAATGTCTGTCTGATTTATTTTTCAATAATATTTAACAGCTTTTCTGTGAGGCTTTTAATTGATTAGCTCTCAAATACCAAACCCCGACGTTTTTAAAAAAAAAGATTTTTCAGTCTTTAAAAAATGTTTTAAAAATATTTTCAAAGAAAGAGAGAATGCAAAAATATTAGTGTCTTTATCTGGTGGAAGCGATTCTGTTCTCCTCTTGTATTTAATGTTGAGATTTTTTGAAAGCGATAAGCAAAATATAACTGTAGCTCATATTAATCATAATCTTCGAACCAATAGTGTTGATGATCAAAAATTCATTCTTGAATTAGGTAAAATATTAAAAGTAGATACAATTATTAGGGAATTAAATCCAAGTGACAAGACTAAAAAAGAAAGTGTTGAATCTTGGGCAAGAGAAGGTAGATATAACATCTTAAATGAACTTGCCATAGAAACAGAAAGCGATGTTATTGTAACAGGGCATCATAAAAATGATCAAGTAGAAACGATATTAAAAAATTTATCTGAACAAGCTGGTTTATATGGATTAAGTGGGATGAAAGTTGAATATAAAAATATTATTAGACCTCTTTTATCATTTTCAAAAAATCAATTAAATAAAATGATTGATAAATATAACATTCCATATATAAATGATTCATCAAATGATAATCTAAACTTTAAACGCAATTTTATACGAAAACAAATTGTAAACCCTTGGGAACGCCATGATAATGAGGTAGTAAAATCAATTGCTATTGCTGGTTCTAATTTTCAAGAATATCAAAATGCCTTACAGTTTTTTATAAATGATTTCATTTCAATACATGTCTCTCAAACTAAGGAGAGTTATTTTACAATTAGTAAGAACGAATTTAATAAGTTACCGTTAATTGCCAGAATCCTAGTTCTTCAAAACTTAACAACTACTTTAGGGCGGTTAAGAAAATATGATTTTGAAAATATTAAAAATTTTTTAGTTAATAAAAAAATCGGGAACATTTATAAGTCAAGATTTGGATGGGTTCTTTTAAATGATCGAATTCAATATTTACTTCAAGTAAATCAAGCAAATATAAAGAAGACTAAAAAACGTATTTACGAACAAAAAAAAATGAATTACAATAATTATGAATATATTATTAAAAAAGTTGATAAAAATTCAAAATTCTCATTTGATCCAAATATCGAATTATTTGAATTAGATAAAATAAAGAATCGAAAATTATACTTAAGACTTTGGAGAAGTGGTGATAGTTTTAGCCCCCTTGGTGTTTCAGGTAATCAAAAAGTGAGTGATTATTTAGTTAATAAAAAAGTAAATCAGTTTGAAAAATGGAATCAAGTTGTTTTAGTAGCAGAAGAAAAAATTATATGGTTGTGTGGACATAGAATAGATAATTCAGTGAAAGTTAGTAATTCGTCAAAAAATGTAGTAGAGATAAAAAGGGTGGTACAATCGAATCCTCAATTATAAGTCAAGATAAAAAATTTGAAGTGTTTATTTCTAAGGAAAATATCGCGAAAAGAGTGAGCGAAATTTCTTTGCGAATTTCAGAGAATTTTCATGATACCAATCCTGTTATCATCAGTATTTTGAATGGTTCTTTTATTTTTACAGCAGATATAATTAGGGAGCTAGACATTGACTGTGAAGTTGATTTTATTAAAATCTCTAGCTATGAAGGTATGAATTCAACAGGTTCGATAAAAATGTCTAAGGACCTTAGTATTGATATTAAAAATAGGCGAGTTATTATTGTTGAAGATATTATCGACTCAGGTTTATCCATTAAATATTTATATAAACACATACTAAATTATAAACCAAGAGATATTACAATAGTTTCACTCTTAGCAAAAACGAACAATTATAAGTTAAATTTTAATATTGATATTATAGGGTTTGAAATATCATCAGAGTTTGTAGTAGGATATGGGCTCGATTTTAATCAACGATTTAGAAACTTGAAGTCAATTTTTAAGTTGAATTCACCTTCTAGGTGACTTAAGGAAATATTTATGGAACAAAATAAAAAACCAAAAGACAACAAAAAGAAAAATGAAAAACTGGAATTTGAATGGAAAAAAGCCGGTAAGACCAGTTTTATATGGATAACAATTATATTAGTAACTGTTTATTTTTCTAGCGTTTTGTCAGAAAATAGAAATAATGAAGTTGAAGTTGAATACACTGAGTACAAAAATTATTTGACTGAAGGCGCAATTAAAAGTGCTATCATAATAAATAAAACATTTTATGGCGAATTTAAAACTAAACAAACTATTGATACTCCATTGGGTATCCGAGATGATATCACAAAATTTAGATTGTCAATGCCATTCATTGATAGGGAAATAATAGAAACATGGGATGCTGCAGGGATTGTATATACTTTTCAAGAAAAAAGTATTGATTGGACAGGATACTTTTTAAACATGCTTCCATGGATTATATTAATTGGGTTTTGGTTTTTTATGTTGCGTAGGATGCAAGGTGGTGCTGGTGGTATGGGTAACATCTTTAAATTTGGTAAAAGTAAGGCATCTTTATGGACTTCTGATCAGCCTAGGGTAACTTTTAAAGATGTTGCTGGTTGCGATGAGGCGAAGGAAGAGTTAAAAGAAGTTATTGAATATTTAAAAAGTCCTAAAAGATTTCAAAAGCTCGGAGCAAAGGTTCCAAAAGGAGCATTGCTTGTTGGGCAACCAGGTACAGGAAAGACATTAATGGCTAGGGCTGTTGCAGGTGAAGCTGGAGTTCCTTTTTATAGTTTAAGCGGGGCTGATTTTGTTGAAATGTTTGTTGGCGTTGGTGCTTCAAGAGTAAGAGACCTCTTTGAGCAAGCAAAGAAAAGCACTCCGTGTATCATATTTATTGACGAATTAGATGCGGTTGGTAGACAGAGAGGTGCCGGTATTGGTGGTGGACATGACGAGCGAGAACAAACTCTTAACGCTTTACTTGTCGAAATGGATGGATTTGATAATAATCACAATATTATAGTAATTGCTGCCACTAATAGGCCAGATGTGCTTGATACCGCTTTATTGAGGCCAGGGAGGTTTGACCGCCAAATTATTGTAGATGTACCAGATATCAAAGGTCGCCTAGGTATCTTACAAGTTCATACAAAAAAAGTGGTTTTAAATAAAAGAAAGATTGATTTGAAAGCCATTGCTAAAGGAACGCCTGGAATGGTAGGGGCTGATTTAGCAAATATTGTAAATGAAGCTGCATTGCTTGCAGCTAGAGCCAAGAAAAGATCTATTGATATGGATGATTTTGAGGAAGCAAAAGATAAAGTAATGATGGGAGTGCAAAGAAGAAGCATGGTTTTAACTGATGAGGAAAAAGAAACTACGGCTTATCATGAGGCTGGACATGCAATTGTAGCTATAAAGACTGAAGGTGCTGATCCAGTACATAAAGTTACAATTATCCCCAGAGGTAGAGCGCTTGGGGTAACGATGCAATTACCGATGGATGAAAAACACGGCTATTCTAAACCTTATGTCGATGGTAGATTAGCAATTTTAATGGGTGGAAGAGCTGCTGAAATGCTTATTTTTGATAAAATGACTACAGGAGCAGGTAACGATATTGAACAAGCGACTCAAATTGCTAGGAAAATGGTTACTGAATGGGGGATGAGTGATACTTTAGGGCCTATGACTTTTGGAAAAAATAATGATGAAGTGTTTTTAGGTCGAGATATTCAGTCTCAAAGAGATTACAGCGAAGAGACAGCTAGAATGATTGATGAGGAAATCGCAAAAATAATACGAATTGCTCAAAAAAAATCAGAAAAAATTCTTAATAACAATAAAGAATTATTGCATGATATGGCAAATTCTTTGCTAAAACACGAGACAATTGATTCAAAGGATATCCAGAAAATTTTAGACGGGAAAACAATTGTTAGAAGAAAATCAAATTTAAAAAGTTCGAAAAGTTCAAAACCCACTAATGGGAAAATAAAAAAAACTAGCGTGGCTGATTCTATTGAGAAAAAAGCTAATGGTAAGTTATAAAATCAGCCTTTAATTTAAATCCAGCATTGGAAAGAGGTTTGCGATATAAACAATACCCAATTTAAACACTGGTTAAAAAAACCATCTAGCGCTCTCGTTATGGGAGTTTTAAACGTCACTCCTGACTCTTTTAGTGATGGAGGTCTATACAGTAAGCCTGAAGTTGCAATTGATCATGCTATCGATATGGTTAATAATGGGGCAGATATTATCGATATAGGTGGTGAGTCTACAAGGCCAGGGTCTGACTCTGTCTCTATCGAAGAAGAGTTAAAAAGAGTCATCCCAATTATAGATGCTTTAAAAAAGAGAAGTGATGAAGTATTAGTTTCTGTTGATACCTGCAAATCGAGTGTTGCCAAAAGAGCTATAGACGTTGGTGCTGATATAGTTAATGATATAAGTGGGTTAACCTTTGATTCTGAAATGAAGGTTTTATTAGCAAATAATAATACACCAGTAATTATTATGCATATTAATGGAAAACCCAAAACCATGCAAAAAAATATTTCGTACGTGAATTTAATTGATGATATAAAACAATTTTTTCTAGATCAAGTCAATGTTGCTCAGGATGCTGGAATTGAAAAAAATAATATTATCCTTGATCCAGGTATTGGGTTTGGTAAAACGTTCGATCATAATTTTTCAATTATCCGACGATTGAAAGAGTTCAAAGTTCTTGGTTATCCTCTTTTAATAGGGCCGAGCAAAAAAGCCTTCATTGGAGATGCTTTAAATTTACCGCCAGACGATAGAGTCGAGGGTACAATCGCTACAATCGTGGCTGGAATACTAAATGGTTCAAATATCGTTAGGGTTCATAATGTTAAAGAAGTTAAAAGAGCCGTTGTAATTACTGAAAATATTTTGAGGGCAAAATGATAGATCTTTTCACAATTGGCTTTATTAAAGTATCTCTGATCGATATAATTGATATTCTACTAGTGACTTGGATATTTTATAAAGTATACCAGTACTTTAAAGAAACTAGAGCGGGCCAAATGCTTATAGGGCTTATTATTCTTCTGATAGCATCTTTTTTATTCAACGCATTTGGAATTAGTGCAACTTCTTGGCTAATAAACCAATTTCAAACAATTTGGGTTGTTGCCTTTGTTATTTTATTTCAACCTGAAATACGTAGGCTATTGATTTATGTAGGCCAAACAAGATTTTTTAGAACAATTTTTCGAGTAGGGACTTCTCGATCTCTTGAAGCGATTGTGGAATCCTCGTTACTTCTTAGTAAAAATAAAGTAGGAGCATTAATTGTAGTACAGCGAGAAACAGGTCTACGTATTTACAAAGAGACTGGAACACCAATAAAAGGAGAGGTGACATCGGGGCTATTGTTATCTATTTTTAATCCTGGCTCGCCTCTGCATGATGGGGCCGTTATTTTGCAAAATACTTTAGTGGAAGCAGCTGGGTGTATATTACCACTAACAGAGAGTGAAATGATTGCTCCTGATATGGGTACTAGGCATAGGGCAGCCTTGGGTTTGACCGAGGAAACGGATGCTATTGTTATTGTGATTTCTGAAGAGCGTGGTGCAATTGCAACAGCTGAAAATGGAAGCTTTGTAAAATTGGATATGGATGAAATGTCTTTAAGGCGCTATTTAAATGAAAGATTATTTATTTCTTCTGGCGACTAACATTCTAGGCATATAAATATTTCTGATACCGTAAATTAAATTATGGAAATATCTGATATACGAGAGATCTTTACAAAATCTAATCAAAAATATTCTTCTTTAAGGGGGTATCTTTGATTTAACCTCTTTAAATGATAGTCTCGAAAAACTTAAAAAGAAGACTTCAGCGCCTTCTTTTTGGGACAATAACCTAAAAGCTTCAGCTGTTTTAAAAAAAATTTCTAGAATTGAAAAAGAAATTAATATATGGAGCGGAATTGATGAAAAACAGAGCGACATTGAGATACTGTTTGAATTTCATGCTGAAGGTGAAATTTCTTCAAAAGAAGTTGATTTTGAAGTAAATATTTACAAAAGTACAGTTGAAGATTTAGAATTGAAGATGATTTTAGGAAGAGAGGAAGATTCTCAAGATGCAATTATGACAATTCATCCTGGTGCTGGAGGAACTGAAAGTCAGGATTGGGTTCAAATGCTATATAGAATGTATGGGCGTTGGGCAGAAAAAAAAGGATTTGAATTTTCCATATTAGACTTTCAGGCTGGGGATGAGGCTGGGATTAAGGATGTTACGTTTGAAGTAAAAGGAGATTATGCTTATGGTCAAGCAAAAGCAGAATTTGGTGTTCATCGAATGGTTAGAATTTCTCCTTTTGATTCTAATAGTCGTAGACACACTTCTTTTGCTTCTGTATATGTATATCCAGCGGTTGATGAATCTATTGAAATCGATATAAATCCTACTGATCTTCGAATCGATACATATAGAGCAAGTGGAGCTGGAGGTCAGCACGTAAATAAAACTGATTCAGCAGTTCGAATAACGCATTTACCGTCTGGTATAGTTGCTCAATGTCAAAATGAGCGTTCACAGCATAAAAATAAAAATCAAGCTATGAAAATGTTAAAGGCAAGATTATATCAGCTAGAAATAGATAAAGAAAAAGAAAAGCAAAAGGATTTAGAAGATAAAAAAAAAGATATTGCATGGGGTAGCCAAATACGTTCTTATGTTTTCCATCCATATAATCTCGTTAAGGATCACAGGACAAAAGAAGAAACTGGAAACATACAAAGTATAATGGATGGAGATATAGAAATTTTTATAAAAGCGTACTTGCTAGGCCAAATGAATAAAGAATTATTATAAAGTGACAGGAAAATAAAATTATGACTGAAAAAAATAAAAGTATTAATCAAATTATTGACTTTCGTAAAGAAAAATTAAACAAACTTAAAGAGTTAGGCATTAATCCCTACCCTCATAAATTCTCACCTTCTCATAAAAGTATTGAAATACATGATGGTTTTAATAATCTTGAGAATAAAATTGTTTGTATCGCGGGAAGAATTATGGCTTTACGGAAAATGGGAAAAGCTTCTTTCATACATGTAATGGATGACAAAGGACGAATTCAAATTTTTATAAAAAAAGATAATGTTGGTGAAAATATTTATGATGCTTTTAAATTAATGGATATTGGTGATTTTATTGGAATAAGTGGTGTTGTTTTTAAAACAAAAGTGGGGGAGATTTCTATATCTGCTGAAAAATTTGATGTTTTATCAAAGAGCATACGACCGCTACCAATCGTCAAAGAAAAAGAGGGTGAAGTTTATGACGCCTTTAAAGATAAAGAACTTCGATACAGAAACCGTCATTTAGACTTGATTGTGAATGCTGAAACACGGTCAACCTTCATAAAACGTACTCAAATTATTAATGAAATAAGAGCAACTCTTAACGCTAAGCAGTTTTTGGAGGTTGAGACACCTGTCCTTCAGCCAATATATGGAGGAGCTAACGCAAGGCCTTTTACAACCCATCATAATGCTCTTGATCAAAAACTTTTTTTAAGAATTGCGGATGAGCTTTATTTAAAAAGGCTTATAATTGGTGGATTTGAAAAGGTTTATGAAATGTCAAAAGATTTTAGGAACGAAGGCATGGATAAGAATCATAATCCAGAGTTTACAATGTTAGAGTTTTATTGGGCTTATGCTGATTATGAAGACTGTATGGAGCTCGTTGAAGAAATTATACGGAATGCTGCAAAATGTATTGGCGATTTAAAAATTAATTGGGGGGAATTAAAAATAGATCTTTCTAAAAAATTTGAGAAAAAGTCTTTTTATGCTTTACTCGAAAAGGCTACAGGTGTTGATTTAGAAAAAATGGATAAGTCTGAGATGTTGACAGTTTGTAAAGATAATAATCTAGACATTGAGGACAATTGTAATGTTGGTCAAATGCTAGATGGTCTGATGAGTACACTAGTTGAACCTAATCTCATAGCTCCAACATTCGTTATTGATTACCCTAAATCGATATCACCCTTAGCAAAATTAAAGAGAGATGGCAGTGATAATATTGTAGAAAGGTTTGAATTGTTTATTGGTGGAGCTGAATTTGCGAATTCTTTTTCAGAACTGAATGATCCGATTGATCAAAGATCAAGATTAGAAGAACAATCGAAATTACGAGATCAGGGAGACGAAGAAGCCCAACCAATTGACGAGGAATTTATTAAGGCAATGGAGATTGGTATGCCGCCTACTGGGGGTGTTGGAATTGGTATAGATAGATTAATAATGCTGCTTACAAATAATCATTGGATAAGGGACGTAATACTATTTCCAACTATGAGACCGGAAAAATATTAGAGATGAATTTATATCTGCAGTTTGCGCTGCGGTATTTTAAAGGCGGGAAAAAAAGTAGCTTTTCATCCAACGCAATTGCTTTGGCGGTTTTTGGCTTGGCGATAGGGGTTTTTTCACTTATCCTCACTATGAGTATCATAAAAGGTTTCGAGGAAGTTTTAGCAAATAAAATTTCAAATATTGATGGTCAAATTCGCATTAAAACTATCTTTGGAAAACCTATTAATGAATCAGACCGTTTAGATTCTATGTTACTTGCTTCAAACTTGGAAATTGAAGTAAATCCTTTTGTTAGAGGTATGCTTGTCGTTCACAAAGGTAACAATACTGAGGGTCTATTAGTTGAAGGTATAGAATCTTTCAGCGATCCTTCATTTTTAAACTTAAAAGATAGATTTATAGCTGATGATAATATCATAATTGGAAGCTCTTTTAGTGATAATCTAAGGTTGTATTTTTCAGATGTTTTAGTAGTCGCGCCGTTAAATGATTATACTGGGAAACTTATCAATTTAAAATATAGTAAATATCAAGTCAGTGGAATATTTAAATCAGGTATGGAAGAATATGATAAAAACATTGCATATGTAAGCTTGAATAGTGCTCAAAATCTGTTTGGTATGGAGGGGAAGGTGAGTGGTTACATCGTAAACTCTAATGAGGAAATAAAATATTTAGTAGAAAAAATTAGTAAACATGTTAAATATCCGTACTATGTTGAAACTTGGAAGGATAGGCATAGAATTATATTCGATTGGGTAAATACTCAAAAAATACCAATTATTATTATTTTTAGTTTAATCTCACTAGTAGGTATTGCAAATATAATGGCAACAATTTCATTGATGATCAATGAGAAACAATTACAAGTTGGAATATTAATTTCTCAAGGATTACATAATAGTCAAATTAGAAAAATATTTTTACTTCAATCTGGGTTAATAGGGTTTGCTGGAAGTCTTATTGGTTCATTTGCAGTGTGGTTATTCATTTATTTTCAGAATAATTACAAATTAATCGCGTTACCAGAAAAAGTATATTTTATGGACAGTTTACCAGTGACTTTTGACTACATTTCATCGACTATAATTATTATTTCCAGTTTTTTTATTTCAATAATTGCTGGTTTGTTTCCGACAAAATCAATGTTTAATCATGGTGTGATTAGACTGTTAGCTCAGCGATGAATATCTATATTAATATTGCAAAGAGGTTTCTTTCCTCTGGAAATAATACAGGAAAATTCACAAGTATTATATCAATTGTAGGGATTTGTATTGGATCTTTTGCTCTAGTGATTTCAATTTCGGTATTAAATGGTTTTGAAAATAAGTTAGATGAAAAAATAAGTAATTTTGATGGACACCTTAAAATTTCAGGTTTAAATCAAGACTATGATTTGACAAAATTTAGAACAATAAAATTAATTACAGACATGTCCTTCAGTTTAGACCGTAAGGGTATTATAAAAAGCAATACTAGTGAGGCACTCATAACTTTTAAGCAATTAGATTTTGATAAATTAAAGTCGTTTTATAATATTCCTTTTGTTGGAGATATTTCTGATGATAATAAAATTTTTATTGGAAATGATATTGCTTCTAGATTGGGACTATCAATTGGAGACGAAGTAGTTATCTCATCTCCATTAGATCAGAATTCAATTTTTGGTTTTCCATCAACAGTTAAAACCTATATCTCGGCTATATTTTTTAGTAAGATTTTAGATTATGATAATAAATATATTTTAATTTCAAACAGATTAGGGAATAAAGTATTCTATAATAATTCTAATTTACCATCGCTAGATGTCAAAATAAGTGATGTGTCAAAGATTGAAGTAGTTAAAGCAAAAGTTGCAAATACTATTGATAAAGGAAATAAAATTCACTCATGGAAAGAAAGGAATACTGTATTAGTCAGTGCAATTGAAATGGAAAAACTAGGGTCAATAATAGTTCTAAGTTTAATAATTGTTGTTTCTAGCTTTAGTGTGATATCAACCATATCCTTAATAACTATGAAAAAAATTAAAGATATTGGTGTTTTAAGGTTACTTGGTATGGAATTATTTAATGTTAAGAAAATAATAATAATTCAGACGATAATAATTGGATTGAAAGGTCTTCTCTTAGGTTTGTTTTTTGGAGTTTCTTTTGTTTTATTACAAAATAATTATGAACTAATCTCCCTGCCGAGTGAAATTTATGCCATGGAAGTACTACCAATGGATATAGCATTTGAAGATATACTACTAGTATTGATAATAAATATATTATTTATTATCACTGCTGGATTCATTAGTGCAAAAAAGTTTTTAAGAACTGATCCATTGGAGACGCTTAAATGGGTAAAATAATAATAGAAGCAAAAGATTTAGTAAAGACATATCAAAATGGGAAAAATCGACTAGTAGTTTTAGATAACATTAACATCCAAATACGCGAAAAAAGTATTATTTCTATTGTTGGAGAATCGGGGGCCGGTAAATCAACACTATTAAATGTTTTAAGTTCTTTAGACGCTTTTGATAAAGGTGAGTTGAATATCGAAGGTAATAACATTAAAAACTTTTCAGATAAACAGTTATGTTCTATTCGTAATTCTAGTATTGGTTTTATCTTTCAATTTCATCATTTATTACCTGATTTTAATGTGCGTGAAAATATTTTAATGCCTACGTGGATAAACAAAGATTATGAAAAAAATAAAAAGGCAGATGAATTATTAAAAGATTTCGGATTAAAAAAAATAAGTCATAAATATCCTAATGAAATTTCTGGT
>JABGWJ010000142.1 GCA_018645565.1 bacterium | reverse complement strand
ATAAAGTACAAGGACTACAAATAAGGTAGTCATAGAAGTGACAATAGTGCGGCTTAAAGATTCATTGATGCTTCTGTTCACAGTATCAACGATAGATCCTCTTTTTAGAGTTTTTAGGTTCTCTCGAATTCTATCAAATATTACAATTGTATCATTCAGTGAATAGCCAACAATCGTAAGAAAAGCTGCAATGACTGATAGTGAAATTTCATAACCAAGTATTGAAAAAATGCCCAGAGTAATAATTACATCATGAGCTATTGCAGCTATAGCTCCAATAGCAAAAATGAATTCAAATCTCAAAGATATATATATAAGTATTAAAGATAGAGCGTAAATAATTGCCATAATTGCTTTTGCGCTAAGCTCCGAACCAACTTTAGGACTAATTTTATCTTTTGATAAGACGAAGTCTTTTTTGTCTTCTGGAAGTGAATTTGGGTAGATTTTTTTTAAAACCTCAATTATATCTCTAGAAAAATTTTCTGGTTCGTTTTCAAGTTCCGCAATTCGCAAAGCGACGCTAGAAGTATTACCAAAGTGTTTTATTTCAGAGGAGCTAAAATCAAAATTCTGGCCATTAATATTAATATCACTCAATTTAGATCTGAATTCGTTAATATTGACTGGTTTGGTATATTTGACAGCTATTAATGTACCGCCTTTAAAGTCGATACTTAACTTTGGTCCATTATTTATTATTAATGAAAAAATACCTGCCAATATTAATGAACTAGAAAGTAAAACAGTTAATTTTGAATTATTGATAAAATCAATGTTTGAGTTTTTAATAATCTGCATTTATATACTTAAAGTTTTGATTGATTTTTTGGTTATTGTATAAAAAATAGTTCGTGTAACATAAACAGCAGTAAACATACTTATTAATATCCCCCAGAAAAGTACAGTAGCAAATCCTTTAATGGGACCAGTTCCAAATTGGTACAACACTAATGAAGCAATAACAGTAGTTAAGTTTGCATCAATTATAGTTGTAATAGCTCTATTGTATCCTGCTTCTATAGCAGATTTAGGCGTTTTACCTTTGCGAAGTTCTTCGCGTATTCTTTCAAAAATAATAACATTAGAATCAATGCACATTCCTACTGTAAGAATTAATCCTGCAATACCAGGTAAAGTTAATGTTGCACCTAATGATGCTAATACAGCTAAAATAAGAACAATATTCCAAATTAATGCAAAATTTGCAATTGCCCCAGCTGCTCTATAGTAGATGAGCATAAAGATAAAAACGACTCCAAGGCCAATCAGAATTGATTTTTGACCTCTGGCAATGGAGTCTGCTCCCAGACTCGGGCCTACAGTTCTTTCCTCAATGATGTTGACGGGTGCTGGCAAAGCACCAGCTCTTAAAATAATTGCTATATCCTTAGCTTCATTTATATCAGCAAACCCTTCAATTTGAGTTCTTCCTCCAGGAATTTTTTCTCTAATGTTTGGAGCCATATGAACTTTGTTATCGAGCACTATGGCAATGCGTTGTCCAATGTTTGCGCCTGTTACTCTGGACCAAGTTTTTGAACCTTCACTATTCATATCGAGTGATACTACAGGTAATCCTGCGCTTCCACCACCAAGACTACCCAAGCTCGCTTTTGCTTTTTCAACTACACCGCCAGTTAGTTCTGGAACAGTTTCTAAGTAATAAAGTCTGAAATATTCTCCTGATGCTCCTAACGATTCAGAGTCATTACCAAAAATAAACTGTCCTGAAGATGATTTAAGCTTCAGTTTGGCTGCCTCTTGCGATAATAATTTTTTTAAAGCGTAAACATTTTTTGATTTCACAACCAGATCGCCTTGCACAAATTCTATTAATGACTGTAACGGTGAATCAAATGAAAGATCAGATTCTCCACCCAAGCTATCAGATCTAGAATTAGTTGTTTCTCCAAAAATCTCATCAACTGTTGTAACATTGTTTTTTGATTGCTTGGTGGCTTCAGTTGGTTTTTTGTCAAGTTTAGATTCAGAAATAAGTATCTCTAATTCTTCTTCGCTAACTGACTTTTTTAAAATATTGTCAAGCTGAGAAATTATTTCGTTTGTAGAGGCATTGTTTTTAACTAAATAGAATTCAAGTAAAGCAGTACTCTGCAATAGAGCTCTAGCTCTATCAGAATCTTGAATACCAGCCAGTTCTACTAGAATTCTATATTTACCTTGCTTTTGGATTGTAGGTTCAGAAACACCGAACTGGTCTATTCTGTTTTGTAATATTTCTAATACTCTGTTAATTGAATCTTCAGTCTCGTCTTCGATTGCTGCAATGATATCTTCAAGGTTGGATCCATATTCATGATAATATCGAACCACTTTAATATCGCTATTGGAAATTTTTTCACGAAAAATATTAAAAAAGTTTTCTCCACTGTTTAATCTAAACTCATTAGTTATTTCTTCAATAAGGTTATCAAACTTTTCATTTCGATTTGAAGCAAGACTTTTTACTAGTGCGGGAATATCTGTTTCTAATAGAATGTACATGCCGCCTTTAAGGTCAAGCCCTTGACGAATGATACGCGATTCTATTTGCGCTAATTCACCTTGCTCTCTTAGTAGTTCTTTTTCGTCTGCGTCTAAGCCTTGGTATTTTATGGATGGCCACAAAGAGTAAAATGACCAGCCAAGAAGGACTAAGATTACTAGGTATCTGGGTGTTAAACTATTTTTCAATTTTTAATCTATATTTGTTTAAATGTTGATTTAAGAGCGGAAATTTAACTTTGGACAAGGCTTAGAGCAACATAACATATTCATTTTTATTTAGTAGCATACTTTTTAAATACATTTTTTTGCAAATTAATAAGAATTAATTTAGATGCTATATATTTAATCATGGGAAAAGTTTTATCATTTATAAACCAAAAGGGTGGAGTTGGAAAAACAACTTCAGCTGTCAATGTTGGGCTTAGTCTAGCTGTATCAGAAATAAAAACGCTGATAGTAGACTTAGACCCTCAAGCAAATGCTACGATTGGTTTATCTGATTTAACTAAAAAATCAGATAAAAACATTTATGATGTTTTGATAAATGAAACTGATATTACTGAAGCAATTGCAAAAACGACATTTCCTTGCTTAGATGTTGTACCTTCTACAAATGATTTAGTTGGAGCAGAGGTAGAACTGGTAAATATCATGGCTAGGGAGTATCAATTAAAAAAAGCGTTAAAAAAAATTGTACGCAAATATGATGTAATAATTTTAGACTGTCCCCCATCCTTGGGGTTGTTAACTATCAATGCTTTGACCTCCTCTCATGCTATTATTATTCCAATACAGTGTGAGTATTATGCCTTAGAGGGATTAAGTCAACTTTTAAACACCTTCAGGTTGGTACAGCGTCACCTTAACAAAAAACTTGTAATCGGCGGTGTTTTAATGACAATGTATGATAGTAGATTGAATTTGTCTAAACAAGTGGTCCAAGAAGTTAAAAGCTATTTTAAAGAAAAATTATTTAAAACATTAATTTACCGCAATGTAAAGTTAAGTGAAGCGCCCAGTTTTGGGAAACCCGCGTTACTTTATGACGCGAGCTCGAACGGAGCAAAAAACTATTTAAGTCTAACAGAGGAGATATTACAGCGTGTCATCTAAAAGATTAGGAAAAGGTATTAATGCAATAATTAATCCGACCTCTAAAAAAAGTAAAAAAACTATTAGTGCGCCAGGCGTAAGTAAAATACAACTAAAAGATATCAAGCCAAATCCCGATCAACCAAGACGAGATTTTAATGAAAAGTCTTTAGAGGAATTATGTTTTTCAATTAAGGAGAAAGGTATTATTACCCCGATTACAGTTAGGGAACATACTGGGGCTTATGAAATCATTGCTGGAGAAAGAAGGTGGCGAGCTGCAAAAAAAGCAAAGCTTCGCTCTGTTCCTGCATATATTATTAATATTAAAAGTGCATCTGAAATGATGGAAGTTGCGCTCATTGAAAATATTCAAAGAGAAAATTTAAATCCTATCGAAGAAGCTGAAGGATATGCAATTTTAAATAGTCAGCATAATTTGTCCCATGATGACATCGCTAAAACAATTGGTAAAAAGCGGACTACTGTTTCTAATGCTCTTCGTCTGCTTAAGCTTCCTCCAGAAATTCGTAAAAGTATACGCAATGGAAGGATTTCTGCTGGGCACGGTAGGGCTATACTTCAGAAAAAATCTGTTCCAGCTATGGAGAATTTATGGAAAAAAATCATTAATGATTCTTTGAGTGTTAGGGCAGCTGAAGCACTTGTAAAACCTAAGCTTAAAACAAAAGTTGTAAAAAAATTAAAAATTCATAAGGCTCCTACTCGAGCAATTGAAAATCAGCTGGTCGAGATTTTTAGAATAAAAGTAAAATTAAAGCCCGCTCAAGTCGGAGGGTCAATAGAAATAACCTACTTTTCAGATGACGATTTGGAGAGAATTATTGATCTTCTTCAGTCACTGTAATTTTTATGGCTAAAAAATTTACCCTTATTGTAATACCGGACGATGATTCTGAAACAAGGTCATATAGCTTCAACAAATTTTTTTTAAATTTTTCATTAGTTGTATTAATTGTATTCTTTTTTGCGAGTATAGGAATAGTGTTTTTTTCTATTCCGCGAATTTCTAATTATGAGAAATTAGATAATAAATACAGCGTTTTAGTAAATGAACGAATGAAAGTCCTTAAGCTAACAGAAAATTTGGAGCGATTAAACCAAATGGATCAATTTGTTAGAAATTCTTTAGGTTCTGAGCTTAATTTTTCTGAAAAACCTGAAATTATCGATAGTGTCTTAATGACCATCCCTGATGACCATTTAATTTCTTTCTCTGACAATATTCCATCTATTATTCCGATAGAAGGGTTTGTAAGCAAGCGAATGGAAGGTGCTTTTTCAAATGTTGATAACTTGCATGGTGGAATTGACATAGTTGCAGAGCAAGGAGCTCCTATTAAATCTACTTCTGCTGGTGTGGTTGTTTTTTCAGGCTGGACCTATGAAATGGGAAATCTGATAATAATTTATCATGGAGATGATTACTTAACTCATTATGGGCATAACCAACAAAACATTGTTTCTAGGCTGGATATGGTTAAAAAAGGAGATGTGATAGGATTAGTTGGTAATACAGGTATTTCATCTGGGCCTCATTTGCATTTCGAAATTTGGAAAGGAGGAAGGTCGATTGACCCTCTGATATATTTTCCAGAATTCATTAAAAAAGACTTAACTTTAAAAAAGTAATGATTAAATCTAAATTTAAAAATGTTCATACAATGATTGGCCCTGATGCTGTATTAAATGGCTCAATTAAACTTGAGCAGGGATTAATTGTTTATGGAAAAGTACTTGGGGACATTAAAACTAGAGGGTCTATTAGAATAGCTCTCGGGGCAATGGTTGAGGGCAATGTAACCGGCGCCAGCATTGTTCTTGGTGGAAAAGTTGTAGGACATTTAAAATCTGAGGGAGCCGTTACATTAAAAAAAACAAGCGAGTTAAAAGGGAATATTAGTTATAGAAAATTGCATATTGAAGATGGTGCTCAGTTTCAGGGCCAATGCGACTTGGCCTTGGATCCTCCAAGTCCATTGACATCTAACAAAGTGGTTTAAAATAAGCGTTTATTAAAAACTTATTTTGAATTTTTTTCAAAAAATTTTACAAAAAGCTGCTCCAGTCATGTCTGCAGTTCATTCTTTGTTTTCTTACGTTATTATCTTATCAGCCTTCGGGTATTTTTTAGATAATAGTTTTAGTACGTTCCCACTGCTGTTTTTAATTGCTCTTTCTATGGGCTTAATAATTGGTTTTTATCAATTATCGCGAGTAACAAACTCTAAAAAAAAGATTTGATGTCACATATTTGGTCGTCCCGTTGAGATTGTTAAAATTCTAAGTTTTATGATAAGTAATAGCACACTATCTAAAAAAAGTATTTAAATAATCAATGTTATTTATTTTAATCACACAGCTTTTATGCTTACCTTTGCGACCTTAAATGTAGTATTTATTTAGTCTTTAACTATAAAACTAATAATTAATGATTACGGATTTATATTAAAATGGTAGCTGCTAACACCAGTCATAGTAATCAGACTGTCCTTGAACAGGTTGGACCTAATATTATTCACCATGTTTCCAACTCAGACATAGCTCATCCAATAATTCATTTGCCTTCATTTTTTGGGATTGATTTTTCAGTTACGAAACATGTTTTAATGTTATGGCTTGTAGCGTTGATAGTTTCAATCGTAGTGATTCTACCAATAAGAAAATATTTATCTAGTAATGGTAAAAAGAAGTCTAACTGGGTTACTTTGATTGAGTATATAGTTGAGTTTGTGAAAGACACAATTGCTGCACCCAATGTCGGTCCTAATTGGGTAATGACATGGACGCCTCTTTTTTTAACATTCTTCTTTTTCATTCTTTTCGCTAACGGTATCGGCATGATTCCAATATTTGATACCATAGGTTTACTAGATAGGTTTCTTTTGAAGACGGATTCTTCTTCAACAATTAATAATTTGCTTCATGGCGGGGTAACGGCAACTGGAAACTTTAATGTAACAGCTGGTCTAGCGGCAGTTACATTTTTCTCCATAATAATCGCAGGCGTTAAAAGACATGGTTTTATCAAGCATTGGGCAAATCTTGTCCCTCATGGCTTAGCTTGGCCAGTATATATTATTTTGATTCCAATTGAACTAATGGGGCTCTTTGTAAAACCATTTGCTCTAACCATGAGACTTGCAGCCAATATGACAGGAGGGCATATTGCAATATTAGCTCTTTTATCGCTAATGGCTATAATTGGAGAAATGTTTTCAAGTGCGGCGGGAATAGGTGTAGCATTTGTATCTATACCAATGGCTGCTGCAATATCAGGCTTGGAAATCATAGTAGTGCTTGTTCAAGCTTATGTTTTTACTTTATTAACAGCTGTGTTTGTTGGCATGGCTATCAATGTACATCATTAACAAAACAAAAAAAGGAAGTATATAATGGATGGAACTTTATTAGTACCTATTGGATTAGGAATAGTTGTAATAGGCGCAGCGCTTGGAATATCAAAATTTGCAGCAGCAGCAGCAGAAGCTATTGCTAGGCAGCCTGAAGCTGCTGATAAGATTAGTGGGGTAGTTCAATTACCGCTTTTCTTATTAGAAGGTGTGGCTATTCTTGCTGAAGTATTCATATTCTTAATGCTGATTCTGTAAACGATGAATCAATATTGGACTATTCCAGGTGATAATGCGCTCCATGAGTCAACTGGTACTCATGGAGCACAATCTGAGCAAAATCCTTTAGTCAAATTAGATCCGGGTCTTTTTATTTGGACGGTTTTAACATTTGTTTTATTGCTCACTGTTTTAGCCAAGTTTGCTTGGAAACCTCTTCTTTTAATGCTTGATGAGAGGAATAAAAGTATTGAAGAATCACTCCTATCCGCTGAAAAAGCTAGGAAAGAGCTCGAAAATATAAATCAAGAGTCTGAATCAATTTTAATGAAAGCAAAAACAGAGGCTCAGTCTATTGTCGGTGAAGCGAAATCAGCTGCTGATAATATGAAAGAAGATATTGTTTCGAAAGCAAGATCTGAAGCAGAGGGTCAACTTGAAAAAGCAAAAATACAAATTAATGTTGAAAAAGATAAAGCTATGGCTGAAATTCGTGGAGAGGTTGTGAACCTATCTATTCATGTAGCAGAAAAAATAATTAAAAAAAACATTTCAAAAGAAGAGAATGTTGAATTAATTAAAAAGTCCTTAGATAGTATGGAAGGTTATGAAGCATAAGTTTTCTGCCAAAAGGTTAGCAGATGTTCTTTTTGAATCTGCAAAATCCAGCGACAGTCTTGATTCGGCAAGGGATTCGATTACTGAGTTTGATAGAATTTTAAGTATAAACAATGACTTAAAAAGTTTTGTTCAATCAAAAAGATTCTCTCAGACTGAAAAACAAGCAATATTAATTGATTCTTTAGGAGTTTCTTTTAATGGGTTAGTATTGGGTGTTGTGTCTTATGTCGATGGCATGTTAGCTCATAAAACTATCAATCAAATCAAAAAATCGTTTATAGAAAAGTATAAGCATGCCAAAAACATAGTCTCTGTTCATGCTATTTTTAGTGATCAAATTAGCGATAATGATTTGAGGTTTATGGAGAAAAAGATAGGCAATCTTTTAAAAAAAGAAACTGAATTAACTACTGAAGTTGATAAGTCTTTGATTGGTGGCGCTAAATTTAGAATTGAAAACACATTCTTAGATGCATCGATTAAAAGCCAATTAAAAAATATTAAATCAGATTTAATGAAAATATAAGTTAGGGAATTATGGAAATCAAAACAGATCAAGTAACAGAGTTGCTCAAAAAGCAATTAGAAAAATATGATAATGATATTGATGTCTCTGAAGTTGGTGAAATTATAGAAGTCGGAGATGGGGTAGCCAGGGCCTCAGGCTTAGAGAATGTAATGAGTTCAGAATTGGTTGAGCTCCCCAATGGTGTCTTTGGTATGGCTCTGAATCTTGAAGAGGACAACGTTGGACTGGTTTTATTTGGAGATACTAGATTAGTCAAAGAAGGTGATATCGCAAAAAGAACTGGAAAAGTTGTTGAAGTCCCGGTTGGTAAAGAAATTCTTGGTAGAATAGTTAACCCTTTAGGTCAACCTATTGATGGTAAAGGGCCTATTAACACAACAGAGTCGTTACCTATTGAGCGAAAAGCACTTGGGGTCATGGCGCGAAGTCCTGTGAATCAACCATTGCAGACTGGGATTAAAGCAATCGACAGTATGGTTCCAATTGGAAGAGGGCAGCGAGAGCTAATCATTGGCGATAGGCAGACAGGTAAAACGGCTGTTGCTATTGACGCTATTATTAATCAAAAACATTCTCATTCGACTGACGCACCAGTTTATTGTGTTTATGTAGCGATTGGACAGAAAGCATCCACCGTTGCTAGTTTGGTTTCAGAACTAGAAGCACAGGGTGCAATGGAATACACTATTGTAGTGGCTGCTAATGCTTCTGATCCTGCGCCTATGCAGTATATTGCGCCTTATGCCGGTTGTTCTATGGGAGAGTATTTTAGGGATAAGGGGCAACATTCCCTTATTGTTTATGATGATTTATCTAAACAAGCGGTTGCGTATAGACAGATGTCATTGGTTCTTAGAAGGCCTCCTGGAAGAGAAGCTTTCCCAGGAGATGTTTTCTATTTGCATAGCCGCCTTTTAGAGAGAGCATCTAAATTATCAGAAGATCTCGGTGGTGGTTCTTTAACAGCGCTTCCGATAATTGAAACGCAAGAAGGCGATGTATCAGCATATATTCCAACGAATGTTATTTCGATTACAGACGGTCAGATTTTTCTAGAAACAAATTTATTTAATTCGGGAATTCGTCCAGCTATTGATGTGGGTCTATCCGTATCACGTGTTGGTGGTAATGCTCAAATTAAAGCAATGAAGAAAGTTGCTGGTACTCTAAGACTTGACTTAGCTCAATTTAGAGAATTAGAAGCTTTTGCTAAATTTGGATCAGATTTAGATAAATCTACTTTATCGCAACTGGCAAGGGGTGAAAGAATGGTTGAAATTCTGAAGCAAAACCAGTATGTGCCTATGACAGTTGAGAGGCAAATAGCTATCATATTTGCTGCTTCAAAAGGACACCTTGATGATATTGCGATAGAGGAAGTAGCTAATTTTGAAAGCAATCTTTTTGACTACCTGGATGCAAATGCGTCTGTACAACTAAAAGCAATAAGTGAGACTGGTGATCTTAGTGACGAGCAAAGTAAAGATCTCGAAAAAGTTATCACTGATTTTAAAAATAGTTTCGTATCCTAATTTGTGGCTAGTCTAAAAGACATAAGGGACAGAATAAAATCTGTCAAAAGTATCCAAAAAGTTACCAGTGCTATGAAAATGGTTGCTGCTGCAAAAGTTCGTAAAGCACAAGAAAAAATGGAGCAGGCTAGGCCTTATACATCCGCCTTGGAAGAGACGATAAATCATATCTTACCAGACGTTAATAGAGACGATTTGGATTTATTAAATGTTCGAGAAATTAAACGAAAAGCATATGTCATTGTTTCCGCTGATCGAGGATTAGCTGGCGGATTTAATTCTAACATAATAAAAGTTTCTGAAAAAGAAATTGCAGAGTTCGGAAAAGAAAATGTGGATTTGTTCTGTATTGGGAAGAAAGCTAGAGATCATTTTAAAAGAAGAGATTATAATATTGTAGAAAGCCATATCGATTTTTGGAACGAATTAAATTTTGATAATGCTATGATGATTGGTAGAAGTGCTATTGAGCATTTTACAAGCGGTAAGGTTGATGAAATACACGTTATCTATAATTATTTTGTAAATATGGCTCAGCAAGAAATAAGGTCAGAAGTATTACTTCCGCTATCTTATGACGATGAAGGTTTTGAGGAAAAAGACAGATTATATGAACCCTCGAAAGAGGTATTAGTCAGTTCTTTAGTTCCTAGGCATTTGAATATCCAAGTCTGGAAGTATCTCCTTGAGTCATATGCAAGTGAGCAAGCAGCCAGAATGATGGCGATGGAGAACGCAACAACAAATGCTGGGGATATGATAAAAAGTTTAACATTAGAGTTTAATAAGGCAAGGCAAGCTGCTATCACAACAGAAATGCTTGAAATAGTCAGTGGTGCTGAAGCTTTAAAAGAGTAATTAATAGATAAGGAAATTATTATGGCAGCAAAAGGTAAGATATCACAAGTCATGGGAGCAGTTGTTGATGTTGTTTTCGAACAAGGACATTTACCAGATATTTATAATGCACTTTCAGTTGATAGGGGCGATGATGGCACCTTGGTTTTGGAGGTAGCGCAACATTTAGGTGATTCCTCAGTTCGAACTATTGCAATGGATTCTACGGATGGTTTAGTTCGCGGAACAGATGTTTCAGATAGTGGCTCTCCGATTTCAGTTCCTGTTGGGCCTGAAACGCTTGGTCGTCTTTTTGATGTTTTAGGTAACACAATTGATAATAAAAAAGATGTTAAAACTAAAAAGCTTAACCCTATTCATCGTTCAGCTCCGAAACATGATGAACTCGCAACATCTACTGAGATGCTAGTCACTGGTATTAAAGTTGTTGATTTAATGGAACCATATACAAAAGGTGGAAAAACAGGCTTATTCGGTGGAGCGGGTGTTGGAAAAACTGTTTTAATTCAAGAATTAATCAGAAATATTGCGACTGAGCATGGAGGATATTCTGTTTTTGCTGGTGTGGGTGAAAGAACTCGTGAAGGTAATGATTTATATAATGAAATGACAGAATCAGGCGTAATTGATAAAACGACAATGGTTTTTGGCCAAATGAACGAGCCGCCAGGAGCTAGATTGAGAGTTGCCTTGAGTGGTCTTGCTATGGCAGAGTATTTTAGAGATGATGAAGGGAAAGATGTTTTATTATTTGTTGATAATATTTTCCGTTTTACTCAGGCTGGATCAGAAGTATCTGCTCTTTTAGGTAGGATGCCATCAGCTGTTGGTTATCAACCAACTTTGAGTACAGAAATGGGAGACTTACAAGAGAGAATTACTTCAACAAAGAATGGTTCTATCACATCAGTGCAAGCGGTCTACGTTCCAGCGGATGATTTGACAGATCCTGCTCCTGCAACTGCATTTGCTCATTTAGATGCTATTTCAGTTTTGGAAAGAAAAATTGCTGAACTTGGTATTTATCCTGCTGTAGATCCTCTGGCCTCAACATCAAGGATTTTAGACCCTAGGATTATTGGAGATCGTCATTATGATGTGTCTCAAAAAGTGCAATCGGTGTTACAGCAGTACCGCGACTTACAAGATATTATTGCTATTTTAGGTATGGATGAATTATCAGATGATGATAAACAAACAGTCTCAAGGGCTAGGAAAATGCAGAAATTTATGAGTCAGCCCTTTTTTGTTGCAGAACAGTTCACGGGTTTTGAAGGTAGGTATGTTAGCCTAGAAGATACGATTTCTGGGTTTGAAGCTATTATAAATGGAGATGTTGACGATTTAGCTGAAAATTCTTTTGCCTATGTTGGGACAATAGATGAAGCCATTGAAAAGGACAAAAAGGCAGCTGCATAGTGGACTCATTTGTTGTTGAAATTGTAACGCCTATTAGGGTTGTTAACCAAGAAGATGTAAAGTACTTAAGGTGCCCTGGTATTGATGGCTCTTTTGGTGTGATGAAAAACCATAGAAACGGTGTCATTGCTCTTGATGTTGGAGAAATCAAAGTTGAGACTAAAGATGATGTTGAATGGTACGCTACTAGTGGTGGCTTTGTCGAGATTTTGGATAATAAAGTTGAATTATTATTAGAATCAGTCGAGCGGTCTAACGAGATAGATGTCAAAAGAGCTTCTGGCGCTCTGGAAAGAGCGAGCCAGAGAAGAAAAAATACCAAAGAGCCTATTGACAACATCCGTTTGGAGGCATCACTATTAAGAGCAGTGAATAGGCTGAGAGTCTCCAAAAAATAATTTTAATTGAATTTACTTGTAAATCCTCTTTTTATTTTTAATGCATTTTCTTTTTACTTTATATTCTTATAATGTATAAACGAACACATACCTGCGGAGAGTTAGACAATTCTCACATAGGTGAAAAAGTCATATTAAATGGTTGGGTCAACACATCAAGGTTGCATGGTAAAGTTGTTTTTATCGATGTAAGAGATAGGTATGGTAAAACGCAACTAGTTCTTGATGAAACTACTTTTAGTAATGAATTCGATAGCATTAAAAAACTGTCCAGTGAAGATGTCATTTCTGTTGAAGGTATAGTTAAAAGCAGAGATGGTGGCGCTGAAAATGCCGAAATGAAGACGGGCGCAATAGAAATAGCTGTATCTAAATTTTTATTGTTGAATAAAGCTTCCACATTGCCATTTGTGTTAACTGATCGCAATAGTTCTGAAGAGCAGCTTAGATTAAAATATCGTTATCTCGAATTGCGATTTGATGAACTTCAAAATAACATTATTACTAGGCACGAAACATATCAGGCTGTAAGGCAATATCTTTCAAAAAATAATTTTCTTGAAATTGAGACTCCTATTTTAATGAAATCGACTCCCGAAGGTGCTCGAGATTTTCTTGTGCCTAGTCGCGTTCAAAAAGGTAAATTTTATGCATTGCCTCAATCTCCACAAATATATAAACAAATTTTAATGATATCTGGGTACGATAGATATTTTCAAGTTGTAAAGTGTTTTAGAGATGAAGACCTCAGAGCAGATAGACAGCCAGAATTCACTCAAATAGATATTGAAATGTCTTTTGTTTGCGAAGAAACTATTTTCTCAAACATGGAAAACTTAACTAGGCATATTTTTAAATCAGTGAAGAACATAGATCTGCCTGATACATTTCCTAGAATTACGTATAAAGAAGCGATGGAGAGATATGGTTCGGATAAGCCAGACACTAGGTATGGTATGGAGCTTATTGATATCAAACCGTTTACTGATAAATCCGAATTTAAAGCTTTTAGTAATGTTGAATATGTCAAGGCTATCGTTGTTAATTCGGGAGCTAAGTTTTCACGGAAAGTAATAGATGAGTTAACTGACATTGCTAAAAAAAGCGGTGCTAAAGGACTTGCGTGGATGAAATTTCAAGATGGAAACCTTAGCGGCGGTATATCAAAGTTTTTTTCTGAAGTTTTACAAAAAAATATGGTTAAAAGTTTAAACCTTAAAAATGATGAGATAATATTAATCGTTGGTGACCAGCAAAATATTGTATGTAAAACTTTAGGAAAAATTCGTACCTTGATAGCTTCTAGAGAAAACTTAACAGATAAAAATTTATTTAACCCTATTTGGGTTACTGAGTTTCCTATGTTTGATTTTGATGAAAAAAGTGATCGTTATGTGGCCATGCACCACCCGTTCACAGCTCCTAGAGAGTCTGACATTGATAAACTTAATAGTGAGCCAGCTACGGCTCTTAGTCGTGGTTATGATTTAACAATGAATGGGCATGAAATTGCTGGCGGTTCTATCCGTATTCATTCTCCAGAAATTCAAGAAAAAGTTTTTTCTCTTTTAGGGTTAACTCAAAAAGAGGCTATAGAAAAATTTGGGTTTTTGGTGGAAGCGTTACGATATGGGGCTCCTCCACATGGAGGCATTGCATTTGGGTTTGATAGGTTAGTAATGCTGCTAGCTGGAACTGAAAATATTCGCGATGTCATTGCCTTTCCAAAAACTACTTCAGCTACATCTTTAATGGATGAAAGCCCGAGTTATGTCGACAATAATCAGCTTAAGGATTTAGGACTTAAGCTAGATAGTAATTAATTATTTATTAAATAGTTTACTTATTAAACCGACGGAATTTTTTGCGCATATTTGTGTTGTGCTTGATAGTTCTATACCGCTATACCAATAAGAATGAGTCCAGACTAAAAGTCCGGTCTCTTCATCTTTGATTTTTAGTATCACGCCCACTCTCGCTTGTGTGTATTCAATTTTCCCGCTTTCTTGGATTGATCCACCGTCAGTAGTAGTGGTGGTAGATGTTGTCGCAATAGCATTTTTTTCACTGCCACTCGATGCCGACGATTGAGTGATTGTAGTTTCAATCGTCCCTTTATCTTCAAGTCGATAGGGGATTAGAATGGTTTCTCTATCTGTATAATCTGTTAACGTGCACGATAATGTAAGTGTCTTTTTTCCTTTATTATTGAGGATTATGACTGTTTTATTATTATTAAGTTGAGATACGTTGAAACCATTTTTCATGAACATAAATGATATGTTGTCTTCCATTATCTGTCCTGAGCCAGGCCTATTTATATGGTCAGCTATTTTATCAAGATTTATAACACTTGCTAGGTCAAAATTATAGCTTTCATTTATTGCCGGAGCATCAAAGCAGCCTACAGTTAAAGATATTATTACAAAAAATATTAATTTTTTTTTAAACAAGTTAGAACCTATTTAAGTATTCTAAATGTATATTGGCTTCATTGATTATATCTTGATTTTTCGCGTAGCGAATACAATCTTTCCAAGCAAGAATCGAATTTTCATCTTCTGATAAGGCTTCGTAAAGAAGCGCTTTTAATTTATAAATTTGAGCATTTTGCGGTTCATTTTTAAGTGCATTATTAAGCTGCTTTAATGATTCTTCAAATAAGCCAACTTCCATTGCTGATATTGCTCGTTTTAAGTAGTTATTTGACTGGCCAAACAAAGCGGATGAATAGGTTAACAGAAATATTAGGGTTAATAATTTTATTATTGATGTTTTTATCATTATTTAGTTACCTAGTTTATTCAAATAAAGTGTCTTGCTGCTTGAGGAGTAATTTTGCTCTTTTTTGGTAAAACATATTTTCCGCCATTATTTCAGGATAAATAGAAGCATCTAGGTTTATTACTGATTGAAGTTGTGTTAAAAAAGAAGATCTGTCTTCAGCTTTTTGATAATAAAATTCTGATTTTTGAACTTTATTACCAAAATAATTTTCAGCTGATGTAATCGCTTTTTCAAAATAAACTTTTGACTGATTTAACTCAACACCAGGTATTCTACTATAAAAGACCCCGAAAAACCTATATGCTCCTCCTTGCTCATATTCAGGTTCAAGCGAAATTATTCTATGCATAATTACCTCTAGTAATTCTCTGTGGTTTATTCGTTCAATAGCTGCTTTATTATTTAGGTACCAAAACTTATTTGTGGCCCACCAATACATTGCTGGAACCAGCTCTTTAGGTGCTTCTGAAAGGGTAGATATAATTTTAAAACTTGAATCACCAATTGAATTGTTTAATTTTTGTTTAAATGCAAGATTACTTAGAACAGCTGTTTTTGATATCTCTGATCCTTTTAAAAACAGACTATCTTTTATTTTATTATCTTTTTCTAAAAACATGCCTTGAAAAAAAAGATATTTACTGTAGAGGCTTAAAATTTCAGGATTATTTTGATCAACATTGTATGCAAGTCCTAGAAAATGATTTGCATTTTTCACAGCAGTTGAATCAGATCTTTGTTCCCAAAGCATTTTAGCTTGCGCAATAAGAAAGTCTATATTTTGAGACTGAGCATAATCTAATTCTATTTTTTGGCTACTACATTGCCATGACATTAATAAGCAGAGTATTAATATTAAGAGTTTAGGAAAGAAAAGGATGAATTTCATTGTTGAGTATTAGACCATTGGAATGTGTAAATTTATATATATAAAATTACGATGTTATTCCAAGATATGGAAAAAATTATAGAACTAAAATCAATTGAATTAGCTGATATGCTTGGCATCGGGGACCAGCACATTAAGTTAATAGAGTCAAGTATGCCTGTGTCTATCTCAGCACGAGGTGGTCGTTTATCTATTAAAGGTAATGATGATGACATTCAAAAAGTTGATAATCTTTTTAAAGAAATGAGTGGAACCTTCTCCAGTAAAGGGGCCCTGCATTCTAATGATGTAAGCAATTTAATTAAACTTATTAAAACAAATAGTACGAACCTAAATGGAACAATAAATAAAAATAACATTGTTTATAAAAGTCGGAAAGGAGCGGTTGGTCCTCGTACAAAAGGTCAAGTCTCTTTCTTAGAAAATGTTATTCAAAATGATATCGCTTTTGGTATAGGCCCAGCGGGTACTGGTAAAACATTTCTTTCAATGGCCTTTGCACTCGCTTCATTAGAAGAGAATGAAGTTGATAGAATAATTCTTTGTCGCCCTGCAGTTGAAGCGGGAGAAAACCTGGGCTTTTTGCCCGGTGATTTGAAAGAAAAAGTAGATCCCTATCTATCTCCTCTTTATGACGCGTTGGATGCTTTGTTACCGAAAAAAAAATTAGGAGCATTGATTGAAAATAAAAATATTGAAATCGTTCCGTTGGCTTACATGAGAGGTCGTACTCTCGACAATGCATTTATAATTCTTGATGAAGCTCAGAATAGTACGGCAATGCAAATGAAGATGTTTCTTACAAGATTAGGCATGGGTTCTAAAGCAATTATTAATGGTGACACAACGCAAATAGATTTAGCTGGAAATAAACTTTCTGGATTAATTCAAGCTAAAAAGATTTTACAAAATGTTGGAGGTATCGGTTTTACATATTTTGATGATTCGGATATTGTTCGACATCCATTAGTGAAAAAAATCATAGTTGCTTATGATGCGAATGATAAAAAAAATGGGGATTAAGATATGAAGAATGAATCTTACATCGTAAGTGCGTTAAGAACACCAATTGGCTCTTTTGGGGGGCAATTATCATCATTTTCTGCACCTAGTTTAGGCGCTGAGGTTATAAAGGCTCTGACTAATAGTGTAGAAGTTGGGAAAGATGAATATAATGAAGTCATTATGGGTAACGTTCTATCTGCTGGGCTAGGCCAAGCTCCAGCCAGGCAAGCAGCCTTATTATCCGGCTTGCATCAAAACATTGAATGTTTAACAATAAATAAAATGTGTGGTTCTGGATTAAAAGCGGTAATGCTAGCAGATAGCGCCATTAGATCTCAAGGTGCTAATGCAATCATAGCCGGTGGCATGGAGAGCATGTCAAACGCGCCGCTACTTATGACAAAGAATCCTACTAAAATTGGTCATAATAAAATGTTAGACAGTATGGTTCATGATGGATTGTGGGATGCATACAATGATATGCACATGGGTAGTTGTGCTGAAATGCTAGCTTCAAAAAAAGGCTATTCACGAGAAGAGCAAGATCATTTTGCGGTACGATCTTATGAACGTGCACAAAATGCGATTTCCAATGGCTCTTTTGAACGTGAATTGATTTCTGTTGATTTAGTAGAAAAAGATGAAGAACCAGGAAGAGCTAAATTTGAAAAAATACCTAAAATAAAGCCTGTTTTCGAGAAAAACGGCACTATTACAGCTGCAAATGCATCAAAATTAAATGATGGTGCGGCTGCAATGACTTTAATGTCGAAAGAAAACGTAAAAAAATATAACTTAAAACCCTTGGCAAAAATTGTCGCTCATTGCTCGTTTTCGCATGAGCCAGAATGGTTCACAACTGCTCCAAGTCAAGTCATTAAAAAAATATTAAGCTTATCAGGGTTAAAGAAAAACGATATAGATATATGGGAAATAAATGAAGCTTTTTCAGCTGTTGCAATGTCAGCGATTGAAGACTTTGAACTAGATGAAACTAGAGTTAACATTCACGGCGGTGCAGTGGCATTGGGCCATCCAATTGGTGCTTCAGGAGCAAGAATATTGACAACTCTCGTTCATTCTTTAGGTAAGTATGATAAAAATCTTGGTTTGGCAACGCTCTGTATCGGTGGTGGAGAAGCATCTGCTATGATAGTTGAAAAATTATGATGAACAAAAAAGACATAGATTGGGATAACCTTGGTTTTTATGCTCATGAGACCAAAAGTATGTTTAAGGCTATTTATACAGCCGAAAAAAAATGGCAGGTCGAAGGATTAATTCCATATGGTAATGTAAGTATGTCCCCGGCATCCACAATATTAAACTATGGTCAAGGAATTTTTGAAGGAACCAAAGCATATCGAACTTCAAAAGATAGAGTAGTTGGTTTTAGAATTGAAGAAAATGCCGCAAGATTTGCTTCATCTTCAGAACGCCTATGCATTCCTCAATTACCTGAGGGTTTGTTTTTAAATGCGGTGCAAGAAGTCGTAAAAGATAATTCCGATTTTTTACCAACTCAAGAGCAAGGGAGTCTTTACATTAGACCCTTAGCTTATGGAGATGGGCCTATGCTAGGCGTAAAAGCTTCAGATGATTATACTTTCTTGGTTTATGCTACCCCTGTAGGCTCATATTTTAAATCAGGCTTAAAAATGTTAGATACTATTCTAACAGATAAATATCACAGAATTGCAACAAAAAGCATTGGTTTTGCAAAAGCGGTTGGTAATTATGCCGGCACATTGCTTCCCTATAAAGAAATTACACTGGAAGGATTTGATGAGGTTATATTTTTAAATTCTTCAGATGAAGGTATTATTGACGAGGCGAGATCGGCAAATGTTTTTGTTCTTAAAGGGAATGTTTTAAAAACTCCCGCCTTGCAAGGATCTATTCTTCCTGGGATTACTAGAGATTCAACCATTAAGGTAGCTTGTGAATTATTTGATTTAGAAGTTTATGAGGAAGATGTCACAGTTGAAGATTTATTAAACGCTGATGAGGTTTTTTTTACTGGAACAGCTGCTGTTGTTGCACCAGCTGGGAGCATTAATTATAAAAATAATAAAGTTCAATTTGAGACCGTTTATAATGCATCTATGACGAAAAAAATCAGAGAAAAACTTATCGATATACAATATGAAAATATCGAAGACCCATTTGGATGGGTTGTTCCATTAGGATGAATATGATGGAAAAAACCATTGAAAAACATCCTAGGCGTAAAGCTCGGGAATACACCATGCAGGCGCTATATGCTCTTGAAATAAATAATGGTTATCCGACTGATATCCTTGAGCTATATGATCAGTCATTTAATGACTCAGAAGATGATGAATACATGAAGGAATTATTTCATTGTGTTGTTGGAAAAAAATCATGGGCTGATGATTTAATTACAGAATGTCTCCAAAACTGGGAATATGGAAGAGTAGCCATTCTTGATAAAATACTCCTTAGAATGGGTGTAAGTGAAATTTATCATATTAGCGACGTACCACCTAAAGTGACCATAAGTGAAATGGTTGAAATAGCAAAAGAATATAGTACTGAGGAGAGCTCAAGCTTCGTCAACGGTATTTTAGATACGATCTATAAAAATTATAGCAAAGAGAATTAAATGTTTTTAAAGAAGATTTTTGGAACCAGTTCCACCCGGTATATAAAAAAAATATTTCCAATTGTTCAAAATATCAATGATTTTTATGGCGGGCTTGAACCTAAGTCTGATCAAGATCTTGTAGATAGGACATTAGAGTTAAAAGCTTTAGTTAATCAAGCTAGAGAAGATGCTAAAGCGAAATATGGAAATGATTTAGAGGGCAATGAATTAAAGAAGAAAATATTAGAAGCAGAACAAAAAGCTTTAGATGACGTTATGGTGGAAGCTTTTGCAATGGTTAAAGAGACCTGCCGCAGAATGGTTGGGCAAACTTTTAGGGTTTCAGGCCAGAACGAAGAATGGAATATGATACCATATGATGTCCAGCTATTAGGCGCAATGGTACTTCATAACGGTAAGGTTTCTGAAATGAAAACAGGTGAAGGTAAAACGCTTGTCGCTACAATGCCAATCTATCTAAATGCACTTACGGGAAGAGGCGTGCATGTTATTACTGTAAATGATTATTTAGCGCAAAGAGATGCTGAATGGATGGGCGAGGTTTATAGGCGGCTAGGCCTAACAGTCGGGTTTATTTTGAACTCGATGGATAATGTTAAACGTCGCGAAATGTATGCCTGTGATATAACGTACGGAACAAATAACGAATTTGGTTTTGATTATCTTCGAAATAATATGGCACTTCACCCAGATGAGTTGTGTCAAAGAGATTACGCCTTTGCTGTAGTAGATGAGGTGGATAGTGTTTTAATTGATGAAGCTAGGACTCCCTTGATTATTTCAGGAGCTGTTGATGCGCCAGTTGATGACACGTTTGTTAAGTTAAAACCCGATGTACAAGACCTTGTCAGAAAACAAAATGTTTTAGTATCAGAATTAATTAAAGACGTAAAAGAATTATTAGAATCGGATAAAGACAAAGCAGGGTTAAAATTATTACAGGCTAAGCGGGCCCTGCCTAAGCATCCACGGGTTATGAAGATTTTTCAAGAACCAGGCACGCTGAAATTATCTCAGAGCGTAGAATCTGATTACATAAGAGATAAAAAACTACATGAAGTAGATGACGACTTATATTTTTCTGTTGATGAAAAATCGCATGTTATGGACATTACTGAAAAAGGGCGAAATGTTTTAGCTCCCAATAGCCCTGAGACTTTTATCATCCCTGACATTGGAGAACTCCTTCTAGAAATAGATGAAAAACAAGATTTGGATAGTAGTGCAAAAGAGATAGAAAAAGAAAAGGCTCATCAATTTCATGCTCAAAGGAGCGGGCAAATCCATAATTTTAATCAGCTCCTTAGAGCTTACACAATGTATGAAAAAGACGTTGAATATGTTGTCCAGGATGGTAAAGTGTTGATTGTAGATGAGTTTACTGGGAGAATATTAGCGGGGCGAAGGTACTCTGATGGCTTGCATCAAGCTCTTGAGGCAAAAGAAAGCGTAAAAATTGAGAGGGAGACGCAAACATTAGCAACGATTACAATTCAAAACTATTTTAGGCTTTATGACAAAATTTCTGGTATGACTGGGACTGCTGAGACTGAGGCGGAAGAGTTAGGATCAATATACGGGTTAGAAGTTGTTGTTATTCCAACTCATCGCGACATTTCAAGAGATGATAGAGATGATTTAGTTTATAAGACTAAAAGAGAAAAATATAATGCTGTCGTTGATGAAATAGTGGACGCACATCATCGCGGACAACCAGTACTTGTTGGTACGATAGCTGTTGAGACATCTGAGCTCATAGCTAGGATGTTAAAAAGAAAAAATATTCCCCACAGTGTTTTAAATGCCAAACAGCACGAAAAAGAAGCTGAAGTTGTAGCTAGAGCTGGTCAAAAAAGTGCAGTGACTATTGCTACCAACATGGCGGGAAGAGGTACAGATATTAAGCTTGGCGACGGCGTTAAGGAAGCTGGTGGCTTACATATTCTTGGAACAGAACGACATGATTCAAGAAGAATTGATTTGCAGTTAAGAGGCAGAGCTGGTAGGCAAGGTGATGCAGGTTCCTCCGTGTTCTATTTATCTCTTGAAGATGATTTGATGAGATTATTTGGTTCAGATAAGGTTGCAAGTATTATGGACCGAATGGGAATTGAAGAAGGTGAGGTAATTACAGCCGGAATGATTACTCGAGCTATCGGAAATGCTCAGAAAAAAGTTGAAGTAAGAAATTTTGGTGTTAGAAAACATTTGCTCGAGTATGATGATGTAATGAATCAACAGAGGCAAGTCGTTTACGACTTGAGAAGTCAGGTTCTTTCTGGAAAGAATATGAGAGAGACAGTTATGCAGGTCATTGAAGATTATATCATTGACGAGATTGAGTCACATGCAGGAATTGATTCTATGGCTGATTGGGATTGGGATTTAATCCGTAATAATTTTGCTACTCACTTATTGGTTGATGTTAGTCATCAAAAATTAATTTCAGAGCTCGGCAAAGAGGATATTAATTCGGATGAACTCATTGACTGGGTCACTAGCGAAGCAGAGTCTGTCTATAAAGTGAGAGAGTCGTTAGTATCACTAGAGGTCATTAGAGGGTTTGAAAGGTTTGTCATTCTAAGGACTATAGATGAAAAATGGAAAGATCATTTATATGCTATGGATCAATTAAGGGAAGGCATAAATCTTAGAGCCTATGGACAAAAAAACCCTTTATTAGAATACAAATCTGAGGGTTTTGGAATGTTTCAAGAGATGATGAAAGACATGAATGCAGTTACTGCTCAAAGAATTTTCCGCACTCAATTACAAGGGATGGATCAAGCGCCATCGTTATCGTCAAATAGTGTAAGAAATATTAAAACAGAGCACCAAGACACCACGGGAATGGGGTTTGTTGGGCAACCAGCAAGTAGTAGGAGTCAAAAAAAAGCCACAACCCCGGTTACTGTTGATAAAAAAATTGGAAGAAATGAAAAAATAAATGTTCAATCTCCTAGTGGGGAAAAGATTCAAATTAAATATAAAAAATTGCAGCAATATTTAAATCAAGGTTATACAGAGGTATAGATTATGTCAAAAGAAAATAAATTTGAAACCAATGCCATTCATGTAGGTAACAGTCCTGATCCTTCAACTGGATCTATTTCCCCGCCAATTCACCTAACCTCTACTTATGTTCAAGATGGAATTGGGAAAAATAAAGGTTTTGATTATTCAAGAGGCACTAATCCAACTCGTGAAAGGCTAGAGAAAAATATAGCTTCATTAGAGGGTGGCTATGATGCAATTGCATTTTCTAGTGGTATGGCTGCAACCACGGCACTGTTACAACATCTGAAGCAAGGTGACCATGTAATAATTTCTAGAAATGTTTATGGTGGTACCTATCGAATGACCACTCAAGTATTAAGCAACCATGGTCTAAAATTTGATTTTGTTGATACAACGGATACGCAAAATATTAAAGAAACTATCAAGCCCGAGACCAAGTGGGTTTTTATCGAAACGCCTACAAATCCTATGCTTGAAGTAACTGATATTGCTGCGGTTTCAAAAATATGTAAAGAGAGCAATATAAAATTTGCTGTTGATAATACATTTATGAGTCCTTTTGGGCAACGTCCAATTGAGCATGGTGCAGATTGTGTTATGCACAGTACAACAAAATTCATTGGTGGACACAGCGATGTACTTGGTGGCGTTTTAGTGGCCAAAGATAAAGAGTTGGCAGATAAATTACATTTCATTCAAAAATCAGGAGGGGCTATTCCAAGTCCTTTTGATGCTTGGCTCCTTTTAAGGTCTGTTAAAACATTAGGGATGCGAGTTCAAAAAGCGTCAGATAATGCTATGGTCATTGCAAAGTATTTCGATTCTAATTCAAAAATTGCTAAAACAATTTACCCAGGCTTGGAGTCCCACCCCCAAAATAGTATATCCAAAAAGCAGCAAATTACGCCTCATGGAGATATCATATTCGGCAGCATGGTTTCTATCGTTTTTCATTCTAAGAGCGAGATGGAAGACTTTATTAAAAAAATAAATCTATTTTCACTAGCAGAAAGTTTGGGCGGGGTAGAGAGTCTTATGTCTGTTCCGTATTTTATGACTCATGCTGATGTCCCAGCAGATGTTAAAGCTGAGATGGACTTAGTCCCAGAGCTGTTAAGACTTGCTGTCGGCATTGAGCATATCGATGATTTAATTGCAGATATTGAAAATGCTTTATCTTAATTAAAGAGTGGCAAGTTTTACCATTTAATACTTATTATTTTTCGGTACAGAGTCTTAGATTACAACCTTTGCTGATAGAATTGTATTTTATGTGCAATCAAAAATTTCATTTTGGAGGTAGTTTTAATGTTTAAATATTTAAATAATGCGTTTTTGTCTTTCGCGCTTGTCTTCTCCTTTATTGGAGCGCAAGATGTTGAAATAACAATAGTAGACACTTCGTTTGCTGGTTACACGGATGAAATCATTGTCCCTATCTTAATCTCAAACCCGAATAATAATGTTGGTGGAGTTCAATTTGATGTCTCAGTAAGTCCTAATATGGTGAGTCTATCAGGTGTTTCATCTGTCGGTGATGCCTCTAGTTTTTCTGCTGCCTACAATGCGTTAAGTGATGGTAGTTCTAGAGTAGTATTTTATAATGGTAGTGATCCAAACGGCCTAAACCCTGGCACAGATGCTAGAGTTCTTAATCTTCATTTTGGAGGCTCAGACGTATTGTCTGCTGTCCTTGAAATTAAATTAAACAATTTAATTGTAAGTGATGGGGATGGTGAAGTGCTAACTAGTCAATCGTCATCTGGAAATCTTACAATTGGTGATGTAGTATATTTAAGCGGATCAACTTCCACAGGGGATGTTGGTGAAACCGTTTCTATTGATTTTAGTATTAGCAATACAGGCGCTGTCGGAGGAGTTCAATTCGACGTCAAAGATAGCCCAAACTATTTAAGTTTAGTCGCGGTTGCTACAACAGCTAGGACTGCAGAATTTTCTGCTGATTTTAATAATATCAATGACGGTGACACTTCACGAATTATTCTTTTTAGTTCTGATAATGTTAACATAGCGCCAGGTATAGGTCCGGTACTTTCAGCAACTTTTGAAATTGTAAATAATGCCTATGCTGATTCTGTCTCTGTTTTTATGGAAAACATATTGGTTACAGACGGTGTTGGTGGTAGCTATTGGATAGCAGCGGCTGATTCTGGTACGGTAGCAGTCTACCCTGGATATATCGAAGAGCCCTCTAACTTGCAAGCTATTGATGGGCAGGATGCCTATGTTGCACTCTCATGGAACCCGCCATCGGGTCCTATACCAGATAACATAACGGAAGATTTTGAAGATGGAATCCCAGATGATTGGACACTTACAACTAGTTCTGCTCAAGGATGGTATTTAACTACAGATTGCACGAGTGAATGGTGGACAGTTCCTGCGCACACAAACTATATGTGTTCTAATGATGACCAGGCAAATGATGATGGAGCGCTAGATTATATGGTTACGCCCATGCTAAACGTTAGTGGAGCCGCAAGTGTCATACTAAACTTTGATTCATATTTTGATGGGGCCTATGGTCAAACTGCTTCTATTGGTGTCAGTGATAACGGAGTAGATTTTACAGAGGTTTATCCGCTAGTTGCTGGGACAGAATGGATTAATGAGACAGTAGATTTAACTCCCTTTATTACTGGCGATAATTTGTATATTTTATTTCATTCAAATGATAACGCAGCTTGGGCGTCTGGATGGGCGGTCGATGATATTTCAATCTCTTTTGAAACTCGAGTAATCCCTGAGAGATTAGTACATTATAATTTAACAGATGTGGGTGAATGGGTAGTTAGCGCTCCTAAAGAGGATGTCATAAACAAGTACGGAGGCGGAATTCCTTTTGCTGATAGAATCGATCTGGAGAATCCACTTAATCTTATTAGCCAACGTCCTGTAACTATTGATGCCTATAAAGTTTACAAATCATTAAATGAGACGTCAAATTTTGAAGAGATTGTTGAGCTAGAAGCCAGTGTGACTTCTTATACAGATGAAGACGTCATAAATAATACTTCATACTATTATTATGTGACAGCTATATATCCTGATGGTTCTGAATCTGTGCCGACTAGTACTGTATCAGCAACTCCGGTAGAATGGATAGAGTGTTACATTAGTGATGGTGGCTCTTTAACTGGCATAGCCGATACAATCGATATATCTGTTAACAATGAAAGTTTATTAGGTGGTTTATTTTTTGAAATTGAAGACTTTCCAGATGTTCTTGTAGGGGAGAGTGTTTTGCCAGCTGAAAGAACTACTGGAACAAATGGACAACCTTCATGGACCTTCTCATTATTAGATGATAATGGGAAAATCTCAATTGCAGGCTTTGGACCTCTAGCGGGTGCAGCTGCTCTTGAGCCAGGGAATGGACCTGTCTGTAGAGTCGTTGTTCGACCTCAAGGAGACCAAGCTCAGACTTTAACACTTACAATGACAGATGTTCAGATTCAAGATACTAGTAACCCACCAGTACAATTAAACTGGACAGCCGAAACGGCAGCTTATGAAGTGGGCATTGAAACGCAATATATTATGCTAACTGATGGAAACGCAGCGCCTGGTGCTCAGCTAAGCTCATCAATGTGCTTAGTAAATACACAAGATGTTTACGGAATTCAAGTTGAATTTGTTGCTGATCCGCCATTTGTTAGTGGTTCGGGTCTACAGGTAACTGATCTACTAGACTTAAGTACTTGGTCGGTTTCTTCTCAACAGCTTGGTAATACATTTACACTATTGCTTTTTGATAATACTCTCAGTAATCCTGTACCTCCAGGATACTGGTACTTAGGCGAGGTTTTAATAGATGTCTTGCCTGGATCTCCTGAAGACTTTATTGTTGATGTTGACTATGGCGAAATGATTCTGTCCGACGCTTACAATCAGCCTATGATATCTGTTGGGCTACCTTCGGAAGTTTATATTGGTGCACCTCCAGTTTCTTACAGTATTCATAATGTAGAAGGTCTACTAACTGCAGGAGGCGAAGGGTCTTTCGAAGTTCACATGACGAATACAGAAACAGTTGGAACGATGTCTTTTGAAATTGCAGATTCTCCAGAATATCTAACGGTTACATCGGTAGAAGCCGTTGGTAGATTTGCAAATGGAATTATTGATGGAAGTACAGGTGAAGACTCTAACAATGAGAACTTTTATTTTCTTGGATATGACTTTACTGGTGGAATCCCTGAAGGTGACGGGCCAGTCATAAAAGTGAATGTTCAAATGTCTCAAAATATAAATAACCCAAACGTTATGTTACTTTTTGAAGAAGTAAGTGGAGGCGATGCTGGTGCGAATTCGATAACGGCCGCTTCTCAGGGTCTAGGCTTATTTACCAACAGTACTCTTTCAACTAATGGAGAAACAAGTTTGCCTTCGGAGTATACGTTACATACAAATTATCCGAACCCATTTAACCCTTCAACTGTTATCACCTATGATTTAGCTGGTCAGGGTCATGTAGACCTTTCGATTTATAACGTCGTTGGTAAAAAAGTAAAAACGATCGTAAATAAAAATGAAACCGCTGGTAGGAAAGTAGCTGTTTGGTACGGTGTCGATGACAGTGGAAACTCATTGAGTGCTGGTATGTATTTTTACAGACTTACAGCTGGAGCTAAAGTGTTTACAAAGAAGATGGTATTGATGAAATAATATTTAAGATTCTTTAAATAAAAAGGGCACATGATAGTGCCCTTTTTTTATAATTTTGATGTATGCCGCGGTGGTGGAATTGGTAGACACGCCAGATTTAGGATCTGGTGCCCTCTGGGTGTGAAGGTTCGAGCCCTTTCCGCGGTACAAAAAAGTAAGCCTTGTTTCTCTGACGAGAAGTGAGGCTTTTTTGCTTTGTATAGTTGTAATGAAACAGCCGGTTATTTAGTTCAATAAACGGCTAAAATTAGCCATTTCTGCTTGCATATCACTTGCATTAATTCAACAAGCAGGATAGGGCAGGGTTCAAAACTCAACGAGCCTAGACCCCCACACCCTGAAACAAGCAGGGGTAGGTGTAACTGTAAAGTGGGTGCATCCATTCTAGAATAAGTTTTAGATTGTTTCATATGTTTTTAGGACCTTACAAATTATTTGATATCATCAATCTCGGAACCATAAAAAAGCTTCAGGTTACGAAAATAAGCTATGACCTGGATTTCAAGCTCAATCATACTATGAAAAGCAAAGAGTATGATATTGAAAATAATACATTGGATATTTGTAAAAGAAATAATGAAGTACAGTTCATAACCCTCACAAAATACATTGAAAAAGTAAGAGGATACCTTAAAGCGAATCCAAACTCAACTAAAAGGAAGAACCAATTAGAGTATCTTTCAAACACATTAGACCACTTTGTGATTTGGTATGAAGATAATAAGTTTCAAATACCTGATAAAATTCCTCTATTGGAATGGAGCAAGGGTTCATTCTCTGCAAATAAAAATTTTTCAATTATTAAAATCAAGAATAAGTCATATAGTCTCAGAAGAAACCAACCTCCCGCACAAAGTAAATCAAAAGAAAGTTCAAGTTTTTTGTTTGTGGGATGTTGGGTAGATTTGGAGATGATTGACCACATTATACCACAACATCAAGATTCGCTCACTTATCT
>JABGWJ010000141.1 GCA_018645565.1 bacterium | reverse complement strand
GGATTGAGTATTTAACCTCATTAGTTTTTTTTCAGAATCAATATCTGGATAATTAACAATTAGCTTAAACATAAAACGATCTACCTGAGCCTCTGGTAATGGATAAGTACCTTCTTGCTCAAGAGGGTTTTGAGTTGCTAAGACTAAAAAAGGAAGATTCATTTTAAAAGTATTTTCGCCAATGGTCACTTGTTTTTCTTGCATAGCTTCTAGAAGAGCACTTTGAACTTTTGCAGGAGATCTATTTATTTCATCAGCAAGGATAATATTTGAAAATATCGGACCTTTTCTTGTATCAAACTCTCCAGATTTTTGATTGTAAATTAATGTTCCTATCAAATCAGCAGGAAGCATATCTGGTGTAAATTGAATTCTTTGAAAACCTGTACTAATTGACGAGGCCAACGTTTTTACAGTTAGTGTTTTAGCGAGTCCGGGCACACCTTCTAAAAGTATATGCCCATCCGCAAGCATACAAATAATAATTTTATCTAGAAGAGTTTTTTGGCCAACGACTTTTTTTTGGAGACCATTTCTTAATGGTTCTACAAACTCAGATGCTTCTGATATACGGTCATTGATAGCTGATAAACTAAACTCATTCATTTTATAAATTTGGTATCTAAGAAGTAATGTGTTTTAAAGCGGGGATTTCATTGATATCTTTTCCAAGGTAATCAATTTCAAATTTGACTGAAGGATATAACTCATGCTTAGGAAAATTATCTAAAAACAATTGATACTCTTTACGAGCTGAAACGAAATCTTTTAACACATTCGCATATATGTAGCCAATCATAAATTGCGCAAGTGCCTCTTCTTTAGAGCCAGTGTATCTAGCTAGAACCATTCGATATTCAGTTAATGCTTTTTCAAAATCTCTTAGATCATTCATATAAATATCACCAACTATATACTGAGCTTTAGATGCCAATTCGTGTTTAGGAAAGTTTTTAACCAAGTAATCAAGGTTATTAATCGACTCAATTGTCATTTTCCTTTTTCTTAACGTTTCAGCATTATTTATAATCCATCCCTGAAAAGCTTCTTTTTCTTTTTTTGCCTGTTTAGAATGCAAAGAATTAGGGTAGTTATTAATTGTTTTTTCAAGTGCTTCGATAAGATTTTCGGGGTCGTTTTTCCAATTTTTATATATGCTTGCTAATTTGTACTGCGCATATGAAGCAAGACTATCATTGGGGTAGTTATCTAAAAGAGTATTTAAATTTTTAATAGCATCATCTTCTTGATTTTTATCAAGATTTGATTGCGCAAGATTAATTAAATCAGGAGCATTTTTTGCACATGAAATAAAAAGCATCAGAACAGGTAATGCTAATAAGTTTTTTGATATATTCATATTATTTGTTTTATTTAATTTGCATTAATTTAATATCAAATTATAATGATAACATTAATAACAAAATAAGATATTTTAAGTTCCAAAATATATTCACTTAAAATAGATATTGCACTCCAAAATTAATTTTCCCGTTACTAAAAATGATTTTATTATCTATGCTAGGGATTGCATAATCAAACCTCACTGGCCCAAGGGGAGTTGCAAAAGTAAAACCAATCCCAACATCCCAACCTAATTTGCTTTTTACTAATTTATCAAAATTTTCAGAAAGAATGCCACTATCATAAAATAATGTCAAACCCAAATTCTGGTTAAATTGATGACGAAACTCTGAATTTATAAGAAGCCTATGTGTGCCACCCATTGGGATATTTGTTTGATCATTAATAGTTCTATATTTTAAAATTTCCCACCCTCTCATATTTGAACTTCCACCTAAATAAAACTTTTCATAGCTATAATCAATATAAGAATTTTCCCAAAACCAAAACCTCCCTATTTTAAACCTTGTAGCCAGTACAGAATTTTTTGATATTTTTAAATACTTATTAAAAGAAAAATCAAATTTATAATAATCTCTAGCGCCTCCCAAAAAATATCCCGTTGACTTAAAATAAAGATCTAATAGGTATCCTGTTTTTGGAAATAACGGATCATCTTTTTTATCTATGTGCAATCTAAAAGAGAGTGATCTTTGCTGTAGATTTTTTATTGAATTAGTATTGCTCGATTGATCTAATACATTCACACTATTATTGTCACTAAAATTTTCCCAAACTGTTATGTTTTGGAAATATGATCTTTCATCGATCATAATCCTTTGCAACATCTCAACTCCATACCGCTCTACACGGTCAATATTTTCTTGATCATAATTTATTAATGTTTCATAAAAACTATTTAGCTTAGTAGGCCAACGTATGCCAAGAATCCAATTTGTATCAAAACCAACATCATAGCGAAGTCTTGGTAAATTAAAATTTGTTTCCCATGGAAATCCTATTAAAAACTTTGTAGAAAAATTTGAGTTCGTATTAAAAATTGACCTGTTTCGCCACTCTATAAAACCACCTATAGAGGGTAATGGATCTAATCCTTCATAAAATTCTATTGGCTCAAAGCCACCGACTGACAACCATTCTCTCTGCTTATATTCATTTAAGGATATGACCATATTTACTATCGAGTCTGAGTGTGTAACTTTTACTGGAGTAATATTTATAAGAGAATAAATGTCAGTCTCTTTTAATCTTCTCTTAGACTTTTCAACCTTATCAGGATCAAAATAATCACCCTTTTTGAAAATTAATTCTCTTTCTACTAGAACACTATCTTTAGAAGCAATGCCTTCAATATATGTTTTCCCAATAAATACATCTTTACCTTCTTGAATATTTATATTAATTACAACTGAATCACTTATAATTGGCTCTATTTCTATTAATGAAAATAATTTTGAAAATAGTTCCAATTTTTTTTGCAAACTCGCAACCTTCTCGTTAAGTAAAACGCTATTAAAAGGATCATTTTTAAACAGTTTAAGTGTCCGTTGAATTTCATGAGAAGATAGACTCAAGTTGCCACTAATGTTTACTTCAGAAATAAAAAATTGTTTTCCTTCACTAACATTAAAAACAATATCAGCTTCATTATTGTGAAATGATGCAGATTCTTTAACATCTGCCAATAAAAAACCTTTTGAAATAAAATAATTTTTTAAAGTCAAGGCATCCATCTTTAGAAGGCGATTATTAAATGGCCTACCTTTGAATGTAAAAGAAAAATTTGACGGTCGTTGTCTGAGCAATGGCATTAGCTCTTTTTTTTTTATAGATTTATTTCCATCAATGCTGACAGACTTGATCTTAATTGCCTCTTCCTGAGCAATAAGATTACAAAAAATTGAAAAGCCTAAAATGGCGATATAAAAATATTTTATCACGTATTATTATCTTTTATATAGAACTAATAAGCGTATCTGTAACGATACTTAAGATGTAAGTTACCCTTATCATCCATGTTCCCTACAAGAGATAAATTACGATTTAATTTATATTCTACACCAATTTGTAATTGATCGGGATTTGTAAGCGAAAATGATTTTTTGTAGGATAAATTCGCATATGTTTTACTTCCAAATTTCTTTTTAGCAGAAATCTTAAAATCTTCTAATTCATTTCGCTCGCTAGCAGATAGGTTTTGACCACTTATAAAACTAGCAGTTCCTGAAACATCAATTTCATCAGGTTTAAGCAATTTTAAAGAAGACATCTCTTCAAGGTTTTTCTCTAATTGAGTTTCAAGTAGCGAACCAAGAACTGAAGTTGCTTGAACACCAAACCCATTAGACAACATTGATTGATCCTCAAATCTAGAGCCAAAAGTTAATAGTTCTATAATATCACTCTCTGAAAACCCACTTGATGATTCAAGTACTAGGTCTGCATTATCTAAATTACCTTTGACTCGTAGTCTTATTTCTTCATCAGCTATTGCTGTAGACGCTATTAAATCCATATCAGGATTTATACCGTTATTGTCAAAATAAACATAACCATTTAGGCCTGAAAAATTATCTTTAAATGATAGAATTGAGCCGTCATCGATAAATACTTCACCCCCAATATTCCAAAAATCATTCCCGGTTTTTGATAAGCTAATCTCTCCAACCATAATTGCATCAACTTGTGAATTTTGAAATCGTCCTTCATTTTTTATAGGAACATTTATGCTGTATGACATGATAATTCCATCGTTAGTTACTAACCTTTCTCCTACGTCTTCAGATATAAATTCATGGAAAAGAGTCATGTCAACTACTTCAACGAGCCCCGTAATATTAACAGTATCTTTTCCAAAAACTTTTACATTAATTGAATCAACAACTCCAACCAGATCTATTGGCATTGCTTCTATATAAATATTTTTATTATTTATTGAATTAACTATAATATTATAATCAGGTTCAAAAAATTTAGAAAAGTCTATGCTCCCAGAAATCATGATATTATCGTGATGTTCATTTGATTTTTTATTATTATCCGCTGAAGCACCATTCATATAACTAATTACTAATTCATTCTTTTTTAATAACGCATTACCATCAACACTTGTAATAGGATTATCTAATAATGTTGTAAAAACACTCGAATTAGAAATTGAAATATTACCATTTCTTATTATCGATTTTGCATTCCCGCTTAAGGAAAGATCAATGCTAACATCACCTCTTATAGAGTCCAATTCTGAAACATACGGACTCAAAAAGAACATAGATTTTAAATAAGCAGAAGCTTGATAATCGATTGGTACTTTTTGAAAAAATTGACCAAAATTATTAGAGCCTAAATTTAAATCAAATGGAATATCTCCCTTAGATTTTATACTTTCAAACCCATTAAATGAATTAGCATATTCAACAGATAATAACTTTCCGCTGTAAAGGCCTTTACTTTTCACATTACCAAGTTCTATACGATCAAAAACTGCGTTATTTACAGAAATATCATAATTGATTTCAGTTTTTTCTAATTTTCCACCAATTTTTAATACTCCTGAGGCATTGCCTTCTAAATTGAAAAATTTTGGTATTAGCCTGTGAACCATTGAAAGAGGTAGATCTTTGAATGTTGCATTTAAAGACACATCTGCTTGTTTTAATGGCGCTTTTGTTGTCGGCAAGATGCCAGAAAGCTGAAAACCTAAGGTTGTATCACGGGTAAAAGAAAAATCATCAATAATGACGTTACCAGAATTCAACATAAAAGAAAGAGTCATTTGGTCATAGCTATTTCCAAGATATGATCCTTTCTTTAGAGCAACATCAACATCATATTTTATTTTTTTTCCGTAATCTTGAAAAGAGATTTCACCAAAAACTATTCCCGATAAATCCAAATATATGTTATCAGTAAACTGAGTTATGACATTAGCATCAAAGTTAGACATTTTTAATCTGCCCTCAGAATTCGGCCCAAAAGTTAAAACTCCATCTAAAATACCATCATTGATATGGATTTCAAAAGGATCAACTGATACTGCACTGTCTTGATACATTACAAAAATAGGCTTAGCATTAACAAGATAATTATTTTGATAAGCTGATTGAATTCTATCAATCTTATATTTGTTCTTTGAAAGCCATGAACCAGATATAAGTAAATAATCATTGCCAGCTTTAAAATGGCAGTTCTCGACAATCATTCTATTTTTAGAAAAAGATATATCTAATGTCCCAGAATCAAAATTTTCATTCCTCCATTTTCCTCCATCAATTTTAAGGTTCACGAACCCAGATGGAAAATTCAAGTCAGACTCCATCTCGGAATGGAAATTAATTGATTTCATTGAAAAATCTTTATACATGATATTTTGACAATTCAAATCAGCAACAACATCAGGCTTATCAATTGTCCCTCTTATAATAAGCTTTCCAGTGGCCACTCCACCTTTGAATTCATCCATCCAAAAATTATTTATTATCTCAATATCTGCATTTTCTAAGTCAGATATAATATTAACACTTCGTGTTTTTAAGTCAACCTCACCATCAATGGATAAAATACTCTCTCCAATTATTAGCATCACAGGGTCAACAGTAGAAACAGTGCTATCATTGTAAAGAACAGTCCCATGAAAAGAACTTTCGTCACTCATTAAAACTCCGTATTCTGCAACTTCTAGAGTTAATTCAATGTTTTCGAGTGCTTTATCTTTATTAATCGAGCCTTCTAAAATTGCCATTCCAGAAAGCAATGTGGATTCTTGTTCAATTAACCAGCGGCTTAAATCAAGACTATCTAAGTAAAAATAACCACTGATTCGTTGATCTTTTTCCCACACACCGTTTACTCTTAAATTTGAATCTTCACCATTCAAGTTTAAAGATTTTAGCAAAATATTATTTTCTGATTTAACAATGTTAATATCTCCAGCCATTTTAAGACCAAGTTCATTTGAGATAGATAACTCGCCATGAATATTGCCTTTAATAGAGCGAAAGTCTACTTTACCAGAAATTTTTTCAAACTTTCCTTTCAAAGGAGTTTTACTAAATAATTCTTTTGAAATAGCAAATTCTGCTATATCTAATGAGCCTAGAATTTTTTCTTCTTTTTCAAGATAAACCATTTTCCCTTTTACAGGAGCATTACCAACCTTACCAGAAAAACTTTTTATAATTAGGCTATCAGTATTGGCAATTAAATCAAAGTCATCCATTTGAAATAATATAGAATTATCACCCTTATTTTTTAAACTTAATCGAGTTAAGTCTAATTTCAGTTCATCTTTCCATAAAACCTTTCCTTCAACGTAACCGTTCAAGAGCATTACTTCTTTTTGAAATTGTATTGGTATTTGCCCTCCAAGCGAGAACCTATCAATCTTAATTGGGAATTCTTGAATTTTAAAATTATTGTTCTCAAATGACTGCCTCGTTGAATCTATTAAAATTCCTTCAATAAATATTTTATCAAAAGATGTGACACCAAATAATGAAGAAGCATAATCAACATTTATTGTGAAATTGTCTATAAATATCTTACCAAGAGAAGGATGTGTAACCTGCAACTCTCGCCCTTTTATATCAAATAATAAGTTACCAGACATGTTAACCGATTGAACACTTATATCAAATTTATTTAACGCACTATTCACCTGTTTTATTATAAAAGGCTGCCAAAAAAAAGAATAACTGAAAAAGTATAAAACTAGAATACCAAAAAAGGCATATAATACTTTTGATGTTTTAATTTTATGAAACATAAATACAATTCATAATTATAAACTACTCAGAGATGTAGGAGTTCCAAAAACAAAAAAAGCGTTCATAATAGAACGCTTTTTGCAACAAATAAACTGAGAAATTTAGTCAACTACTTCAAAATCAGCATCTTCAATTTCGTCTTTACTTTTACTTTTTTTCGCATCATCAGACTTTGCACCTTGTCCAGGAGCATTCGGTTCTTCTGCCTTATGTAATTTCGAGGCAACTTGAGACCAAGAACTATTTAGCTCTTCAAGCGCTTTTTTCATATCACCAACATTACCACTTTCTTTAAACTTTCTAAGATTTTCTAACTTTTCATTAATCATAGATTTATCTTCGCTTGATAACTTATCATCATTTTCTTTAATACTCTTTTCAATCTCATAAATGAGATGCTCTGATTGATTAGAAATATCTATTTGTTCTCTCTTTTCTTTATCTTTTTGCTCGTTTTTCTTAGAGTCATTTATCATCTTTTCAATTTCTGCTTCTGATATTCCGCTCGAAGCTTCAATTCTAATACTTTGCTCTTTTCCTGTTGCCTTATCCTGAGCACCAACATTCAAAATACCATTTGCATCTATATCAAATGTCACTTCTATTTGTGGAACACCTCTAGGAGATGGCGGAATGTCTGATAAATGGAATCTTCCGATTGTTTTATTATCCGAAGCCATTTCTCTCTCACCTTGCAGAACATGAATTTCGACAGTGGTTTGATTATCAGCTGCGGTACTAAAAACCTGTGATTTTTTTGTTGGTATTGTTGTATTACGCTCAATTAGCTTTGTTGAAACAGAACCTAATGTTTCTATTCCCAACGAAAGTGGGGTAACATCGAGCAATAACACATCATCAACATCACCAGCTAAAACGCCACCCTGTATTGCGGCGCCTAAGGCAACTACTTCATCAGGATTTACGCTTTTATTTGGTTCTTTACCAAAAATTTCTTTTACTTTTTCTTGAATACTAGGTATTCGAGTAGAACCTCCGACAAGGATGACTTCATCAATGTCAGATGGACTTAAACCAGCATCAGACATAGCTTTTTTACATGGATCAATAGTACGGTCAACAAGATCATTAACAAGCTCGTCAAATTTAGCCCTAGTTAAATTTAAATTCAGATGTTTTGGACCAGATGCATCTGCAGTGACAAAAGGTAGATTTATATCGGTTTGTTTTGACGAAGAAAGTTCTTTTTTTGCAGCTTCTCCGGCCTCCTTTAATCTTTGAAGTGCCATAGGGTCTTCTCGAAGATCTATCCCATCACTCTTTTTAAATTCTTCAGCAATCCAATTGATAACTTTTTGATCAAAGTCATCTCCACCTAAATGCCCATCACCATTAGATGCTTTTACTTCAAAAACACCATCACCTAATTCTAGTATAGAAACATCAAATGTCCCTCCACCTAGATCGAATACGGCAATTTTTTCATCTTTTTTCTTATCCATGCCATATGCCAGCGCTGCAGCTGTGGGTTCATTAATAATACGCCTAACATTGAGACCAGCGATTTTCCCAGCGTCTTTTGTAGCCTGCCTTTGTGAATCATTAAAATAAGCGGGAACAGTAATAACTGCATCTGATATTTTAGTTCCTAAATATTCTTCAGCATCTTGTTTGAGTTTTTGTAAAACCATTGCACTTATTTCAGGAGGAGTATATTCTTTTCCATTTGCTTTAACGATGACAGCACCATTCGAATTCTTATCAACGTTGTATGGTACTTCAGAAATTTCATTACTGACTTCTTTAAACATCCTACCCATGAATCTTTTGATGGAGAATATTGTGTTCTCTGGATTAGTGACAGCTTGTCTTTTAGCTGCCTGACCAACCAACCTATCCTCATCTTTAGAAAAAGCTACGACCGAAGGAGTCGTCCTACCACCTTCAGGATTTGTAATTACTGTTGGCTCACCACCTTCAAGCACTGATACGCATGAATTGGTAGTACCTAAATCAATTCCGATTATTTTAGACATAATATTTCTCCAAAAAATTTAAAAGTTACTAATAAAGGTTACGCAAGCAATATTCCACTGACTATAATAGTACTATTTGTCATATTATAATTACGGCTATTACAATTTGTCAGTACTGCTTATACTGTTTTGTCTTTATGCTTTCTTTACAGTTGGCTTTTTTTCAATATAGGAGAACTTAAACTGACCTCTAGTAGCATCAATTTTTATTAGAGTGCCAATTTGAAAATTACGTTTCAACAAAACCTCGGAAAGATGATCTTCAATAGACACTTGAATTTCACGCTTTAATGGCCTGGCTCCATATTTAGGTTTATAGCCTCGCTTTCCTAATAATCTTTTTGCTGCCACAGAAACTCTAATTTTTAATCCTATTTTCGAAAGGTTATCATGTAAACTAGCAAGCTGTAAATCAATAATTTCAAAAATATCTTTTTCGCTAAGCGAATGGAAAACTATTCTTTCATCTATTCTGTTTATTAATTCTGGCGAAAATGTATTATCAACAGACTTCATTATTTTTGATTCTATTGATTTCTGATTATGAGATGTTAACTTATTTCCGAAACCTAAATTATTAACCGATAGCTCTTTTGAGCCGAGGTTAGACGTCATGATTATTATAGTATTGCTGAAATCAACCTTACGACCAAAACCGTCCGTTAAAACTCCATCGTCAAAAATTTGTAACATAATATTGAAAAGATCTGGATGTGCTTTTTCAACTTCGTCAAAGAGGACAACAGAATAGGGGTTTCTTCTAATTTTTTCAGTTAATTCTCCACCCTCATCATGACCAACATAACCAGGAGGAGCCCCAATTAGCCTCGATAAAGAAAATTTTTCACCAAACTCTGACATATCGATTTTGACCAAAGATTCTGTGTGACTAAATAAATAATTCGCTAAAACTTTTGCAAGCTCTGTTTTACCGACTCCGGTTGGACCAAGAAAAAGAAAAACACCAATTGGCTTTGAGGGATCTTTTAATCCTGTTCTCGCTCTGCGAATTGCTTTTGTAACACTTTGAATGGCCTTCTTTTGACCAATTATAAATTGGCTAAGGCTTTCTGGAAGATTCAAAAGTTTATTACTCTCGGTTTCTGCTACTTTATTTACAGGGATTCCTGTAATAAGAGAAACTACATCCGCGACATGCTCTGAAGAAATATTATGCGCGTTTACTTTTGCTTTTTCATTCCAGGTTTTTTGAGCATTACTAAGTTTTTCTAATAATTTACGTTCTTTGTCACGAATAACTGCAGCTTCTTCAAATTTTTGTTTTGTTACTTTAATTTCTTTTTTAGACCTTAATGATTCAACTTGTTTTTCTATTGAAATAATATTTTTTGGAACTTCGTCATTAAACATTTGTGATCTAGCACCAACCTCATCTAGTATATCAATGGCTTTATCAGGTAAAAATCTATCTGTTATATATCTTTCAGATAATTGGACACAAGCTTCGATCGCATCATTTGAATATTTCACATTATGATGCTCTTCATACCTGTCCTTCAACCCCATGAGTATTTCAATAGATTCATTTACAGACGGAGCATTGATAATAATTTTTTGAAAACGTCTTTCTAAGGCTCCATCTTTTTCTATATGCTGACGATATTCGTTTAATGTAGTTGCGCCAATACAATGTAAATCACCTCGAGCTAGAGAGGGCTTAAACATATTTGCTGCATCTAACGAACCAGAGGCGCCACCGGCTCCAACCAAAGTATGAAGCTCATCAATAAAAACAATAAGGTTCGTACGAGATTCCAACTCATTCATAATATTTTTTAAACGTTCTTCAAACTGACCACGATATTTTGTACCCGAAACCAAAGCCGCTAAGTCTAGAGATAATATTCTTTTATTATGTAATAATCTTGGAACTGTTTTTCTAACAATCCTCTGAGCTAGTCCTTCGATTATAGCAGTTTTCCCAACCCCCGGCTCTCCAATCAGCACTGGGTTGTTTTTCTTTCTTCTTGCTAATACTTGAGCTACTCTTTCAATCTCTTTTTCTCTACCGATAACTGGATCAAGCTTTCCTTTTTTCGCAAGCCTAGTAATATCTCTGGAGAAATGATCTAATGTAGGTGTCTTTTCTTCAATCTTCTTACTTTTAGAATCATAAAATTCATCATTATCAGAATTTTCACCATCAATTAGTTCGCAAACAGTATCAAAGTCGAAATCTAGTGAATGAAGAATTTCATAAATAATACCTTCTTTTTCCCTCAACATTGCTAACAATAGATGCTCATCATCAGCCACATTACTATTTCGAGATGAAGCTTCAAGGTATGCATTTTTTAATACTCGTTCAGCCCTCATGCTTAAGGGTAGATGACCGAGTGATATTGTGCTCTCAGATCTACTGATTAAATCTTCAATCATTTTTACAATCGATTTAACATTAACATCATAAAGCTCAAAAATCTTGAAAGAGATACCTGCTTTGATTTTTAATAAACCTATCAATAGATGTTCAGAACCAACATATGAATGACCTAAACGTATAGCTTCCTCTTTTGCTAGTTTTAGTATTGATTGTAATTTCTTAGAAAAATTTTTCTTCATTTTATCTCTCAAATAAGGTTTTTGACTTTAGTTCGTATTTATAACTGCCCATATTTGCAATATGCGGATTATGAGTGGTTAATACAATCGCCGTACCAAAATTTGTATTAATTGACTCAAAAAGGTCAATTAGTTTCAGCGAGTTTTTTTCATCTAAGTTTCCAGAAGGTTCATCAGCAAAGAGAACTTTAGGATCATTAATTATAGATCGGAGAATAGCGACTCTCTGTTTTTCCCCACCAGAAATTTCATTTGGATATTTATGACTTATTTTTTTTAATCCGAAATCTTTTAATAATTCATCTGCCTTTTTATTTTTTTCATAATCTTTGTTTATCCACGTAGGCATTAAAATATTTTCACGAACATTAAAATCAGGTAATAAATGATGAAATTGAAAGATAAAACCAATACTAGAATTACGAATAGAACATAACTGTTTATCTGAAAAATTTTTAATGTTATTACCTTCAATATTCAATTCACCGTTATCAAAAGCGTCTAAAGAACTTAAAACATTTAATAATGTTGATTTACCGGCACCAGACTCTCCAACAATAGAAATAATACTTTTTTCGCGTATTTGGATGTTAATGTTATCTAATACTATTAATCGATTTTTCCCATTTTGATATGTCTTTACTAAATCTTTTGCTTCTATTATTATTTTACCCATTTAAGAGTCTCCAATGGATCAGTTCTCAAAAACTTTTTTGCACTAATGAATCCAGCAGTGATAATAAATAATATATTTATTATCAATACTAGTAGTATATCTTCAAATGCTATATCCATTGGTAGTACTTCCATGG
>JABGWJ010000140.1 GCA_018645565.1 bacterium | reverse complement strand
TTTTCTTACGCTACTATCAAGAATTCTATGCTCGGGCTTAAATGTTTTCATAATAATCCAACTAACTATTGGGATTTGTAAAAAAATGAAAGGGTATGTTCTCACCATCCAATCAAAATAAGAAATAGAGATACCTGCTTGGTTTAAATAATTAATCATAATCACATTCCTACCACCTCCAGATGGAGTTCCAATAGAACCAATTAAGCATCCATAAGCAATCGAAAAAAGAATAACAGCTGATAAATTTTTTACTTTAGAAAGGTTAGTTGAAGTGAATCGAATGAGCGTCATTCCAATTGGTAACATAATTGCTGCTACTGTATGCTCGCCAATGAAAGAAGACAACACCGCAGAAATAGATAAAAATCCTAAAGCAATGCCTGCGGTTTTATTTCCAGTGACTTTGAGAATTCCCAAAGCTATCCGCGAATCCCAACCTTGTTTAATTATTACCACTGCAAGCATAAGTGAGCCCATTATAAAAAAAACAGCATCACTCATAAATGACTTTGATATACCATCAACGGTATCAACGCCTCCGTAAATTTGCGCAATGAGTATGAAAATTGCCACAGCTGGTAATGGTATTGGCTCTTTGATTATCAATATCAAAGATACAATTAATATTATTATTGAAATTTTAGCCTCAATCTGCAGATCGTGAGGCGTAGGAAAAGATAATAATAGTGCCCCTAAGCCTAGAGCATAAAGGAACCACTTTTTTTGGGTAGCCCAAAACAAAAAATTGCTTAGTGATATATTGGAAAACCCTAACAAACTAGTCCTTTACAGTTTTTTTATATGTTAACAAGTAATGATTAATTTTTATTTTATTATTTTATAAAAAAATATTTTACGCTTATTACGGATAACAAATATATTTGAACTGATAAATACTTAACAATAAATAATAATATTATGATAAAAATTCCACTCTTCCCCTTAAATATGATTGTTTTACCATTTGAGAAAGTTCCGCTACATATTTTTGAAGACAGATATAAGAAAATGATTTCTAACTCAATTGAGAATAACAGTCCTTTTGGAATAGTCTCAAACAATAGAGGATCTGTGGATAAAATAGGATGTACTTTAAATGTAACCAAAGTCATTAAACATTATGAAACTGGTGAATATGATTTAATAGCCACCGGCGAAAAATGTTTTCAAATATTAGACAAAATAAAAAAAAATAATCTTTGGATTGGCAATATTGAATATTTGAAAAACCCTGTAATCGAACACGGGAGTTTATTAAAGTCCGTTCAAAACAAATATCTCGAGCTGCTTATAAAAATTGGTAAAGGGAAAAACTTTGAGCTATATATGGATAAAGAAATTTCCTTTCAATTTTTAGAAGGCATATCCCTTCCGATAGACATAAAAAGAAATATTCTTCTTTTAGAAAACGAAATGAAACGTTTATTCTATGTACATGATTTGTTTGATAAAGTTCTGGCCCAGGATATTCAAAATAGTGAAAATAATCTACCTAAAGCTTAATTAGTACTCATCTAATTTTTCTACTCTTCTCTTGTGTCTTCCACCTTCAAAGTCTATAGATAACCAAATTTTTATTATTTCATACATTTCTTTTTCCGTCATAAATCTTGCGCCCAATGATAATATATTTGCATCATTATGCTGCCGAGAAAGTTTAATTATATCATCTGGACCATTGTAAAAAACTGCAGCCCTTACGCCTTTTACCCTATTTGCCGCCATTGCCTCACCTTGCCCTGAACCACCTAGAATGATTCCTTTACTATTCTTATCTTCTGAAACTGCCAGAGCACATGGAAAAATAAAATCAGGATAATCATCGAGAGCATCATACTCATAAGCACCATGATCAATTACTTCGTGATCCATTCCAGAAAGATATATTTTGATTTTATCTTTTAGATCTAACCCTGCATGATCAGTCGCCAAATGAATAATCATAATAAACTACCTAAAGATTCATTAATTTTTTCAATTACTTTATCACAAGTAAAACCAAATTTTTCCGCTAGATCCGCCGCAGGAGCAGAACTTCCAAAATGATTGATACCTATTGAGAGTCCATACCTCCCAATATATTTTTCCCAACCCTGTGTGACACCTGCTTCAATTGAGACTTTCAAACTCCCTCTTTTGGGAATCAATTTTTCCTTATATTCATTAGATTGCATATCAAATAATTCCCAACAAGGCATACTTACTACTCGTATTTTTTTATCATTCAATTTATTTGCAACTTCTATAGCTAGGCTTACTTCTGAACCAGAAGCAAGGATAACTATTTCAGGACTACCAGAACAATCAAGTAAAGTATAAGCGCCCTTAGTAACATTGTCATCGACTTGATTTTGACTCCCCTCAATAATAGGAACGCCTTGTCTGGTTAATATCAATGCAGAAGGCATCGAATCATTCTTTAATGCTAATTTCATACAAGATGCAGTTTCTTTTGCATCTGCCGGTCTATATACACAAAAATCTGGAATAGCTCTGAGACTCATAATCTGCTCAACTGGTTGATGCGTTGGTCCGTCCTCTCCAACATAAAATGAGTCATGAGTGAGTTCATGAATCACTCTTATTTTTTGGATTGCAGCTAATCTAAGTGCCGGACGCTCGTAATCAGCAAATACCAAAAATGTGCCCCCAAATGGTATCAACCCGCCATGCAGAGCCATGCCATTCATCATAGCTGCCATAGGAAACTCTCTTACTCCAAACGGGATGTTCCTTCCAGATTGATTTATCTTAGTAAAATCACCAAATTTTTCAGCAAAATTACCTGTATAATTAGAAGGCTCTAAGTCAGCAGACCCTCCTACAAGTTGAGGAAGATCATCAGCAATAGAATCTAATACTGCTCCAAAAGCTTTCCTCGTCGCAAGCACTTCCCCAGCACTGAAATCTGGAGTATCGAACTCTGAAATAATTTTCTCAGATATCGTACTAGCAATAATATTTTTTAGTTCAGAACTACTACTTAATTTTTTGTAGGTATCTGACCATTCACTTTCTAAGGTAATCAAATCATTAAATCGCGTGCGAAAATGCTCAATCACTTGTTCAGGAACAAAAAACTTTTTATCTGGTAATCCAAGCTTTTCTTTTGTCAGGTCAATTTCATTTTGAGAAAATGGCGCACCATGAGTGTTGTGGTCTTGCTCCATATTTGCACTACCCTTTGCCATTACAGTATTACCAATAATGATACTTGGTTTGTTCATTACCTTAGCAGTCTCAATAGCAAAGTGCATAGCACTATGATCATGCCCGTCAATCGTTTGCACATTCCAACCTAAACCATCAAATACAGTTGCATAGTCAACAGAATCAGACCTAGACACTTTTCCAGAGATTTGAGCATCATTTGCATCATAATATACCACAAGTTTTTTGAGTCCCAAATGCCCCGCTATTGCAGCTGCACCTAATGAAACAGGCTCTTGCAAATCTCCATCAGTGGCCAGAACATAAGTAAAGTGGTCAACTAATTTCTGATCGCCTTCTCTGCTCGTCACCTCACTTAGATACGCTTCAGCAAGCGCCATACCAACGCCCATTGCAAAACCTTGCCCAAGTGGACCTGTGGTACACTCCACTCCTTTGATATCTACTTCTGGATGACCAGGTGTTTGACTTCCTAGCTGTCTAAATTTTTTCAATTCAGATAATTTCATCCAGCCTACCATATGCAAAATACCGTATTGTAACATCGACATATGCCCACCTGATAAGACGAACCTATCTCTGTCAAACCATTCAGGATTTTGAGGGCTGTATTTCAGATAATCTTTAAATAGTAAATAAGTAAAATCAGCCGAGCTCATAGCTCCCCCAGGATGGCCACTATTAGCTTTTCTTACACCATCCATAATTAAACCTTTAAGAACAGCTATACTAAACTGATCTTTATCAGATATTGACCAGTATTCAAAAGAATCTAAATTCTTGTAAGTGTGCATAAATCTTTACCTATAATGTGTTTGAAATTTATTTAATAAAACTATTATTCTGAAAGGTTATCTAAATCAATACTAAGATCTTTTATCTTATTTTTATCTACTTTGAACATTTCTTCTTCTTTTAGACTCAATGCTCTTGCGACAAGAGTATCTGGAATAGACTGAATACGAATGTTATAATTATTAACGCTATCATTATACAATTCACGCCTATCTGAAATTTCATTTTCTAAACCACTTATTCTTTCCTGAAGCTTAAGAAAATTTTCATTTGAGCTAAGTTCAGGATAAGCTTCAGATAGAGCAAAAACAGATTTTAAAGCCTTTGATATTTGATTATCTGCATCAGCTTTTTCATCAATACTGCTTGCGCCTAAAAAAGAATTCCTTGATTCCAAAATATTATCCAACATAATCTTTTCATGTTTTACGAAAGATTTTAAAACCTTGACCAATTTGGGAATTTCATCAGAGCGTTGCATTAAAAGCACATTAATATTTCCCCATGATTTTTTTATATTTTCTTTAACCTGAACTAGACCATTATAAACAGTAAATAGCCAAGAAATAAATCCGAAGACAATCAAAACAACCATAAATATTATTACAGTGTTCATAGCTTGTTTTTAAAAAAATTTAAGAGGCGTTAATTGATTTAGCACTTGCATAAAAATCTTTAATGACTTTCTGTGGGTTTTTTGAGCCAAACACTTCAGAACCTGCTACTAAAATATCTCCGCCCGCCAAAATAACCTCCTTAGCATTGTGGAGTTTGATTCCTCCATCAACTTGGATTTGGACTCTTTCTAAACAATTATCTTTTAGATATTTTTTTATTTCAGCAATTCTTTTTGTTGAATCTTTAATATAACCTTGACCACCAAATCCCGGTTCAACGCTCATGACAAGGACTAAATCTATTTTATCTAAATATGGCATAATTTCAATAAATGGTGTTGATGGTTTTAGCGAAATTCCAACCATCTTCCCAGTTGAACGAATCAGATCAATAACTTCTTCAGGATTATCGGATGCCTCGATGTGAAAAGTTATGTTGTCTGCACCCGCTCTAGCGAACGGCTCCACTAAATTTTCAGGGTTGATGACCATCATATGAACATCGATAAATTTTTTAGTACTTTTTCGCAATGACTTAACTACGGGAGGACCAATAGTCAAATTAGGAACAAATTGATTATCCATTACATCAACATGAATCCAATCAGCACCTCCTTGGTCACAAATTTGCAATGCTCCCTGCAAATTTGAAAAATCTGCAGATAGGATTGATGGTGCAAGCTTGAATTCTGAATACATGTTTAGAAAAGTAATTTAAATAAAATCATTGAAAAGTCATACAAATCTAGACAACTAAACATAAATAAAATTTATTTCCTTGTTCATGTCTGGATGTAAACTTTTATGCACAGGACATGCTAACGCGGCTTTTTCAAGTCGCTTCCGATCTTTTTCGCTTATACGTTTGTTCATTTTAATTTCAATAATCACATCGCTAATCATTCTGGGGCTGGCGCTCATAACTTTTTTAACTGAAGCACTCGTACCAGATATATCTAACCCGTTCTTTTCGGCTACAATTGCCATAATAGTAATCATGCAGGAACCAAGTGCTGTTGCTACCAAATCAGTTGGCGAGAAAGCTTCCCCTTTTCCGT
>JABGWJ010000139.1 GCA_018645565.1 bacterium | reverse complement strand
AATTATTAAAAACAAACGATTTTTTCGAAGAACTTTAGATGGTAAAACATATAATCTTAATTGAATTAATGGAGTTGCCTTAGCATTTGCAATTAGCCTTTTTGAAATATTTTATTTACTGTTTTTTACAAATAGTTGGTATTTTTGAAGATATGAAAAAATATTTATTCATTCTTTTAGTATTAAATATTTGGGGTTGCTCTTCAAAAAAACCCACTAAAATTAAGAATAGTTTTGATGACCCAAGTCAAATGAGAATAGGGTATGGGTCTTGCTTAAGTCAAGACAAACCAATGCCAATCTTTAATGCTATAAAATCTGAAAATTTTGACCTCTTTCTAATGATGGGTGATAATGTTTATGGTGACAGCAAAACGGAGAGTCTTGAAGAACTTGCGTCAGCCTACAATCGTCAAAGACAAAATTTTAGCAAGATGAAAATTGACTTTCCTTTTGAAGCAATTTGGGACGATCATGACTATGGGCTAAATGATGGTGGAAAAGACTATTTATTCAAAGAAAAATCAAAAGAGCTATTTTTAGATTTTTGGAATATCTCATCAAATGATCCTAGGAGGACTAGAAGCGGTCTGTATCATGATGTCTTAAAAGATTTTAAAGGAAGCACAATTCAGTTTATTTTTCTTGATACTAGAACATTTAGAGATGGTTTAAAACCAACTGATAAAAAAGGAGCTGCTGGCAAAGAGCGTTACCTACCAAGCGAAGACAGCTCTTTTACAATGTTAGGATCTGAACAGTGGCGATGGCTTAGGAAAAAAATGGAGATTCCGGTTGATTATAGAGTAATTATATCATCTATACAGTTCTTAGCTATAGGGCACGGTTGGGAATCTTGGTATAACCTTCCACACGAGAGAAATCGAATGATTGATCTTATTGATAACTCGAATTCTAAGCACACGATTATACTTTCAGGTGACCGGCATAGAGGAGGGCTCTATCAATTAAAAACTAAACAAGGAAACTTAATTTCAGAAATGACTTCAAGTAGTCTAAATGTATCCTATCCGAACTCTGAAGAGGCTGGTCCTTTAAGAATTGGAGATACTTTTACTGAAGAAAATTATGGTGCCATATATTTGGATGGAGTAAAAAATACATTTTCTGTAGTGTTAAAAAACATCGATGGTAAAGTATTACAATCATTACAATTAAATAATTAATCTGGTTTATAGTAATAACAATAACCCGTCTCCCTTCCACTTTGAAAAAGGAGCTAAAACCCTTTTATCTTGGCTTCATTAAACAACCTTTTTTTTATAATACCTATTTGCATTGAATGAATCGTAATCTCAACGATACATTGATGAAGTATATTGTCAGGTTCAATAGTTATAACTAATATGAACTAACTCCAATGGCAACGTACACAAAACTCAATCCTCAAATTATTCAATCAATAGCTGATGAATACGAATTGAAAATTATTGAATCTTTTCCTCTTGAAGGTGGTAGTGGCAATTCTAGCTTTGTACTGAAAGATGACCAGTTTAGTTATGTTTTAACAGTTTGTGACGATAAAAATTTAAAAGAAATTTCTAAAATGGGTGCACTCTTATTATTTCTTGAATCTCATAATGTTCCATGCAGTCGTTTAGTTTTAACATCAAATAATGATAGAATGAGTACCTTAAAGATTTCTAATATAATCAAACCCGTGATGATAAAAAGACACATTGAGGGTCATGTTATAAAAGAGCTAGATGAAACTATGTTATTCCAAGTTGGCATGGAATTGGCTAGGCTAAACAATATACCTTCACCAGATTATTTACCAACAAGTCATCCTTATGGGCTTGAATTTTTTTCAAATGTTATAGGTTTAAATATTGATGCCGAATACGAGTCGTGGCTGTCAAAAGAAATGATTTATTTAAAAAGACATATTATTACAGGTCTTCCAAAAGGCTTAATTCATGGTGATCTGTTCTATGATAATATTCTTTTTATTGTAAACAGTAATAGCTCAATATCATTTAAAGCTTTTATCGATTTTGAAGAATCGTGTAATTATTATCTTGTTTTTGAATTGGGTATGGGAATTTTGGGTTGCTGCATAAAAAGTAATACAATCGATCTTAATAAAGCACGCGCTTTTGTTCGTGGTTACCAGCAAGAAAGGTCTCTTACCAAAGAAGAAAAAGAAAGTTTGCAGTTATTTGTCCATTATGCTGCAGTAGCATTATCATATTGGAGATTTAATAAATACAATATAAAAGAGCCTAATGAAAGCATGGCTAGACAGCATTGGGAGATGGTTGAGGTTGTTAAAAATATTTCTGAGATCTTGGACACGCGTTTTTATAATTCTATTTTTGCCAAAGATTAAACTTAATTGCATTATTTAATTAAATAAAGGCCAACGCTTGAAAAATTTTATAATTTTGTAATAGATAAAAAATAGTTAAAAACATGCTAGGTTTAATAATTGCATAAGTATCATTTAAGACGGCCTGATAATTCAAAAAATAAAAACAGGTTCAAAATCTTTTCATCATGATTGATAGGAATTTAAGTTAATGGAACAATATATAAAGTTAATCCCTAATTGGGGAAACGAGTATGTGGGTTTTAATCAAGGGACGATAGGCCTTCTTTTAGTCATCTTCTTTTTGAGCATTATTGTAAGATTAATAGCCATGACATTGGTTAGTCGTCTCTTTAGTAATCTCACAAAAATTTCTCCACTTGCCGCGAAAACAATCAATGAAAGTCGAGGACTCTTCGGTGTTGCCGCAGCTGCAGCTTTATTTTGGCAGTTCAGTGCGCAACTTGCCATCGATATGAATTTAGATTCTTCATTAGTAATGATGCCAAAGGTTGCCGCCTTCTGGTTACCTGCACTATCCCAGCTTTTGATGTTAGGCTCTCTTTTAGCCTGGGCTTTAAAAGAAGTTGAGTTGATTGGTGCTGTTGTCGCCTGGTGGGCTGATGAAGACGACTTAGATGGCACAGAGAAAACACTAATTAGCGCACTCGAAAGTGTATTACGTTTTT
>JABGWJ010000138.1 GCA_018645565.1 bacterium | reverse complement strand
TCTTGAGTTAAAATTTGGTTTCAATACATTACGACATGGTGAAGCAGTAGCATTTGGAATGCTCTGTGCAGGATACGTTTCCTTTAAACTTAAAAAATTAGATGAAAAGCAATTTAACATTCTAGAAAAATTAATTCGTACCCTTCCACTGCCTAAATTAAAAAAAATAAACAGCGAAGAATTGTTAGCTCTTATCAAACGGGATAAAAAATTTGTTAAAGGAAAATTAAAATTTATTACTCTTAATAAAATTGGCATGGCAACTGTTAATCAAGATGTAGATAATCTCATCTTAAAAGAATCTTTTAAATTATTATAAAATGAAATTTTTAATATTAAATGGTCCAAATCTCAACTTAGTTGGAATAAGAGAACCAGAGATTTATGGGAAGGAAAGTTTAGAACATATTATTTCGTGGGTCACAAAACAAGTCGATACATTAAAATATGACCTTCAATGGTTTCAATCAAACAGCGAAGGCGAAATTATCAACAAATTGCATTGGGCTTTTGAATCAAAATTCAATGGGATAATTATAAATGCTGGTGCATATACTCACTACTCTTATGCAATTAGAGATGCTATATCCGCTATTAATATTCCAACTGTTGAAGTGCACCTAAGTGATATAAATTCAAGAGAAGACTTCAGAAAAAAATCTGTAATTAAAGATGTAACAATAAAGCAAATAACAGGAAGAGGTAAAGAGGGCTATCTGGAGGCTATAAACTTGCTTTCAAAATTCTAATTTATAAATAATTACTTTGGCTTTCTTACAATTAAGAAGAAAACCAAAGTATAATAAAATAATTAATTACAAGTCGTTTCAATAAGAATTGCACAAACTTTATACGGATCCATATTTGCTGAAGGTCTTCTATCTTCTAGATAACCAAATCCATCATTTGAAGTTTGCATCGGTATTCTGATTGAAGCTCCTCGATCACTAACACCATATCTAAATTCTTTTATACTACAAGTCTCGTGCAAGCCAGTCAAACGTTCATCATTATCTGCTCCATATACTTCGATATGCTCATCATGTTTTTTACTTAGTTTTTCACACGCAGCATTTATAACATCTATACCACCAGCTTCACGCATTGACTTTGTACTAAAATTTGTATGTGCTCCTGCCCCATTCCAGTCTCCTTTGACTGGTTTTGGATGAAGAGTTGCACTCACTCCGTATTCTTCAGAAATCCTATATAATAGCCATCTAGAAATCCACATTTGATCTGATGCCTCTAATGGACTGAGTGGCCCGATTTGGTATTCCCACTGTCCAGGCATGACTTCTGCATTAATTCCTGAAAGTTCTAACCCTGCATCAAGACATAGCTGCATATGATCTTCAACAATTTCACGTCCAAATACCTCGTCAGCACCGACACCACAATAGAAAGGTCCCTGAGGTGCAGGATAACCGCCCTCTGGCCATCCAAGAGGGTTACGCCCTTCAAAAAGTGTATATTCTTGCTCAATTCCAAACCATGATTCTTCATTAGCAAATTTTTCAGATACATGTTTTAGGTGTGCTCTTGTATTGGAGGCGTGAACGGATCCATCAGGATTCATAACTTCACACATTACTAAAATATCATCCTCTCCTCTTATTGGATCTGGAACCATACAAACTGGATTTAACATACAATCACTATCATTTCCAACTGCTTGGTTAGTGCTTGAGCCATCAAAACCCCATATAGGTAGATCAGAAATAGAATCAATAGGGCCATTCAAGACCTTAGTTTTTGATCTAAGTTTTTGAGTAGGTGCATGCCCATCCATCCAAATATATTCTGCTTTAATTTTGCTCACTTTTTTTCTCCTATTTATTTAGATTGTAGTTAAATCTGTTATTTTTTGAATCATTTTATAATCAGACAAAATGATTTGGGTCTCAGTTCTAGTAACTCCAGGCCAGCTTTGAATTATTTTTAATAATCCTTCCAGTGTAGAAGAATTACGAGTAACGATAAACAACATGTGAGATCCCTTACCCGTTGTTGAGAGGCATTGTAAAACTTCAGGCATCATTTCAGCTGCTTCTGTAACCTCTTTGTAATGAGCTGAAGATTCTGAAATAAGTGTAATTATTGCTGCAACGTCTAATCCTAAAGGCTTCGGATCTAAAACAGCATGTATACCTTTAATAATATGTGAATCTTGCAACTTCTTAATGCGATCTGTTACCGTTGGAATTGATACATTAAGCTCAGATGCAATATTACTTGCAGATATTCTACCATCTTGCTGTAGAATTGCTAAAATTTGTTTATCTATGCTATCAACTTTCATTTTTAATAAATTTTAATATATTATATTATTAATATTTATTGAAAAATGAAATATATTATTAGATAATTCTATATTATATTTAATATAATAAAGAAATAAACAGTTTTTTTCTAAATAAATTTAAATCGGTAGCTTTGGTAAATCCTTGTATGATGATAAAATAATTTGAGTTTCAGTCCGGGTAATATCTGGCCAACTTTGGATTCTCCTCAATAATGCTTCAAGAGATTGAGAATTTTTTGTAGCTACCCATAAAAGCAATGAACCCACTCCAGTAGTAGCAAAACATTGAATGACTTCAGGGCATTCTACAGCTTTTTCAATAACTACTTTATAATTAGCAGATGTAGAGGCTACAACGGTAATAACAGCTGACACATCTAATGAAACTGACTTTGCATCAATGATTGCTTGAAACCCTTTTAGTACTGATGCTTCTTGAAGTTTTTTAATCCTTTCAGTAATGGTGGGAACTGTAAGCTTCAATTTTTCTGCAATTTTACTGGCTGTCTCTCTACCGTCATCTTGAAGTAATTTTAAAATTTTTAAATCTGTTTCATCTACCATAACTAAGCCGCTTTATATATTTTTTTAGTTGCATATTAATTGAAAATATTCTTTTTCTTAATTTCAATTAGCTCACCATAATCTAATATCTTATCTATGTTAATTTTTGATTTATCTGTAAGAATCGTAATCACAATCGGATCCTTAGTAATATTATTTTTATAGAAGTTTATAATATCATCAAAGTTTACGTTGTCATAATTATTATAATCTAAGATATTAGGGTCCTTATCATAACCCTGTTTTCTAGCTCTACTAACATAAGCACCTTGACTGCGCCAGCCTGGTTTCCTCGTATTAATTGACTGAGTTAAACCAGATTTAATTGTTGAAATACGGCTTTCTTTAATTGGCATATTTTTAAATAAATCCATATAGGTACTAATCGCTTCCATGGATTTATCCACTTGAGTTCCCATATAGCCTATAAAATAACCCGGTAATTCAATATCTGGCCTATTAACATATGCACCATATGCTGTATATGCCAATGATCTAAACTCTCTTATTTCTTGGAAAATAATACTAGCCATTCCACTACCGAAATATTTATTAAACACATCAGAAGTGCTTCTACTTTCCATATCTAGGACCCTTCCCTGTCCCATTATATAGATCTGACTTTGAACGGCCTTAGGATCATCAATTAAAAAAACCTTATTCCTTGTGTGCTTTTTATAATCCATCGTTATCGGTGATTTTGAAGCTTTTAGATTGTCTGAAATAGATAGTCTATTTTTAATTTGATCTATAACTGCAACTTCATTAATTGTACCAGTATAAAAGATATCAACTTCGTATTTCATTGCCTCTTTTGCTTGAACAATTAAAAAATCAGAGGTCATATCCTGCACCTCTTTAAGCGTAGATCTTCTTAAAAAAGGTGATTTCTTTCCATACATAACATAATCTCTTAGAGCTCTACCGGCAGTTGAAGGATCTTTAGATTCTTGATCTCTAGTTAGCTTACTACTTTCAACAAGTTTTTCTAATTTACTATTATCCTCATCCCTTACATGCACTTCTGACATGAATTCATTTAGCAAATCTAATGTCGCATTAAAAAATTTATCAAAACCACTAATACTAAACCCAAAATAGTTACCATTTGTATAAACTTCAATTTTTGATCCAATTTTTTGGAGTTCATTTTTGTATTGATCGAAAGTTTTGTTTTTTGTTCCTAAGAGAGAAATAAAATCAGCACTTTGAGATAAGGCGGCATTTTCAATTGTTCCTTGACCAAACTGCAAATTCATAGAAAAGATAGAATTCACAGGATTCTTCACGTAATAAAAATGAGTATTATCTCCGATGTCTTCTACCTTAACATCTTTCTTAAAATCAACAAATCGAGGATCTATTTTTTTAGGTTCAATATCGTTCAACATATCTGCGTATTCAGAGTTAGATTCAGAGTTTTGAGGTTCAACTGGCTTAAATGGTGGCTTTTCAAGTTTGACCTTTTTATTATCACCTTTATCTGATCTAACAATTAAATAATTATCTGTAAAATATTTATTTGCTACTTCCACAACTTTCTGTTTTGTAACGCTATTTACTTTATTTGGATAGTTTTTTATCTCTTCCCAAGGAACATTATCAAGAATTGTTGACATAATTAGCCATGTTCTACCGTCAACACTTTCCATTCTTGTCTCGTGATCCATACTCATATTTAATTTGATAGATTGCAGTAAATCTTCATTGAATTCTCCAGATTTAACTTTATCAATTTCTTTTAGTATAAGATTTTCTCCCTCTTCAAATGATTGCGTATCATCTTTTGGAACAAAGCCAAAGCCAAAGCCGCCATGATCGGTACCACCGAGACCCGTTGTTGCATAAGATCCAAGAACTTTATTCTCGTTGTTTAATTTATTTAATAATCCTGTTTTTGAAGAATTACTAAAAATATTTGAAATCAAGTCTAATACCACAGCATCTTCATGATTAGGTTTTACGGTTCGATAACCAAATCTAGCCACTCTATATGGTGTTATTGCTAAATCAACAACCTCTCTTCCACTAAAATCATCTTCAGCAATATCTAATTGCTCTACATCTGCACCTTTTTTTAATTTGCCAAACTTAGCTTTGATTAGCTTCTTAACATCTCTTTTATCAAAGTCACCAGCGATTAGTAAATGCATATTATTTGGTACATAATATTTATTATAATATTCTTTCATTTTTGATAATGAAGGTGTTTTAAGATGCTCGACAGAACCTAAGATTGTTTGCTGGCCGTATGGATGATTTTTAAAAAAATATTTTCTAGATGTTTCATTAAAAACCCTAAAAGGATTATCCATGGCTCTATTTTTTTCTTCATAAACAGTTTCAAGTTCAGATTGGAACAGTCTAAATACAGGGTCTAAAAACCTATGACTATAAAGGTCTACCCACTTTTCTATTTGCGCACTAGGGAATGAATTGAAATAATAAATAAAATCATACCCTGTTCCCGCATTTAATCCCGTACCTCCCATACCTTCAATAAGTCTAGTAAACTCATTTGGTATTGCATACTCTGAAGCTTTTACACTTAAATCATTAATGTGTCTTTGGATTTTTAAACGAGTTTTTTTATCCTCTTTTTTACTTAGCTCATCATATAGAACTTCAATACTATCAAGGTAAACTTTCTCTTTAGCATAATTTGTTGTACCCATTTTTGATGTACCCTTAAAAAGTACATGTTCCAAATAATGCGCAATGCCTGTCGCATCAGAAGGATCACGCTTACCTCCACCATCAATAACAACGGCCCCAAAGACACTAGTTTCATTACGATCTTCGTTTAACATAACTGTTAAGCCATTTTCAAGGGTGTAAATCTCAACATCTAAAGGACTAGGCTTCTCACAATTAAATCCAAAAAACATCGCTATTAAAAAAATTAAAATTTTCATTACTTCCCCATTTTTATAGGTTAATTGTTAAATAGTTTATTATGAATAGTATGTAATCTAATCATCACGTTTGGTTGAAAAAAATTCTTTTAACATGCTTACACATTGTTCTTCAAGTACCCCGCCTTTAACCACAGTACTAGAGCCCAATCTTTTATCTCCACAAATTTGATACAATGAACCACAAGCACCTTTTTTACTATCGTAAGCGCCAAAAACCAATCTCTTAAACCTTGAGTTAACTATAGCACCAGCACACATTGTGCACGGCTCTTTTGTGACATAAATAGTACACTCATTTAGCCTCCAATCACCCAGAGTACTAGCAGCAGCAGTTATCGATAAAATTTCTGCGTGAGCAGT
>JABGWJ010000137.1 GCA_018645565.1 bacterium | reverse complement strand
TACATAAAAACAAAAACCCCCGTCAATAAACGAGGGTTTCTGAGAAGTGGGCGTTGAGAGATTCGAACTCCCGACATCTGCCTTGTAAGGGCAGCGCTCTGACCAGCTGAGCTAAACGCCCAAGGTATTTGCTAAAATTAAGAAATAATCCTCTATTTAGCTTTACTATTTTTCCTATTCTTTGCGACCTGTGGTAATGCAACTTTCAAAACATCCCATATTTCTTTCGCAAAATGAAATTTCATATCTTTGGATACATTTTCAGGTACATCTTCAATATCTTTTTGATTTAAGTAAGGTAATATAACCTCTTTAATTCCAGCTCTATGAGCAGCAGTAACTTTTTCTTTTACTCCACCAATCGGCAAAACATTACCTCTTAGTGTTATTTCACCAGTCATTGCGACTTTGCTTTTTACAGGTATACCGGTTATAAGAGAGACTAATGATGTTATCATGCTAACACCTGCTGAAGGACCATCTTTCGGGATAGCTCCTGCTGGAACATGAACATGCAAATCAAGCTCTTCGTTAAAATTTGGCTCAATTCCAAAATCATTCGCATGCGCTCTAACATACGTCATGCCTGCAGTTGCTGATTCTTTCATTACATCACCTAATTGACCTGTCAGAGTTAACTTACCCTTTCCTTTCATTTTTGAAGACTCAATAAAAAGAATATCACCCCCAGCAGCAGTCCAAGCTAGACCTGTAACGACTCCTGGTTCTGTAGTTCTTTCTGCTAAATCAGAATGAAATTTAGAAGCTCCTAAATAATCTTGTACTTTTGATTTAGTTACCTTTATATTTTTTACTTTATCTTCAACAACGTCCCTAGCAACTTTTCTCAACACATTTGCTATTTCTCTCTCAAGTTGTCTAACACCAGCTTCTCGAGTGTAAGAACTGATTAATTCCTTAATCGAGTTATTATCCATTGATACTTCTGATTTAGTGAGACCATTTTCTTTTACCTGTTTCGGAATTAAATGTCTTTTTGCTATTTGAAGCTTTTCGTCTTGAATGTATCCTGAAAATTCTAGTATTTCCATCCTGTCTCGAAGAGCAGGTGGAATATTTCCATAATTATTTGCGGTCGCAATAAACATAACTTTACTCAGATCAAAATCAAGTTCAAGATAGTGATCATTAAAGGAGTGATTTTGCTCAGGATCTAGAACTTCTAACATCGCTGATGAGGGATCTCCTCTATAATCTGAACCTAATTTATCCACTTCATCCAGCATAAATACGGGATTGTTTGTTCCTGCTTTTTTAATGTTTTGAATTATTCTTCCTGGAAGAGCACCAATATAAGTTCTCCTATGCCCCCTAATTTCGGCTTCGTCTCTTACACCACCTAAAGATAACCTTATAAACTCTCTTCCCATTGCCCTAGCTATAGATTTACCTAATGATGTTTTACCTACTCCAGGAGGGCCACCGAAACATAATATAGGACCTCTCACACTACCATCTGGGTTTCTTTTTTGCTTTAAATTTCTAACAGCTAAATATTCAATAATTCTATCCTTAACTTTTCCTAGTCCATAGTGATCATGGTCAAGAATTTTTAAGGCCTCTTGCAAATCAACTCTATCTTTTGATGATTTGCTCCATGGAAGGTCTGCAATCCATTCTATATAGGTTCTTGAAACATTGTACTCAGGTGACTGGGTAGGAATTCTAGATAATCTATCTAATTCTTTCATAGCTACAGATTCAGAAGCCTCTGGCATTTTTGCAGATTTAATCCGCTCTTCTAGCTCTTTAGTTTCTACCGTTCCTTCGTCCTCGCCGAGTTCTTTTTGAATTGCTTTCATTTGTTCTCTGAGGTAATACTCTCTCTGAGTTTTTGCGATTTCATCATGAACTTCAGTTTGAATCTCTTCGCCAAGCTTAATTCTTTGTGTCTCTCTATTAATAATCGAATTTGCTTTTTCTAATCTACTTTTTATATTGACTTCTTCAAGAATTTCTTGCTTCTCTTGGTTTGATAAAGTCATAAGAGAGATAGCTCGATCAACTAATCTGTTCGCCTTTTTGATATTAGATAACATGCCTGTGTGCTCTTCAGTTAGGTTCGGAGCAACTTTAATAAGGTCTGAAAAAGATTTTCTAAAGTTTTCAGTAATACCATCAATTTCTAGTTCATCTAATATTGGATCGTCATTTACTTTACTTGCAACAGCTTTAAAGTATGGTTCTTTACTCAAATAATCTAAAATTTTAACACGAGCAATACCCTGAACAATAGCTGATTTACTATTATCAGGCATCGCAAAAACCTTGAGAACAGTCGCCAAGGTACCATATGAGTAAAGATCCTCAGTATTTGGATCTTCAATTGAACCATCTTCCTGCGCAACAACAATTATATATTTTTTCTTTTCAAGCTCGATATCTGATATAAGTTTTAATGATTTTTCTCTTCCTATATAAATCGGTATAACCTGCTGTGGAAATAATACCGTGTTACGCAATGGCATAACAGCATACTCTTCGGAGCTTTCAATATTTATGTTTTCGATGTCTTTTTCTGATAATTTATCAGCCATGATAATCCTATATTTTTGTTTCTATCACTTTACAATCATTATGCCATGTTATAATGTATTTAATTTTGGTCATTTAATGTAATTAACTATGCAAATATGGCGTATAAAATATGCTCATATTGTCCGAATGCACTTTCCGAATCATCTCCCTATGATTCGAGCTTGTTCATCTGCATGATAAGAGCTACGAACTAGAGGGCCAGACTCGATAACATCAAAACCTATCTTCAAACCAAAATTTTTATAATCCAGGAATTCCGCATCAGAAACATATCGATGTACTTTAAGATGCTTTCCAGTCGGTTGTAGATACTGTCCAATCGTGAAGATGGATACCCCAGCATAATATGTTTCTTTCATTGTTTTTAACACTTCATCAAAAGTTTCACCTAGACCAACCATAATACCCGTTTTTGTTCTTAATCCATAATTTGCCGAACTTCTAAGCACATTTAAACTTCTTTGCCAATTTGATTGAGTTCT
>JABGWJ010000136.1 GCA_018645565.1 bacterium | reverse complement strand
TTTCTGTAAAAAAATATTTTTGAGAGTACTCTTCACTTTATGTCTTGATTTCTTTTTTACGTAATCACGATCTATTGTGTATCGTTGCTTATTACCCCAAGAGACTAGTTTGTTATCTAAAACAAATGAAAGTATGCTTACGCACATTCCCGCAATTAATAGTGGGGTTGCTAGTCTATATAGACTTATTCCAGATGATTTCATCGCAGTCCACTCGTTCCGTTTTACAATCATTCCAACACCGAAAACTGTAGATATAAGCATAGACATTGGAAGAGCAATACTAATAAACCAGGGTATGGTATAAATATAATAGTTAATTATTATTTTCGTTGGGACGTCATTATCAATGAAGCGGTCTAAATTTTCAATAAGGTCTACAACCAGGAAAATAGCTAAGAAACCCATTAAAGATAGTCCAAGGATACTAAAAAATTGAGAGAGTAAGTATTTATCTAACTTCTGTAACATAAATTTGCTTGTAATAACAATCTAATTTGATGATAATGAAGCAATAAAAAAACAGGTTCGAGAATGAATTTATATGATATTATAAATGATTTTATGGCTTCTGCCGCTAATGCTTTATGGGGTACCCCTCTAGTTTTATTATTATTAGGAGGGGGAATTTATTTCAGTATTATTTCAAAGTTGACTCCATTTAGGTACCTTTCGCATGCGGTAGACATATTACTTGGGAAGTATGATTCAGAAGATGATCCCGGCCAAATCACTCACTTTCAAGCTTTATCTAGCGCATTGTCAAGCACTGTCGGAATGGGCAATATTGCTGGTGTCGCTGTTGCTATTCACACTGGTGGCCCTGGTTCTATTTTTTGGATGTGGTGCACTGCAGTTGTAGGTATGAGTACAAAGTTTTTCTCTTGTACGCTTTCGATAATGTATCGAGGTGTTGATGACAAAGGTGAGGTTCAAGGGGGAGTGATGTATTATATAGAGCAAGGTCTCGGTAAAAAATATAAGCCCTTAGCTATAATGTTTAGTTTGTCGGGAATGATTGGTTGTACAATATTTTTTCAAGCAAACCAACTTTCTCAGATTGTAAGAGAGTATTTATATAATTCCACAGGTGTTTTTCAAAATAATATTTTTTTTGGAGATTTGGTTACTGGATTTATCGTAGCAACTATAGTTTCTGTTGTTATTTTTGGAGGTATTAAAAGAATTGCATTAGTGGCTTCACGAATGGTGCCCGTAATGGTGGGTATTTATTTAATTGCCGCTATCATTGTTATTGGCAAGAATTTTCAACTCGTTCCAGGAATAATTTCTCTTATAGTTACCGATGCTTTTAGTGGTAATGCTGTAGCTGGAGGAGCTATAGGTTCTATGATAAGTATAGGTGTTCGCAGAGGCTTATTTTCAAATGAAGCAGGCTCTGGCACTGAAACTATGGCTCATGGCGCAGCAAAAACAAAAGAACCAGTTCGGGAAGGTTTGGTCGCAATGTTGGGACCATTAATTGATACGATAATAGTGTGCTCTATTACTGCGTTGGTTATTTTATTAAGTGGTGTTTATATTCAAGATTTAAATGGCGTTTCTATGACCGTTACTGCTTTTGAAAATCAACTTGGTGTTTTTGGAAAGGCACTAATAATGATTGCAGTGGTTACCTTTTCTTTATCGACTATGTTTGGTTACTCATATTATGGAAGGAAATGTACATCTTATTTGTTTGGAACAAAATGGAAACAAGCTTACAATTTATTTTATGTGTCGATGATTATTGTTGCGTCTACAATTTCGATAGACATTGCAATAAATTTTATGGATAGTGCATTTGCTCTGATGGTAATTCCGACAATGATAGCAACAATATTATTGGCACCAAAGGTGCTAAGTGAAAGTAGAAAATATTTTAGCAAAATATGATTCTTTGCCAGGCCAATATGCAATTCTATATTGCCCGGGCATCTTAATTATTCTTGCTTCTTTGATTATACGTTTTAGAATATTTTAATGCTTAAAAAAAATATACAAATTTTAGATACTACTTTAAGGGAAGGTGAGCAGACTTCGGGTGTTTCTTTTACGGTACCCCAAAAACTTGAAATTGTCAAAATGTTAGATGCTTTTGGTGTCGATTTTATTGAAGTAGGACACCCTGCCGTATCAGCTGATATTTATGAGTCTATAAAAGAAATAAATAAGCTTCCCATAAATGCTAAAACTGTTGCTCATTGTAGGTTGAAAAAAGAGGACATTCATCATGCCCTTGACCTTAAAATGTCATGGATTGGTATCTTCTTTGGGACATCACAAAGTTATTTATTTGATAAATATAAAATTGATGAAAACAAATGTTTAGGAATG
>JABGWJ010000023.1 GCA_018645565.1 bacterium | reverse complement strand
TTTAGGCCGACTTCTAGCACACTCCATTTAGAAGAATCGACCATAATTGGGACTCTCGAAATATCAGGCTCTGAAGCGATCATCCTTAAAAATGTTTCCATAGCATTTTCAGAGTCAAGCAAACCTTCATCCATATTAATATCAATAATTTGCGCACCATTTTCTACTTGATCACGTGCTACTGACAAAGCTTTTTCATAATCTTCATCTTTAATTAATTTTCTAAAAACAGATGAACCTGTAACATTTGTTCTTTCACCAATATTAATAAAATTGCTTTCAGGTCTTATAACTAATGGTTCAAGACCGCTGAGCATTGTGTGGTTTTCTATTTCTGGAATAGGTCTGGGTTGCATGTCACTTACAGCTTCTGAAATCGCTTTTATATGGTCTGGTGTTGTTCCACAACATCCACCAACTAAGTTTACAAGACCAGCCTGAGCAAACTCTTGAATTTCAGCTGCCATTTGTTGCGGTGACTGGTCATACTCGCCAAACTCATTTGGCAATCCAGCATTCGGATATGCAAAAACAAAAGTATCGGAAGACTTTGAGAGGTCACTAAGCCAGGGTCTCATTTCTGAAGCACCTAAAGCACAATTTAAACCAATTGCTAAAGGGTTAGAATGTAAAACTGAATATAAAAAAGCCTCTACTGTCTGGCCCGAAAGAGTCCTGCCGCTTGCATCTGTTATCGTACCAGAAATCATTATAGGAAGCTTAATTTGTTTTTTTTCTAACACTTCGTTAACAGCGTATAATGCAGCTTTACAATTAAGCGTATCAAAGACCGTTTCAATCAAAAAAAGATCAACTCCCCCGTCTACTAACCCAAGAGCTTGTTCTTTATAAGATTCTTTTAAAGTATCAAAATCTATATTTCGATAACCAGGGTCATTAACATCTGGACTAAGGGATGCAGTTCTATTGGTCGGACCGATAGCTCCCGCAACAAATCTCGGAGTGTCTGTATATTTAACCGCTTGAGATTTTGCAATCTCAGCGGAAGATTTATTTAGTTCATATGAAAATTTCTCAAGATTATAATCTTTTTGCGAAATCGAATTTGCACTAAATGTATTTGTTTCAATTATATCAGCTCCAGCATCAAGATATGACTTATGAATTTCAGAAATAATGTCTGGCCGAGTGATAGATAAAACTTCATTATTGCCTTTAATATCACTTTCATGTTCTTTGAATTGAGAGCCTCTAAAATCCACTTCTTCAAGCTTATAGGACTGTACCATCGTACCCATGGCACCATCAATGACTAATATTTTTCTATTAAAAATTTCTTTAATTTTTTCCATAAAAAAAACCCGATGCTAATCGGGTTTGACTTACCTGTTTAGCATCATTATTTAGAGTCGCGGCAATATGGTTCAAATCACGACATAAAAAAAAATTATAATATATTATATTAAAATATAAGACCGAATGGTACTACAATAAAATAATAATAATTAAATTTTACAATGGACCACCGTTAAGAATATCATCATCTCCAAGGTCATATTTTTTATAATTTTTTTTGAATTTTCTAACAAGGTTAATTGCCGAATTTTCATAATCGCTTTGATTATCCCAACTATTTTTCGGGTTTAAAATACTAGAATCAATATCAAATAATGACTCCGGAATATTAAAGCCAAAATATTCATCTATTTGGAATTGAGTTTTTTCAATAGAGCCATCGAGTATTTTATGAATTATTTTTCGCGTAAGCGGTAAACTTATTCTCTTCGCACCACTGCTTGCGTTAGCCCCTACCCATCCAGTATTGACCAGGTATACTGGAACATCAAACTCACGCATTTTCCTTTTTAATAACTTTGCATATTCATATGGATGTAATGTTAAAAAAGGACCGCCAAAACAAGGTGAAAAAGTTGCTGTAGGCTCTGTAATACCTCTTTCTGTACCAGCAACTTTTGCAGTGTATCCGCTAATAAAATGATACATTGCCTGGTCTGGGTTTAGTTTAGCTACAGGAGGTAAAACACCATAAGCATCACAGGTTAAAAATATTATTTTTTCTGGGTTACCAGCAATACTATCTCGCCCTTGAGCAAAAACAGAGTTTTCAATAAAATTAATAGGATATGAGACTCTTGTATTTTCTGTTTTTGAACCATCACTATAGTCAACAATTTTTGATTCCTTGTCAAAAACTACATTTTCTAATAATGCACCAGGCCTAATTGCATTATATATATCTGGTTCTTCATCTGGATTTAAATTAATAGTCTTAGCATAGCAACCGCCTTCAAAATTAAAGATACTATTATCAGACCAACCGTGCTCATCATCGCCAATTAAAGGCCTATCAGGATCAGTGCTAAGCGTCGTTTTTCCTGTTCCGCTTAGCCCAAAAAATAACGCAGGGTTTTTTCCATTATTATCAACATTTGCTGAACAGTGCATCGACAATATTCCTTTTTGTGGCAACAGATAATGCATAACTGAGAAAATACCTTTCTTCATTTCTCCACCATATTCTGTACCACCAATTATTGCAATCTTTCTACCAAGATGAAAAATGACGAAAGCATCGGAATTCATGCCATGATCTACATACTTAAGGTTCTTCACATCCGATGCATTTATAATTGTAAAATCTGGAGTAAAGTTATCTAACTGGCCATCCTCTGGGCGGATAAACATATTATGTACAAAATGAGCTTGCCATGCTTTTTTTACTATGAATCTGGCTGACAGGTTGTGATTTTTATCAGCTCCAGCGAAACCATCAAAAACATAAGTTTTTGAATCAGATGTATTATAGTATTCAATAACTTGATTATAAAGATAATTGAAAATATCTTCTGAAATTTTTTGATTTACTTCTCCCCACCAAATCTTATCCTTGCTTGAACCTTCTTCAACAATATACTTATCTTTTGGAGATCTTCCAGTGTATTCACCGCTATCAATCATTGCAGCACCACTAGAAGCAATCAAACCTTCACCGTTTTTAATAATGTCCGACACCAAATCTTTAGGACTTAAATTTCTTGATAAGACTTTATCTTGTTTTAAGCCTAAGCTTTCCAGACCTAAATCAATTGCTTTATATTGATTCATATAATTTTACTCGCCGCGAGGATGATTTTTTTGATATACCTTTTTGATTGTTTCTAAGTTAAGCTGAGTATAATGCTGAGTAGATGAAAGGCTACTATGACCTAGTAGTTCTTTGACCGTAAGCATGTCTGCACCTCTATCAATTAAATGAGTAGCAAACGTATGCCTGAGTGTGTGTACTGACCCACCACCCATTGTAGTCTCAAGATATTTTTTTACTCTTCTCTGAAGCGTACGTTTAGGTAATCTTGCTCCTTTTTTATTCGTAAATAATGGATCATTAAAATCAGCCCGTAGGGACCTTCCTGTGTTTTCTAAATAATTATTAATTGAATTTAATGCGACCTTGCCTATAGGCACAATACGCTCTTTTCCACCCTTACCCATAACTTTTACCATTTCAGTATTTTTATCGACATCGCAAATATTAAGTGAAAGTAGTTCAGCTAATCTTAATCCCGTTGCATAGAGTGTTTCTAAAATCGCTGAATCTCTATATGCCTCTACTTCATTTGTAATAACATTAATAAAAGGTTCCTCCATTAATTTTGATATATCATCTTCTTTTACGAATGTTGGTAATAACTTTGATAATTTTGGAGTTTTTATATAAATAGTCGGATTATCTTTTATCTTTTCAAAATTATATAAATATTTAAATAATGCTTTTATTGAGGCTAATCTCCTTGCAATAGTTTTTTCACTATATGGCTTCGCACTTTTTTTAGAAGTATGTATTTTCTCCATTTCATTGGATAAAAATCTTCTTATTGTAGTAGGCTTTATTTTATTTAAGTTAAGCTCTAAGCAAGAATCATAATCATTACAAAATCCAAAAAACACTTTTAAGTCCAACTCATAAGATTCAATAGTGTGTTTCGAAAAACCTTTTTCGTTTTCAAGATAATCTAAAAACTCTATTTTTAAAGTTTGAAAATTAGTTTTCATATGAAGATAGCTTGTGCTCGAGATCTCTAAAACCCGCGGGGATTGGTGCCTCGAGTTTTAACCTTTTACCATTTGAGTTTAATAATTCAAAATCTATAGAATGAGCATGTAGAGCATGTCTATTTAAATTAATAATTTCGGTCGATATAAGTTTCTTAAACTTTGAAGAATATTCGTTGCATTTTTTTAGACCTCCGCCGTATTTATCATCACCGAAAATTGGATTACCATTACTTGAAGAATGAACTCTTATTTGGTGAGTGCGCCCAGTAAGCGGTCTAAACTCAACACAAGCAAAATTTGAGTATTGTCTATTAATTTGGAAAAAAGATTTAGAATATTTTCCATTTTCCTCGCCAGAGCTTAGGGTGTAAGAAGTAGGATCTAATTTTTTTCTGTTCATATACCCTTCAATAACCCCCATATTATTTTGCCACTTACCCCAAGTAATAGCAAAATAAACTTTATTTATTGATCTATTTTTAAACTGATTAGAAAGATTTATATGAGATTCATTAGTTTTTGCAATTAATACTATGCCAGACGTGTCTGCATCTAATCTATGAACGATTCCTAGCCTTTCTTTACCATTAATATCTGATAAACTATTAAAATGATGAACTAACCCATTAGCTAACGTACCTCTCTCATTTCCAACTCCAGGATGCATAACTAAACCACTAGGCTTATTAATTGCTGCTATATTTTTATCCTCATATAATATTTCTAGGTCCATTCTTTGAGAAACCAATTCGTCATTTGTTTTTGCTTCTTCAAAAGAAACTTCAATTAAATCACCTTTTTGAAGTAAATAACTAGGTTTACTTGATTTACCATTTACCATTATATGATCTTTTATGATATGGTGCTTAATTATATTTCTCGAGATCTGATTAAGGTTCTTAGTTAGATATACATCCAATCTAAGGTCAATAGGTTCCTGCACTAGAAAGGACTTTTTAATCAAATAGAAGCTTTTTTATTTATTTTTTCTTGAAAATAAATTGAATGGATAATAAAAAATACCATTCCTATCGATACGGATGTATCTGCAATGTTAAAAATGTACCATTCCCAGTATGATCCTAATTTTATATGTAAAAAATCGACCACTTTACCAGCTAATAACCTATCTATTAAATTACCAAATGCCCCAGCGATAATTAAGGATAGGCCCAGCTTAATTGTAATATGACTCATTCTCTCTAACCAGAAAAAATAAACTAGAACAAAGGTCATTAATATTGATAAAATAGATAGCGTAACTTGACCGCCAGGGAGACTCAGGCCAAATGCCATACCATCATTCGTTACATACGTTAAATAAAGAAAGTTATCAATTAATGGAATTGACTGGTACAAATCCATATGATTGTGTACCAGCCACTTTGAAACCTGATCAGTAATAAAAACGCCAGTTATGAGCCCAATATAAAGCAAATTAACTCTTTGGTAAGTTTAGCTTTTCACCTTCCTTGCAAGAAACACATTTTGTTGCGTTCGGAACTTCCATCATTCGTTCTTCGGGTATCTTTTCTCCACATACCGCACAAACACCAAAATCACCTGATTCTATCCTCTGAAGTGCAAGATTTAAAAAATTAATATAATCAGTTTCTCTGTTCATTAGATGAAAACCTTTTTCGCGCTCATATGAGTCCGTACCTGCGTCTGCCATGTGTACGCTATAAACAGAATCTTGAGCAAGACTAGCATTCCCTTTAGAATTAATATTTAAGTCATCCCTTATGCCATCCATAGTGCCATTTAGCTTATCAACCCTATTTTGTATCTCTTTTCTAAATCGTTCTAAATCTTTTTTATTGTATCTATTGTTTGCCATCTTTTCTCTCCCTTATATATCAGCTATTTTAAGACTAATCTTGATTACCTTTCCTCTTAATTCAAATTCAGAATTGTAATCATGGTCTGTAATAGAATTATCTATTAAAGTCGTCAATGTCTCATTACAAAAATAATCCTCAAATTTAACAAAGGCTTCTTGGAATTCACTATCCAATTTCCAAGAAATAATTATACGATCTTCTACAGAAAAACCAGCATCTTTTCTAATATTTTGAACTTGCCTAACGAGGTCTCTAACGATGCCTTCTTGAATTAATTCTTCATTTAATTCAAGTGTTAAACCAACTGTTATACCCTTTCCACTTACTGCAGAAAAACCATCAGCGGCAAGAGTTTCAATAATTATATCTTCTTTTTCTAATGTATATACATCCTCGTCTTTTTTTATAATTATGGAACCAGTTTTTTCATACTCCTTAAAACGCTCATCATTATCACCAGCGCTTAAAATAGCTCTAATATCTTTGAGCCCACTTTTATATTTTCTACCAAGAACAGGAAGGTTTGGTTTAATGTTGTATTTAATTAAAGAGCCAGCATTGGTAATTCTTTCAATAGATTTAACATTTAACTCGTCTAGAATAATAGTTTTATAATCATGAATAAAGTTAGAAGTCTCATTGTCCTCTATCGCGTATAAGACCTTTAACAGAGGTTGTCTGATTTTTACTTTTGAATGATTTCTTGCAGATCTACCTAACTCGACTACACGTTTTAATGAATCAACCTTCTGAATAATATCATCATCAATTAAATCTATTTCAGGCTCTGGATAGTCACAAAGATGAACACTCTCCGGAGCCTCAGAATTTAAATTTACCACCAAATTTTTATACATTTTTTCTGTGCAAAATGGTAATACAGGTGCTATGCATTTAATACTATTTACCAAAACATGATACAATGTAGCATATGCAGTGAATTTGTCTTGGTCATCTTCAGATTTCCAAAACCTCCTTCTATTTCTTCTTATATACCAATTAGATAGTTCTTCCAAGAAAATATCAAAAGAATTCACCAGGCCCGCAACATCATAATTGTCAAGAAAATTCCGACCGTCTCTTATCAAGATATGTAATTTTGACAACACCCATTTATCAAGTATTGTTAAATTTTCATTTTTTATTTTTCCATGCTTTTTTAAATCAAATCCATCTACTGATGCGTAAGTAGAAAAAAATGAATAAACATTCCAAAAAGTGATTAATTTTTTCCTAATATCATCTGCCGGCCCATAACCAAAAAATAGATTGCTTTCTAAATTTTGTCCTGCATACATCCAACGCATAACATCGACACCCATTTTCTCAGCAGCATCATCAAACCATATTGCATTGCCCCAACTTTTGTGCATCTCTCTACCATTCTCATCTTTAACTAAAGCATGCCCAAGTAGCGTCTTAAAAGGAGCACTGCCTTCAAGCCAGCTAGACATAGCTAGTAATGAATAAAACCAATTTCTGAACTGACCCGGAAAACATTCTGTAACAAAATCTGCGGGATACCATTTATCCCATTTATCTCTATCTGATAGGTAATCTAAAGTTGAGAAAGGAACAATTCCAGCATCAAGCCAGGGATTTCCAACATCTAGAATTCTTTTACCTATAAGACCTGATTCTGGATGTTTAATTTGAATTTCATCAATCCAAGGCCTGTGAGGACTATTCCCTTCAAATGATTCAAGTCCTGATACAGCAAGCTCTTTTAATTCTTTTTCAGAACCAACTACGTAAAAAGAATCATCTTCAAAAACCCAAATAGGCAAAGCTAAACCCCAAAACCTTTTTTTGGATATCATCCAATCGCCCATATTATCAAGCCATTCATGTTCACGGTCTTTGCCCCATCCAGGTATCCAATCAACATCATCAACAACACTTTTAATTTTTTCACGCCAGTCCATGTTGATGTACCACTCCTCAACCAACCGAAAAACTAGTTCATCTCCCGATCTCCAACAATGTGGGTATACGTGAGGATATTCTTCAACATAAACAAGAAAATGTCTTTTTTTCAAATCTTCAATAATAAGATCAATTGTTTCTGGTTCTGTAGCTGATTTATTTTTAAGCCAACCGAAATTATCCATAAACCTTGCTTCTTCATCAAGAGGTGCAATATTAATTAGATTTTTTTCTTTACCCACTTTATGATCTATATCACCACAACCTGGCGCCATATGAACAATACCAGTACCTTCTCCAGAAACAACAATATCATTTCCAATTTTATCTTTACCCGGATCAATCACTTTATGCTGACTAACCGAAGTGACACCCTCTTTTTCGAGAGATTCATTAACGAACGGATATCCTCCGGCCTTATTTTGAGCTTCTAAGTCATCAAAAGGCCCAATATATTCTAATCCAACTAAATCGGCACCGCTTACAGAACCAATAATCTCATATCCGCCGTGCTCTTTAAAGATTTGAGAAATTGTTTTGAGTTTTGGAACACCGTCAAGCCATTGTTTTTTATCAGAAAACTGTTTTTCTAAGCGTTGATATTCCAGATTATCTTTTGCAAAATAGTATATTGAACCATCTGAGGATTTTAATTTAACATATTCAAGATTCACATTTACAGCTACAACAACATTTGAAGTCAAGGTCCACGGCGTTGTAGTCCAAACTAGTAGATACTCTTGCTTTCTATCTTTAATAGGAAACCGTACAAATACAGATCTATGAGAGACAAGTTTTCTTCCTTCAATGACTTCCATTTGCGAATATGAAGTTCCTGACCTTCCACTCCAAGGAACAACATCAACATCTCGATAGATTTTTTTTTCTTCATAAAGCTTTTTTAAAAATCTCCAAATAGTATAATTATTTTCATTGGACATTGTAAAATACGAGTTTTCCCAGTCCATCCAATATCCTAACCGAATAGACTGTTCCGTTTGGATTTTTGAATACTTTAATACTCTTTCTTTACATAAATTAACGAATTTTTCGATTCCAAAAGCTTCAACATCTTTTTTAGATTTAAAGCCTAACTCTTTTTCAACTTCTATCTCAACCCACAATCCTTGACAGTCAAAACCATTTTGATACCTTAGTTCAAAACCTGCCATTGCCTTATAGCGATTATATATATCTTTTAGGGTTCGTCCCCAGGCATGATGTACTCCCATGGGATTATTTGCTGTAATAGGACCATCAATAAAGCTCCAGGTTGGCTTACCATCATTAAGTTGACGGCGTTTATTGAAAATACTTTCATTTTTCCAAAATTTGAGTACTTCATGCTCCTGCGCTATAAAGTCCACATTCGAAGAGATTTTTTTAATGGCCATGCTTTATCCGATATTAGTCTAAGTTATAGACTAATAAATTAGCAGTGAATAGATTTGTTTTGCTAGTTAAGAAAAAACAAAATTAGAAATTGATATACATGACTTTTACTATTAAAAACTAAAAATATAATTAATAATTAAGTGTAATAAAAAGAGATGAACCGTCATTCTTTTTTACTAATAACAATAAACTACCTCGAGCCCTTGAAGCTTTTTCTTTTTTCTTAAATTCTTTTAGAGAACGAACCTGCTGAGTTCCCACACGCTTGATTACATCGCCCTCTACAAGACCCTTATCGGCGGCCTCACTCCCCGGTTCAACTGCTACTACTATAATTTTACCATCATCTTCTTTTAGATTGTATTTTTGTATTAAGGCACTATTTATTTCTTTCAATTCTAAACCAAGAACAGAAGTATTTGAAGAAGTTTTCACAGCAACTTGTTTTCCATCCTTAAGCTCTTGTAATGTCACATTAAGATTTTTTTTATTACCGTTTCTAAAAATAACAATATCTGACTTCGAACCTGGAGGCATAAGAGAAACAATATTTCTAAGATTTGATGGATCTGATATTTTTTTATTGTCAAATTTAACTATTACATCACCCTCTTCAATTCCAGCTAACTCAGCGGGACTGTCATCGACAACCTGCGTTATGAGTGCGCCATCTCGCGATTCCATTTCTAGCGCCTTAGCCGCATCCGCATCTAATGGTTGTATATATACACCTAACCAGGACCTTGTCACATAGCCTTTATCAATAAGATCAGACATTATCCTTTTTGACATATTAGAGGGAATTGCAAAACCGACACCTCTATTACCCTTTTCATAACCGCCTGTAGCAATCGCTGTATTTATACCGATTAACTCGCCCTTCATATTTAACAATGCTCCGCCGCTATTGCCCGGGTTTATCGCTGCATCAGTTTGAATAAAATCTTCATAACTTTGACCTCGAATAATATTTGACCTTCCCATGGCACTCACAATACCAGTTGTAACAGTGTGACTTAAATTTTCTGAAAAAGGACTACCAACAGCCATAACCCATTCACCAACTCTTAGTTTATCAGAATTGCCAAGTTGTAATTCCCTTAAATTATCCGCTTCAATCTTTAGAATTGCTAAGTCTGATTTAGGATCCGTACCCATAATTTTAGCTTTATACTCACGCTTATCAAAAAGCTTTACTTTAATGTTGTCCATATCCTCAACAACGTGATTGTTCGTTAAAATGTAGCCTTTACGAGCGTCAACGATTACACCAGAACCTAGCGCGTTGGTTTTATACTCTTTATCACTGTTAGGGTCCATATATGGATTAAAGAAAAAATATAAATCATTATTTGGCACCTTCATAATTTTATCTGTGATTATGGTGACAACGGCAGGTTTTGCATTCTCAGCAACATCTGCAAAGGCATCACTAAACTGCTGTACAACAGAGTTTTGAGAAAAAAGGTTAGCAATTATAGCTGTAGTAAAAATAATAGTTCTAAGCATCATATTCCTTGTTTGTTCATAGTATCAATAATGCATTAAATATGCATAATGTTCCAAAAAAAAAGCCCTCAACTTGAGGGCTTCTTCTTTGCTTTACAATAAATGTTTACTTTAGAAACAACATTTTCTTCATCGCATTATGACTACCAGTATTAAGTGTGTAAAAGTACATGCCAGTTGATACTGAAACACCATTATCATTTGTGCCATCCCACTGCACTACATGATAACCGGAAGGAACCTGTTTGTTTGCCAGCGTTTTAACTTTTTGTCCCATTAAATTGAAGATAGAAACATTAATTTGAGTTGCTTTTGGAATATCAAATTGTATTTCTGTAGTTGGATTAAAAGGATTAGGATAGTTTTGATGTAACGCAAAAACACCAGGAATAAGCTTCACGTCTGCTGAAACAACATTTGAAGAGACACTTGCAATATTTCCTTTTGGACCTGATACAACCACATTGCTTATATCGACACTACTTCTATCTAAGACACTACCTAAGAAGCTATATGACATCTGCAATAAATCTTGGTTTTTATCTGAAAGGATAAAACCACCATTCACGTCGAATAAAACAACTTTGATTAAACCTTCTTTAATTTCTCTAAAGGTACTAACTACATTATCTTGCAATAAAATAAGAGCAGGTTCACCTATCGAAACGATATTAGGATCATAAGTCAAATCAAACTCAAGTCCCTTCAAAGCACCATCATATAAGATATTAAAAATTAAATCTGAACTTGTATGATTAGATTTTATTTCTAATGAAGCGAATGAACCCAGGCTTGAAGATCTACCAGACTGAGTACCAGATATTATATCTACAACCATAACAACATCTGCAATATTTAATTCATCATCCATATTAATATCCGAATTATTAAATGCTGCATTACTAGG